>CAYYHB010000079.1:0-20163 GCA_964471395.1 uncultured Burkholderiales bacterium | reverse complement strand
GGTCAACCAGAGCGACCAGAGAAGGACGAGAAAGAACGTAGGATTGCGCATAGATCTCCTTCTTGGTGTCTTGAGGACATATCCAGAGGAGACCTTACACCCGCGCCCGTGGCTCAAGATGTGAGCGGACTTACTCCAGGCCTGTGCTCTGAGTCACAATGCAGACTCTTTTCAGCCCGGCAAGGCATAATCAAGACATGGAAGCCGTCTCGCTGAGCAATCCAGGTCTTTACGATCCTCGCCGCGCCGGTGCGCTGCGCCGGGCCGAGACGGTCGTCTCGCAGGTGCACACCCTGATGGACGTGTTCGCCCGCCAGGACGAGGGCTCGAATGACCATCGCCGGGACGAGCCGGGGCGAGTGGCGCTTTGCGATCACCAGGCGGTGCCGGGCGATCACCCCTGGCTCATGCAGGCGGTGGAGGTCGACGGCAACTTGAGCTTTGAGCCCGGGAGCTACCAGCCCTACACGCCCAACCGGTGGAAGGAGGCCGCTCCGCAGGCCGAGTTTCACGCGCTGGTGCAGGTGCTGGGAAACGGTGCCCGGGTGGACTACACCAGCCAGGATGGGGTCTCTCGTTACAAGCTGGAATGGACCGGCGAGCCGGGCCAGGGTGGCAGCCGCAGCAACGAGGTGGTGCTCGACCGCTCGACCGGCACACTGACCGTGCTCGGGGGAGAGCTCGGTTTCACCAGCTTCGTGCGCTGACCCTGGCACCAGGAGCGACGAGCCGCCAGGGCCTTCTCTCTGTTTCAAGCTCCGGGCCCGAAAGAATTCCCCTATTTTCTGCTCTTGGCCAGGGCGATCTGCTCATTTAGCTTTGTGATGCGCGCACGACGCTCTTCCAAGACCGGCATCATCGCCTGGAGCTGCTGGATTTCACCATCCAGAGCCTGAAGCTCGGACTGCTGTTTGGGCTTGTAATCGGCGTAGCTCACCGGCTGGACGGTGCTCAGCTTGCGGGGAGAATCGACCCGGGGAAGGGTCTTCTTGGGCGGCTTCTTCCCGCTCTCTAGCGCCTGGAGCTGGCTCTCGAGGATCGTAACGGTTTCGTTCAGTGCGGGGAGATTGGCGAGCTCTGCCCTGAGCTCGCCAAGCAGGGCTTCCCGTTGCTTGACGGCGGTGTTGTAGCTCGGTTTTTGGGCCTGGCCTGGCGCGCAGAGCAACACCAGGAGCAGCAGGCCGATGCTCAATGACTTTGAACGGAGCATGCCTTCACCCCCTTGAATTGGCTAAGACCTTAGCCTGATGATTCGCTGCGCGCAGAAGTCGGCCCCTTCATCTTGACACGGCGCAGAACAAGTTCTCGGCAGTTTGCGGGCCCAACTCTGCGCTTTGCTCCGAGGCACGCGTTGAATGAATTGGCGGGGCGCCGTTGAACCACCACGCGCAGGAAGGTCATCCTCCTCCGCCCTGACTGGCGCCTCGTCAGCACTCTTGCTATACTGCCCGGCATGCGCACTCGATTGCTCCTCTGCCTGCTGCTTGTCGCCCTGGGCCAGGCCGACACGCCGACCGGTCGCATGCTGGCCATCGCTCATCAGGAGTGGGAATACTTCGGTCGCCAGACCATCGTGGCAGGCAAGATCGTCCAGGAGGGCCACAAGGAGAGCGAGGACGTCTACTCCGACCGGGTGGCGCTCTACTGGAAAGAGGGCGTCAACCTCAACTGGACCGGCAAGGACACCCAGGAGCCCTGGTCGGCGGCCTTCATCTCCTACGTAATGCGCAAGGCCGGGTTGGGGGATCGCTTCGAATACTCCGAGTGGCACGCTCACTATATCCGTCGCGCCATCCGGGCACGCAATAATCAAGACCCCCGCTACGCTTTCTGGGCCTATCGCCTGTCCGAGCGGGCCCCCCGGGTGGGGGACATCGTCTGCTACGCCCGCGAGGAGGGCATCGACTTCGACCGCCAGCGCGAGGTCTACAAATCGCACGGCGACCTGGTGGTGGCCGTGCGGCCCGGGGAGATCGACGTGATCGGCGGCAATGTGCAGGACTCGGTCAGCCTCAAGACCCTGGCCACCGACGCCGAGGGCAAGTTGGTCGACCAGAGTCAGCGCTGGTTTGCGGTGCTGGCCAATCGCCTATCCCGCTGACCCGATCGGCAGCCGCACTACGAAGCGCGCCCCCGCGCCTCCATCGGCATACTCCAGACGTCCCCCGTGCTGGGCCACGATCTGGTGGCTCACCGACAGGCCCAGTCCGGTGCCCTTGCCCACGGGTTTGGTGGTGAAGAAAGGCTCGAAGAGGTGGGGCACGACTTCAGCCGGCACACCCGGCCCGTCGTCCTCCACGCTTAAGAACACCTCGTTGGAGCCGCGCCAGGTGCGCACTCGCACCCGGCGCGAGCGGCCCCCCGGGCCCGACACGGCGTCGCGTGCGTTGATGAGCAGGTTGGTCACCACCTGCTGCAGCTGGCTGGGGTTGCCCTGCACCGAGGGCACCTCGCTGGTCTCCACGGTCAGCTCGATCTTGTCCTGATTGAGCTGGTAGCGAAGCAGGCCCAGGGTATCCTCCACCACCTGGTTCAGGTCGGCGTCCTGGAAGGTGGGAGCCTCGCGACCCTGGCAGTAGATCAACAGGTTGCTCACGATCTTCTGGGCCTGGTCGGTGGCAGCTCGGAGCTTCTCCAATCGCTTGACCACGATGTCGGGGCGGTCGGCTTTGAGCTGGGCCCCCTCAGCCGCCAGCCGGATGGCCGCCAGGGGGGTATTGAGCTCGTGGGCCACTCCCGCCGCCAACTGACCCACGGCCGCCAGCTTGCTGGTCTGCAAGAGCTGAGATTGGGCGTCCTTGAGGTCCTGGTGATGGCGCACGTTGGAGTAGGCCACGGCCGACAGAAAGCCGATCAGAAAGAGCAGGTCCTGATCTTCGCGACTGAAGGCACCGGCCTCGGAAGCGGTCAGGATCAACACGCCGAGGCAGTCGCTCTCCACCAGCAGGGGCACCCCCACCAGGCTGCGCTGGCCGGCCACGAGGGGCGCAAAGCGCGATTTCGTGATGTCGTCGAGCAGAAGGGGACGGCGGTTGGTCCGGATGGTCTCGGCCAGGCTGATCGTGGCGGCCCGGTCGGGGGTGTCTCCCCAGAAGCGCAGGGGAGCGAGCGATCCGTCCGGCTTTCTGGCCAGCAGGATGCCCCAGTTGTGGGCCACCACCTGGGCCACCATCTGCTCCACCCGCACGGCCATCTCATCCAGCTCCAGCGTGCCGGCCACCAGGCGAGTGCCCTCCAGCAGCGAGGCCAACCGCTCTACCCAGCCCTGCAAGCGCTCATGGGCAGCCCGGTGCATCTCCAGGGCTTCCAGCTCGGCCTGGCGGCGGCGGGCCGACTGCAGGGCCACCAGGGTCTGGGCCCCCACCACCGCCAGCAGGTCGCGGGTCTCCTCGGGGAAGCCTTCGGGATCGTTGCTGCCCACGTAGAGCACGTAGCCATCGAGCGGCATGGCCAGGCCCACGGACTCGCCCTGGAACAATCGCGAGGGATTGGTCTGGCCGGTCGTGTAGACCGGCTGGCCGGTGCGCATGGCCTCCTCCACGCAGGGCTCACCAAGCTGCAACAGGCTGGCGTTCTCCAGACGCGTCTGGTAGGGCGTGCGCGAGCTGAGAGGCCAGAGCCGGCCTTCCTGGACCAAAAAAAGCACCACGCTCTCGGCCCGAGGTGTGGTCTGGCTGACCATGTCCAGCACCAGCTCGGCGGTGCTGGCTACGGCCTCGCTGCGGGTCAGCGAGCGGGTGACCCGCTCCAGGCGTCGCAGCTCCTGGGCCTTGTTGACGGCCACCAGGTGGACGTGCTCGAGCTGGTACTGGAGCTGATCGAGCCGGTTGGCGCTCTCCTCCAGGCGCCGCTCGAGTGAGTCACGCTCGCGCCTTTGCACCAGCTCTCCGGAGGAGAGCGGGAGCAGGAGCTCCTGGAAGAAGATGAGCGCGGGAAGCAGCCAGACGACCTGTGGCCCGGTCAGGGGGATCACCAGCAGGGCCAGGCAGGGCAGGGCCCAGGTCAACCGGCTGCGGGCCTGTCCCCAGGCCAGGTTCTCGTCGGCGGTGAGCTCGCTGGCCAGAACACCCGGAAAGAAGATGCTCAGGCCCAGCCAGGCGAGCAGCACCCCCCAGGGAGGGAAGCCGGCCCCGATCAGCGAGATGGCGGCCAGCAGCGGGAGGGCGTCGGCCACGGCCTCCCGCAGTCGTCCGGCCAGCTCGGGGCGTCCTCGCAGCAGACTGCGGGCCACCAGGGCTCCACAACCGACCAGGGCGGCCAGGGCCGGCCCGAGCGGGGTCATGGCCATGGCCAGCACCAGCGCGCTGGCCCCCGAGAGGAAGCCGAAGGCCTCCAGGCGGGGGGCGCGTAGCTCCAGCAGCACCGCTACCCCGGCCAGGAGCGCCGCCGCCAGCGGGCCGTGGATCAGCCCGTCAAAGAGCAAGACTTCTCCCGGCGGATGGCCACGGGCCAGGTTGCCGCCCAGCATGACCAGGCACAGCACCAGACTCAGCAAAGAGACGGGTCCGACTCGTTGCACGCTAATGGGCTCTCCATCTGGTCGTGCCCTTGAGCACAATCTGGCGAGCGCGCTCTAAAGTGCAGCGCCTCTGGTGTAGCACTTTAGACCCTCTGCATCAGCTGGTAGATCGGCAGGAAGGCCGCCAGCATCACGATTCCCACCACCACGCCCAGGAAGGCCAGCAGCACCGGCTCAATCAGCTGCAAGAGCGAGTCGAGGTAGTTGTCCAGATCAAGCTCGGTCATCTCCGAGTAGCGCAGGAAGGCGGCATCGAGATTGCCCACGTTCTCGAAGCTGGTCACCAGGCCGAGCAGCACGGGGGAGAAATCGCCGGCGTGGGTCATGGCCTGAGAGACCTCCACGCCGTGGGCGATCTCCTCGTGCATGGCCTTGAGGGCGGCGTCGAACTTGTGGTAGCCGGTGCCTCCGGCGCGCAGCAGCTTGAGGGCCGTGTCCAGCGTGACCCCGGTGCGTAGCATCTGGCCCAGGCTGCGGCACAGGCGGATCAGAAGGTCGGTGCGCATGACATAGCCGGTGATGGGGAACTCGTAGGTGAGCCGCGAGAAGAAGAGCTGCGCCGAGGGGGTATGGCGGGCCACATACCACCAGGTGGCGATGGCCAGCACCAGGCCCAGCGGGATGAGGTAGAAAGCTGGATGAGCCAGGGCCATGACCGCTTTGGTCAGGGCCGGCACGTCGGCCCCAGTCTGGCCGGCCGCATCCAGAAAGCGGGGCAGCATCGAGGTGATCAGGAAAGCCAGCATGCAAAAGGTGAGCAGCAGCACGAAAAAGGGATAGCTCAGCGCGGCCAGGAGCCGCGACTGACGGCTCTGCAGCCGGGTCAGGAACTCGCCCAGGTCGCTCAGTACCTCGTAGAGGGCTCCCGTGCTTTCGGCCACCCGGATCATGCTGACGTAGACCGGGTTGAATACGCGCGGCAGGCGGGCCATGGCCACCGACAGGGGACGGCCCGAGTCGACCTGGGTCAGCACCTCGTAGGCCGCCTGGCTCATGGCCGGGTCGTCGCCCTGGGCCAGGGCGGCCAGCGAGCGGCTCATGGGCACGTTGGCCCGGAGCAGGGTAGCGAATTGCACCGTGAAGAGGGCCAGCGACTTGAGCGAGGGCACCTTCCTGGTCTTGGCCGGGGGGGTGATGATGGGAGCGGCGCTCTCCACCCTCATGCGATGGGCGCGCACTTTGGGCGGACCGGTGGGCAGTCTGGCCTCGGGCAGCATCTCGGCCTGGACTCGGGTGATGCGCACCACCCGCCAGCCTCGCCGGGTCAGCTCGGCTCGGACGGTCTCTTCCGAGGTCGCCTCGAGGATCCCGTCGCGGCCGCGTCCTCCCTCGTCGAGGCAGCGATAGGTGAAGAGCATTCGGTCAGGATACCGGGGTCTTCACGTCGGCTCCCCAGGCCTTTTCATAGAGCTCCTCCAGCTCGCGGTTGGCGGTACGAGCCTCGGGCGAGAGCTGGCGCAGGAAGGGGGCCAGCTTGACCTGCTCCACCGAGAGCTCGCCGGATTTGATGCGCCGGAAGAACCGGTTGAAGTCGGGCACGGACACCTGGTAGGGCTTGCGGGTGGTGGGCTGGGCCCGCAGGCCGGCCCGGCTCAAGGCAGCCATCAGCTCCACCACGTGGCGGTAGCCATCGGCCAGGGCCTGGCGCTCCTTGCCGTGGAAGCCGGGGGTCTTGAGCTGCTCGCGGTCGGCCTCGAGCTGCTCAAGCCGGTCCCACATCCCCAGGCCATCCCCCTGCACCAGCATTCCCGAGCGGATGGCCACGTAGAGACTCTGGAAGGCCCGATCGCGCAGCCGCTCCAGGGAGGCCAGCTCGGCCTGCGAGATGGCCGTGCCCGCCAGACGGGCCAGAGCTTTGAGGGAGTGGTTGACGGCGCCCACCACCTGCTCGTAGAAGGTTTTCTCCTTCTCGACGTCCAGCACGCGCTCGACGGCGGTGAGGAACTGGGCGATGCCGAAGGGCTTGAAGAGGTAGTCTTCTGCTTCCACCCGGATGGCTCGCCCGGGAGCATCGTCGGAGGCGTAGCCGGTGATCACGATGCTGCGCAGGTCTGGTTGGATGAAGCGCATCTGCTGCAGGCACTGGATGCCGTCCATCTCATCCATGCGAACGTCGGTGACCACCAGGTCGAAGATGTTCTCGCGCGCCAGGGCCAGCGCCTCGGACGGGCTCGAGGCGCCATAGACCAGGTACTGATCATAGTCTTCCAACGTGGTAACCAGGATGTCCCGCAGGGTGGGATCATCCTCCACGATCAGGACGGCCCAGGACAAAGGTCTTCCCCTCCGCGGATGAGTTGCCGTGTGGGTTCGGCGCTCGGGCTCAGACTCCCTGGCCGGTTAGCTCCCACGACTCGAGCAGCGCGTGGTAGGTGGGCAACACGCCGTAGGTCTTGATCAGCGCCGCGGCCCAGCGCTGGGTCACGGCGTCGGCCGTGGCCTTGCCCGACAGCACGCAGCGGTAGACCCGGTAGTAGCGACTTCCGGACTTGCGGCTGGAGCTGTGGCACTGGGCTCTTACCGCGCGGATGGCCCACTCGACCTGGGGCAGGCTGAAGTAGAGGGCGGCCGGAGGGTAGCTCTCGGCGGCTCTGCCCAGCAGGCTTTCGATTTCTTTCTGCAATCGCGCGATGTCGGGAGAGATCAGCTTGCGTCGGCGGGCCAGCTCGTCGCGGCGACGCTCGGCAGGGGAGACGGTAAAGATGTTCAGGCTGTCCCAGACCGTCACCTCGCTCCTGGCCTGCTCGAGCTCTTGCGCCACGCGCTGCTCGGTGGCGATCAGCTCGTGCATGTTGGTCACCATGGCCGGGAAGTCGGTGCCCTGCAGTCGATGGGCCAGCATTCCGGCCAGCTGGGTGGGGGAGACCGGAGGATAGCCGGCCACCGGGTCGGGCTTGACCTCCAGGTCGAGGGGGACGGCCGCGGCCACCTGCTTGAGGAAGTCGAGGTAGGTCCCGCGCAGTCCGTACTCGTTGAGGATGGCCAGCAGGGCCTGGTAAAGGCGCAGGCAGTGCTCCTGGTTGTGAACGGGGCAGCTTTTGGGCTGGCGGCTGCTGCCGCCGTCGGTGTGCATGCGGCTGACGCCCTCCACCAGGGTCTGGGCCGCATCGCGCAGCCGGAAGCCCAGCAAGACGTGGGCTGCCTCGCGGGTGGCCTGCACCAGGGCTCGCTCGGCCTCTTGCAGAGCATGCTCGTGCCACTCGCGCCGCTGGTTCAGCTCGAGCAGGCGCTTTTGGGGCTCGCTGCTCTTCCAGAAGGCCAGCTGGTCGACCGGGGAAACCAGCTTCCTGGTCTTGCTGGCCTCGGCCTGGAGGGAGGCCACCATCAGTGCGTGGCTCAGCGCCCGCTCGCGCTGGCGGGAGGCATGGCCCCGGTTCACCTGCTCGAGGAAGGCCTTCAGAGGCCCGGCCGGGGGAGTCGGGGGCGAGACATATTCGCGGGGCAGCTTGATGGCTGGAAAGGCTCTGCGGAAAGCCTCGTGCAGTCGGCGCAGGGCGGCCAGGACCAGGTGGCGGGCGGCCACCACGGGAGCCATCACCACCTTGCCCTGGATTCCCAGAGTCTCCTCGTGGGCGATGCGCACGCGAGCGAGCAGCGACTGGGCCTCCATGGCCCGCAGGTAGATGCCCAGGGGCGGGAAGGCCGAAAGGGCCCGGTAGGCCTGCTCGCGGATCTCCTCGCTGCGGCGGAAAAGCTCGCTGCGCGACGAGGACAAGAGCAACTTGAGCTCCTCCTCGCGGGCCTCGGCCGGGCTCTTCTCCAGCACGTTGATGCGCTCGAAGGCGGAGATGACCGAGGAAACCTCGCGCAGCTCGGCCT
Organism: uncultured Burkholderiales bacterium; assembly: GCA_964471395.1. GTDB lineage: Bacteria > Vulcanimicrobiota > Xenobia > Xenobiales > QWHO01 > QWHO01. Next base: position 11,825 of record CAYYHB010000079.1, on the reverse strand, counting down.
CCAGCTTGACCACCCTGGCGGCCACCTCGGCCTGGGCCTTCAGGAGCGGAAAGATGGCCGGGCCGAGCTGGCGGGCCACCAGGGGCCGGAGGCTCTGGGAGTTGATGGGGGGATAGCCGGCCGGCCATTCGGTGGGCGCCTCGCGGGCGGCCAGCTCGCGGCAGACGGCCTCATCGCTCAAGCCGCGCAGCACGTCTTCCCAGTCGAGCTCGGGAGCGAACTGGGCCAGCACCTTGTCGGCCAGGGCCTGCAGGCTTGCTGCCAGAGGCCTGGTGCGGGGTGGATTGAGCCACAGGTCGCGGCGCGCCTGGCGCAGACCGAGCTCGATGGCCGAGGCCAGCTCCAGCTCGATGGTCTCGTAACGCAGGCCACGCAGCTGCTCTTCGATGGTGGCGTCCACCGCCTTGATCTCCGAGCGCACCTTGCGATGCTCGGCCTTGAGGGCGTTCAGCTTGACTTCGTCGGCGGTGAGGTGGAGCACGTTGAGCCGGTCCCAGCTGGGAATGCGCTGCTCCAGGCTGAGGACCTGGGCCTCGAGCTGTTGGTCGCGCTCGAGCAGAGCTCTCTCTTGCTCGAACTTCTCCACGATACCCAGCTCGCGCAGCCGGTCGGAAAGCCAGTCCATGGTTGAAGGCGTTTCGAGCCTGCCGGGCGGACTCCTACAGTTGCGCGCACTCAACTGTAGAGAATCTGTTGAACGGCGCCGTGCGGCGCCTTATTGCCCGGCGGCCGGCTTGGCAGGGGCGGAAGCGGTATCCTGGTCGCGGAAACTCTCGATGACCTTGCGCAGGTCGTCTTCCTGGCTGCCCCAGCGCGATTTGAGCGTCCAGGTCAGCATCTGGCAGAAGCTCTTGCCGGTCTCGATGGTGGTGTGGATGAAGACCACTTTGATGTTGTCCACGCTGCCGTTGATGACATACTGGACGGCCGGGCAGCCATTGATGGTAAGCTTGACCGGCTTGGAGAGCTCAGCATTCTTCATGCTCGACTCGATGGACGAGAGGGTCAGCTCGGCGTGCTTCTCGAGCGTCATATCCTCGAAGTCTTCCTTTTTCTCGTCGAGCAACACCACGTAGAGCTCTTTCACCTTCTGGTGGGCGCCCAGGTCGGCCTCGTCGTGCAGGCTGTCGTCGCGGGTCCAGTCGCCGGGAACCACGACCGAGAGCCGCTTGTCGGTCGTGGTGATGGTCTGGGGAGGCTTGTTGGCATCCATCCCGGCCTTGACGCCCTGGATGATGGCTCCACAACCAAGCTGGGCCAGCAATCCCAGCAGGACGGCAAAACGAAGAACTCGCATCGCCCATGATTCGGGGGCTGGAAGAGATTGTCCTAGAGTACATTCTTCATACTCCCTCGGATAGACTGTGCGATGATTTCTCAACAAGGTTTAGGGCCGGGAAAGGCTAAAGAAGAACTCGGTTCCGCCCTGCTCGCGCGGGCGGGCTCCCAGGTCGTGCCCGTGGCGACGCACCACCTCGGAGGCGATGGCCAGCCCCAGCCCCAGGTTTCCCAGGGTCGAAGAGGAGCCGGTGCGCCGGTGGCGCTCGAAGAGATCGCTCTGGCTCAACCCTGGACCTTCGTCGCGCAGAGCCACGCGCACGGTGTCCTCTTGCTCTTCCACGGCCAGCTCCAGCCGGCTGCCGACCGGGGAGACCCGGATGGCGTTGTCAAGCAGGTTCTCCACCACGCGCTGCAGCTTGCCGGCGTCCCCCATGACCTCGATTTCGTCGGGTCCCACGATGTCCAGGGTGATGTTCTTCTTGCGCACTTCCTGCTCGAAGTTGTCGCTCGCCGTCTCGAGCAGCGAGACCAGCTCGAAGCGCTCGAGCTTCAGCTCGTAGTAGTCGAGTTTCTGCAGCTCGATGAGCCGGGAGATGAGCTCGGAGAGCCGGCCCGACTCGCGCTCGAGGTTGCGCAACAAACGCTCGCGAGCTTCGCCGTCGGCTCCTCGCATCAGGGCTTCCACCGAGCCGCACAGGCCGGTCACGGGGGTCTTCAGCTCGTGGGCCACGTCCTCCATGAAGTGGCGGGTCTTGAGCTTCTCGTCTTCGAGCAGGGCCACTTTCTCTTTGAGCGACTGCACGAGACGGTTGAAGCCCTCGCCGATGGTGGCCAGCTCGCCGCCGCCCTGCACCTCGATCTCCTCGGGCTCGTCGGCCACCCGCAGCGCCAGGTTGCGCAGGTTCTTGACCGATCGGCGCAGGTGACCGGAGACGTAGAGAGCGGCCAGAAAGACGCCAAAGGTGAGCACCACCAGGCCGTCTCGAGCGCTGGCGCGCAGGGCCCCCAGGCGCTGCAGGATGCCGTCGGTCGAGTGGGAGAGGTAGGTCACTCCCACGAGCTCCTCGCCATAGTAGACGGGCACGGCCACGAAGAGAGCCAGCGAGCGCTCGGTCTCGTCCGAGTAACGGGTGTAAGCGGCCCAGCGGCCCTGGTAGGCCTGCTCGATCTCGGGGCGGAACCGGATCGAGGCCTGCCGATCGGAGGGGATCTCCAGCGAGTCGGCCACCAGGTTGCGCTCTCGGTCGAGCAGGCGCACCCTGGAGCCGGTGGCGTTCTGGGTGGCCACCAGCTCGCGCCAGATGGCCTCGGCCCGGCCCTCGGCCAGGGGAGCCGAGGCCAGCTCGGCCAGGGCCGTTGCGCTGTTCAGCATTTCGTCCTGCAACTGGGCCAGGGCATCGCGCTCGGTCTTGCGCAGCAGGGCCAGAAGCAGGCCGGTGCTGGCGATCAGAGTCAGGGCCACCAGCAGCCAGGGCCCCCAAAGGCGGATGTTGGGGCGGCGGATCACCGACCCACCGAGAGGCGATAACCCAGGCCGCGCACAGTCTCCACCAGCTCCGAGCCCACCTTCTTGCGCAGGCGCTTGATGGTGGTGTCCACCACCCGATCCTCACCCTCGAAATCAAAGCCCCATACCTTTTCGAGCAGCGACTCGCGTCCCAGGACACGCTCGCGGTGGTCATAGAGCACGCGCAGAACCTCGAACTCGCGGGCGGTCAGGATGATGCGCACGCCCGACTTGTAGACGTCGGCCCGCTGCCAGTCGATCTCGACGTCGCCCAGGCGCACGCGCACCTCGCCGCCGCGCTTGCGCAGGTTGGTCCGCAGCCGGGCCACCAGCTCGCGGGGCGAGAACGGCTTGGTGATGTAGTCGTCGGCCCCCAGCTCCAGGGTGGAGACCTTGTCCGACTCGCTGTCCTTGACGGACACGATCAGGATGGGGGTCTCGGAGGAGCGGCGCAGAGTGCGCAACACCTCGAGCCCGCTCAGGCGGGGCAGCATCATGTCGAGCAATACGGCGTCGGGCTTCTCGAGCTCGAAGCGCTCCACCGCCTCGCGCCCGTCGCGGGCAATGACCACGCGGTAACCCTCGCCGCTCAGGGTGACGGTCAAAAACTCGGCGATGGACTCGTCGTCTTCGACGATCAGGATGGTTTCTTTCATGGTCGGAAGGGTTCTCAGCAGTTTCCTTTACGTTCGGCGGAGCTTATCGATTCCCGGTGACAGGCAGGTGACACCTTCAAGACATCCAGCGACGACACGAGCGATCGACCAAATTCCCGGCCGCAGACTTTCCGAGCCGCCTTTTCTTTGCTAACCTGTTCAGGGGGATGCAGGCAGCGAGACGACACGGAATGGCCCTGCCCACGGCGCTCTTCATGGCGCTGGTTCTGTATTTCCTGTCCACGGTGCTGACCTGGCAGGCCCAGACCAGCCAGCGCTTCACCCGTGGCGAGGCCGAGCGGGCCCACGAGCTCTATGCCACCCGTGGTCAGGTCAACCTCTTTATCGCCCGGGTACTTGAGAACTCGAGCTATGCCGACACTCACGGGCCGGGCAGCCCGGTCGAGGACGAGGTGGACGGCGCCACCTACCGCACCTGGTGTCAGCCAGACAGCAGCAATCCGGACGTGCTGCACGTCATCTGCTCGGTGAATGGCAAGCTGATGAGCTATCAGTCCAGCCGCACCATCGTCAAGACCATCGCGACGGGGATGATCATCTACACCGATGCGGGGGGCGCCGCCGGTCCTCCTGACCTCAAGTGGTATGGGTTGGACGAGCCCAGCCCCAGTTGGCAGCCCGTTGCTCCCTTCCCCCAGAAGGTCTTCCAACAGAAGGAAATTCTCAATGCCGGGATTCCCTTCGACCCCCCGCAGTTCGAGACGGAACCGGTGCTGGTGGACCTGGATGACCTGGATGCTCCGGCCGAGATCGCCACCTTTGCAGCCTACGGAATTGGCGCTGACGGTGACCTTTTGGCCATCTATGAGCCCCCGCCCACAAGTCGGATGACGGGCAGTCCCACCCCACTTTTGAACTACCCGACCATGTTCCGCTTCGATCGCAGCGCTGGCAACTGGGTCTTGACTCGCATGCCCGACGATTACGTGCCCAGGGGCACGGTGGGCGCCCGGATCGGCGGCACGGACGGAACGATGGTCGTCGAGGACGGGGACGGCCTGCTGCTCATGGGCGCCGACGGAGCATCCGAGCGCGTGCCTCCAGCTCCCGGCGGCTCCATTCAAACCTTTACCGCCAACAGCGACAACGTCTATGCCCAACTGTCCGACGGCTCGCTGGCCCGCTATACTCCGGGGGGTGGGTGGTCGACGATGCTGGCTCCCCAGCCCGATGTCTTCACCTCCGGAGGGGAGCTCATCTCGGGCTCGGGGTCACCCCCCACCCTGAGCCAGCTCACGGTCAGCCCGAATGGCACCTTGATGGCCCTGTGGCAGCGCGACGGGGTGGATACCGTGTTCCGCTACTACCCTGGCTCGGTGGAAGATGAAGAGCCCCCCCAGTGGGACGCGCGCTTGCCGTTGAGCCTTGGCGAGGACGAATTCATCGAGGATCTCGATTCCATCACCGCCATGCCAGGTCGGGTGATCAGCCAGGTGCCCGGCCCTCCCGAGCAGATCTTTGCCGGACGCAGCCCGCTTCCCAGCCCCGGGGCCAACGCTCCGGTGATCGCCACGGGCATCTACGTGCTGCCCGACAACCGCTACTACGCGGGCGACAGTTACTGAGTGCTTTGACCCGCCGCGGCTTCACCTTCGCCGAGCTGATTCTGTGCCTGGGCATCATGGGCATGGCCCTGCTGGCCCTGGTCAGCGCCGAGATCTATTCCGCCCGGGCTGATCGCGGGGGCTCCCTGCGCCACCAGGCGACTATGGTGGCCGGCTCGCTGATGGCCGAGGCCGAGAAGGACCTGCGCCGCAACTTCGGAGCCAGCGTGGCCGCGGGCCGTCAGGCGGTGCCCGGCAGCCCGGGCTATGAGTACGAGCTGCTCGAGCAGTCCGAGGTGGGAGGGCGGATTAAGCGACTGCAGGTAAACGTGTTCTGGACCGACCAGCAGGGAGGGCAGCAGTACTCGCTCTGGACGAGGGTGCTCGAGCCATGAGCCGGCGCGGGCTGACCCTGTTTGAGGTGCTGGTGGCCTCCATTCTGCTCGGCGGCATGATGCTGGCCAGCCTGGTCATCTACAGCACGGGCCTGGCCAACCAGCGCAAGACAGACAGCCAGACCGACAGCTACCGGGCAGTCATGATGGCCATCGCGCACATCCGCTCGGAGCTGCGCGGAGGTCAAGTGCTCTATCCCGCCACCGACAGCGGGCCCCAGCCGACAGCCCGCTATCGCTACCCTCGCATGAGAGACAACCTGCCCCGGGTCGATTCCACGGGCTCACCCATCTGGGCCGGGACCGGTCGCTTCGAGTTGCAGGATGGGGGCAAGCTCGCTCGCGTCAACCCGGTCGATACCCGCAAGCTGGCCGAGCTGGGGGAGAACGGTATGATCAGCTTCGAGCGCCTGGACCGTCGCTTGCTCAAGGTCACCGTGGTGGCCGACCGCTTTCCCACGGACCCAAGGAAGAAGAGCCATTACGAGGCCACGGTCGAGATCTTTCTACCCAACAACTGACGGGTAGGATGCTCCCCCGCAGGTCGGGAAGGGGGTGCCGTGAGCGTCAAGCCCGAGGCGGTCTGGACAGGTCTGGGCTCGCTGGTGGCCATCGCTCTGGGCTCGGCCCTGGCGGGTGGCCCTCCGCGGGTGGCTCCGGATACTCTGGTGCTGGCCGGTCTGGCGGTCGTGCTGGAAGCCATCTCCCCCCGCACTCACAAGACGGCCTTTCTCAGCCTGAGTCTGCCCCTATATCCCGCCCTGGCCTTGCGGGGCGGTTTTCAGATGCTGGTCGTGACCGCGCTGATCGGTCTGGGGCTTCGCACCCTCCGTCCTCCTCGCGAGCTGCAGGCGACCCTGCACTCGCTCTTTCCGATCGTGCTCGGGGGGCTGGTGGTGGCCCTGGGCCAGGGCGGGGGCCTGCCACCCGAGTCGCAGCTGCTGGTCGCCCTGGCTGTGCAGATGGCGGTCGATTGGATGCTCAACGGGCGCTATGAGGATGGCCGCGTCTCCCCGGCCAGCCGGCCAGTGCAGGCCGGACTGGGCGCGGTGGCCGGCATCCTGATGCAGGTCCAGCCCATGGCCGCGCTTGCGCTGGTCCCGTTTCTGGGGCTCCCCTGGTTCTTGCTTCGTCCCGGTCTGGACAAGACTGAGGTCATGCAGCGCCATGTGGCCACGCTCCAACTCGAGCTCGAGCAGCGCACCCGCGAGCTGAGCCTGATGCTCGAGCTCTCCGACGAGCTGGCCGTCAGCTCGGGCCTCCAGGACGTGCGCGGCGTGCTACTCAAGATGGCCCTCCAGGTGGCCCCCAGCCGCAGCGGCGTGGTGTTCTCGCAGCGGCTGCGGCCGGTTTTGTTCGATAGCCCTGAAGCCGACCGGCTGCGCGAGTATGAGCTGCTGGGCCTGAAGGACTCGGCGGTCGAAAAGGCCTGGGCCGAGGGCCGGGTGGTGGCGGGACATCCCGATCAACAGGCCGAGCGAATGCTGCCTAACGAGTCCTACTCGCTGGCTTTCCCCCTCAGCCGCTCGGGCGTGCTCTACCTGGGTCGCAACCAGCCCTTCACGGCCATGCAGCTGCAGCTCTTGCGCTTGCTCACCCAGCAGGCCGGCATCGCGCTCGATTCAGCCCGCCAGTTTCGCCGCAACCAGCGCAGCCTCCAGCGCGTGCGCAAGGCGCGCAAGCGCTTGCACGTCTGGGTGTTTCGTCTCTCGCAGCTGCTCGACGGCTGTCGCCGCATCGCCTCGGCCCTGGACCGCGAAGCTCTCGAGCAAGCCCTGCCCGCCGCCCTGCGCCCCCTGTTGCCCCAGCATCGGGCCGTCCTGCGCTGCTTCAAGCCGCTCGACGTCAGCATACCCCAGGACCTGGACGGTCTGGGTGAGTTCGTGCAGGTGGTGCGCGAGAACCAGACCGCCATCTTGCTCGACCCGGTGGAAGGCACGCGCTTCCACAACCTGGTCATGGGCTGGGGTTCGCTGATGGGCATTCCCCTTACCGCGGAGGGGCAGGCGGACGGCGTGCTCGTGGTCGGCTCGTCCGAGCCGGGGGGGCTCAAGCGCAGCCATCAAGATCTGCTGGAGGTGCTGGCCCTGCAACTGAGCACGACCCTGCGCAATATCGCACTCTATCAAGAGGTGGTGGAGGCCGAAGCCCGCTTGCTGCAATCGAGCAAAATGGCGGCCGTGGGCCAGCTGGCGGCGGGGGTAGCCCACGAGCTGAACACCCCGCTGGGAGTGGTCAAGCTGGGCCTGAGTCAGAGCCTGCGCTTTCTGGATGAGAAGCCGGCCCGGGCCCGCACCCTGCTGACCCAGGGGATGGAGGCACTGGAGTATGCTCAGACCATCATCTCCAAGCTGCTGCACTATTCGCGCGAAGGACGGTTGGAGCAGCGCCAGGTCGATCTGGTGCAGGTGGTCGAGGACGGGCTGGTCTTCGTGGCCCACACCCTGGATCTCGACCGGGTGCAGTTGGAGAAGGACCTGCAGCCGGTCCCCCCGGTGCGGGGCAATCCGACCGAGCTGCAGCAGGTGGTCGTGAACCTCGTGCTCAACGCGCGCGACGCCATGGTGCACGGAGAGTCCTCCCGCCTGGCGGTGCGGGTCTCGACTCGAACCGAGCAGGGCCGGGTGCGGCTGGAGGTGCGCGACTTCGGGCCAGGCCTCACGGAAGAAGTGCAAGCCCGCATGTTCGAGCCCTTTTACACCACCAAACCGGTGGGCAAGGGAACCGGGCTGGGCCTCTATATCATCTCCCGCATCGCCACGCAGCACGGGGGGTCATTGAAGGCCAGCAACTGCCCTGATGGGGGAGCCTGCTTCGTGCTCGAGCTACCGGCCGGCCAGGCTTGAGGTGGTCTGGTAGACCCCGCCGAGGTACTCGATGAGGGCTCGCAGGTCGGCTGGCTGGCTGCGGAAGCCGACGTAGAGGTCGGGTCGCACCCAGTAGAGCGTCTCGCTGGAGGCCCCGAAGGCTCGATGGAGCAGTTGCTCACGGTCGTGGTAGCCGCTGGGGCCGATGTGGATGACCTGGATGAGCTCGCCCCAGCGAGCAGCCACCTCGCGCTCGATGGTGATCATCCAGTCCTCCGACTGCTCGCTGACATCGATGCCCGAGAAAAGCAACAGGTGCGATCCGTTCCCTTTGAGCAGGTCGAAAAGGTGTACCTCGGCTCCGGATCTGGTGACCAGCTCGCCATCGGGTACCCGGTCACCCGGCCGGATGCCGGGGGCCAGCGGGGAGAACACGGTCAGGTCCCTTTTGTGCTCCCGGCTGAGCGGGCTCTTGCGGTAATTGATCTCGAGCTCGGAGAGCGTGCGGGCGATGCGGTCCTGAATCAACTCGCTGCCCGTCAGGAACTCGGCCAGTTTGTTGCGCAGGTACTGGGCCACTGGATGGCGCAGAGTGGCGGCCCGGGTGGCCGCCTCGGCTCCCTTGAGCACCATCTGGCCCACGGCGTGGCGCTCGAGGCTATAGCTGTCGAGCAGGCTGTCGGGAGCTTTGCCCTGCTGGACCAGAGCCAGCTTCCAGGCCAGGTTAAAGGCGTCTTGGAGGCCCGTGTTCATCCCCTGACCGCCGGCCGGGCTGTGAATGTGAGCCGCGTCCCCGGCCAGGAAGACTCGCCCATGGCGGTACTCGGACACCTGTCGCTCATGGATGCGAAAGCCGGCGAGCCAGAAGGGATCGCTGAGCTTCAGGCCGGCTGGACCGCGCTTGTCCACGATGACCTGAACCTCTTCCAGGGTGGGGTCGGCTGGCTTCTGGTCACCGCTGGCAGGCCCGCAATCGGCGATGATGCGCATGCGCCCCTCGCGCCCGATGGGGAACAGAGCCAGAACTCCGTCTGGACTGAGATAGACGTGAATTTCATCCATGGCCAGGGCACCGTGAACCATCAGATCGGCCAGGATCCAGCTGCTGGGCTCGGCCTGCCCTGTGAAAGGGACGTTCAGAGAGTGGCGCACGGTGCTATGGGCACCGTCGCAGCCGATCAGCCAGTCCGACGAGACGGTCTCCTCGCTGCCATCCGGAGCGCGCAGCACCGAGCTGATGCCCTGGTCGCTCTGGGTAAAGCCGAGCAGTTCGCTGCCTCGCTCGATGCTGACCTCGCGGCGCCTCAGGCATTCGGTCAGCAGCCTCTCGGTTTCGTTCTGGGGAATCATCAGGGCGGACCGGTACGGGCTGGGCAGCTCGTCCAGGCTCAGGTGAGCGATCTTCTTTCCATCGGCGTAGATGTTGCTGGCGTGAGCTTTGAGGCCGATGGCCAGGGCATCGGTGACCAGCTGCTCGTCGCTGCGGGCAAAGACCTCGAGCGAGCGGCTCCAGAGCACCAGGGCGCGGGACTTGTCCGAAGCCTCCCGAGCCTGGTCGATGAGTCGCACGGTCAGGCCGTAGCGGCGGAGCTCCTGGGCCATCATCAGACCGACCGGCCCGGCCCCACAGATCAAGACATCAATCTTCATGCGGCGCAGGTTCGCGGCACATCGAGCAAGGCCTGCCGCCTCGTCACCAGGCAAGCACCAGTAGCCTTCGAAGATATGTAGTGCAAGCCATGGATTCTTTCGCTACGGATCTTCGAGGGGTCCTGTCGCTCGCCCCCGCTCGAGGCCTTCCAGGGTGCGTTGGCCTGCAAGGGGAGGACGAGGCGACTCTGTACCGGAACTTACACTCTGATGGAGACCGATCGTCAGCTGGTCCTTTCCGCAGCCTGCAGGCTCTTTCACGAGCGGGGAGTCAACGCAGTCGCCCTGGATGAGGTTCTCCGGGCTTCTGAGGTTACTCGCGAGCAGTTTGGTCGTTTCTATGCCAGTAAAGAGGACCTGGTGGCGGATGTGGTCGAGGTCCAGATGGACCGGGTGCTGTCCACCCTGGAGCCTTACGTTACCGGGATGCAGACCTGGGAAGACCTGGAAGTCTGGGGGCAGGGTGTGCTTCGACTCAATGAGATTGCAGGTCTGCTCGGATGCCCGGTGGGGGTGATCGCGCTCGATGCCACGCCTCAGTCGCGGCGAGCCCTGGAAGCGGTGCAACGGGCTCTGAACCGATGGGGGAAGATGCACGTCAAGGCCCTGACCCGCCTCAAAGAGCGCGGAGTATTCGTGGAGAGCTTCGAGCCCAGGAACGCGGTCCAGTTCGCCGGGGCGGTGATTCAGGGGGCCCTGTTGCTCGGTCGCGCCTACCAGAGCCCGGGCATGCTCGAGCGCAACTTCAGCGGCGTGATGACCTACCTGGAGGCGTTCCGGGCCGTTCCGTCTCAGGTCTGAGCATTTCAGCGACGACAGGAGCGGTCGATCATTTCATCGAGAGGCCCGGTCTGCAATCCGAGTTGCAGCCGGGCCTTCTTCTCTTCCTCCAGCAATCCCTGACCTGATCCGACTTACGCCCTCCGGCTCAAACGGAAGTAGCGTAGAGTATCGATCTCCACGAAGTGGACGCCCAGCTCATCCTCAAAGTGCATGGCTACGGTCGGCTCCTGACCCGAGTCCAGATGCACTTTGCTGACCTGGGCCAGTTGAGGAGCGCGGCCCCCGTTGCTGTCATAGGCCAGGATGGGCTCGCCCGGCGCTGCCTGGTGCAGCAGCCGACCCTCGGCCAGCGAGACGTAGAGCGAGCCGTCGGGGCGCTCTTCCATGATGACTCCGCTGGTCACGTTCTCGGTGCGCACGGTGCCGTTCTCGTAGTGCCGCACCAGCCGATTGCCCTCGCCCTCTTCCTCGAAGGGATCCACCCGGTCGTGAATCACGGGGGTGACGACCATGTCGGCCTGGCCGTTCCCGTTGAAGTAACCCTGGTAGTCGTTGGCTGCCTGCATGGCGACCGCCTGCACGTTCTGAAGCAGACCTTTCAGTCCTTGAATCAGATCCATCACAGGGTTTGGTTGCTGCTCAGCTGCCATCGTGCCCCCGACCTCCCCTCAACGAGATTCTTTCTTGCTCTCAGTCTACCCCGGGGAGGTGAAGGCCCGGATAACATTGGCGCTGACATGTTGTCAAAGTGTTAACTTCTCTGGTCGACTTATGAACGTCTTCAGGGCATTCTTTAACAATGCTTAAAGTGTAGTGATGAAGTTTTGCCGCATTTTGGCAGTTCGGGGATGAGCCGGGCGCGGCCGCCCTTGCCCAGGTCGGCAGGCAGGTGGAGCGTTTGGCGGGGCTGGCCCTGGTTGGCAACGTGGGTGCACCGAAAGACCAGCCAGCTCGCTGACACGGAACCCGGTGTGCAGGACGAAGACGATCAGAGCGCGGTCGCGCTGGGCAAAGGGACCTGAGCAGGCACCCACCAGCTGGCGGGATTCTTCGGTGGTGAGAACGACGTTCATGCCGGAGACCTCCGGAGTTAAAAGTCACTGAGAACTTACGTCTATGCTGACTTGTTGAAAATTCCGGTCAAGAACTGGACATGGATCCGGGGTCAATCCGGTTTAAAA
>CAYYHB010000078.1:0-20289 GCA_964471395.1 uncultured Burkholderiales bacterium | reverse complement strand
ACAGATCTCGGGTTAAAAGTTGAGGATCCTGGCCTTTTAGGCTGAGCGGGAATACCGCGGCCCTGCGAGCTTTACCGGGATGGCTCTGCTGCGTGCGGTCGGGTTCCCCGCCTGCGGCCTTTCCAGCCTCCTGAATCGAACGAAGAGTCGATACCGCCGGTACAAGAAACGAGCACCTGTTTGGTCATCGGGCTTACTTCGATGAAGGCTTGTGTCGCTCCGGGACCTGACACAGCTGTGTCCCCTGGACGGACTCCCCGCGGGGGGCCGGGTAGCTCGGCCCATCGCGCCTGACCGGAAATGATGCGACCGCCCGCGACCGCGGTCAAGGGACCCGGGAAGGGCGGGTCGAATCAGTCAACTGTGCTCGACACGACTTGGGAGCAAAGGGTCGTCTTGAATCCATGCCGCTGGGAGACCTACGAGGCTCTCTTGCGAGAACATGAAGACCGAAGCTCGCCCCGGTTTACTTTCTCTGAGGGGATGCTTGAGATCATGAGCCCATCGGCCGAGCATGAAGAGCTTGCTCACGCGCTGGAGACGATCGTGCAGGCGGCCTGCGAGCGGTTCGAAGTCCCCTTTCGCCCGCTGCGCTCGACGACCCAGCGTCGCAGCGATCTCCAGAAAGGCGCCGAGCCGGACGCTTCCTTCATGTTCGAAGAGCTCGGTCGCGACCCGAACGTTTACGCGCCCGATCTGGCTATCGAGGTCGAGATCAGCCGCTCGGCCCTGGACAAGCTTGCGATTTTTGCCGAGCTGGGTGTCAGCGAGGTCTGGCGGTGCTCGCCGGCCGGGGTGCAACTTTACCGGCTGCAGGCGGGAGGCTACCAACCCGTGGACCGGAGCGCCTTGCTGCCCCTGACCCGGGACTGGATCGAAGAGCGCCTGGTCGCCAAGCGAAGTCTCGACTGGCTGGCCTGGCTTCGGGCGCTCCGCACCGCGCTGGCGAGCCTGTAGTCCTCGACGTCCTGAGCAGCGTCTTGCAGACGATGACCGACCGTGGCACGCTGACAGCCCGCGGGAAAGTCACGAGCTGTCGGACGAATTTCGAGCGCGCTCGTATCTTCAGCGACCATCTGAGCGGCTGCTCGTGCGGATCGGGCCGGCTTGTTGCAGGACGGAGACTCCGGCCCTGGAAGCGTCGCACAGAGGTCTTATCGGAGAAGTAGCGGCAAATGGGAAAGAACACACGACAGCAACAAAAAGTGCGCGCTCAAAAACGGGCCAAGCGAGAGAAGAAGGCGTCCGGGCGCCGGACAAGGCCGCAGGAATCCGATCCCGTCAGGGAAGCGCGCGAGCTGCTCGACCAGCGACCCGAGCTGGCCGGACTGAAGTTCCCCGCCGCGAAGGTGCGCAGCCAGCTGGAGCGACTGGACGAGCTGGCCACGCAACTCTTCTCGGGTGAGCTGGAGCTGGAGAGCCTGCCCGGCCCGTACGACCTGCGGGTGCTCCGAGGCGACCTGGTCAGCGCGCTGGCCGACGACAACCTGGCCCAGCTCGCGGTCACCGCGCTGCGGGGGCTCGGGGTCGGCGGACGCCGCGCCGGGGCCCGCGACTTGCTGCTGGCCGGCGCCCTGGGCCACCTGGGCGGAGAAGGCGCCGTGGGCAATCCCCTCTGGGAGGCGCTGCTGGACCGCTCCCTGGCCGACCCGGAGCTTGGCCCTCAGCTTGCCTTGCGCTCGAGGTGGCTCGATGAGGACGGTCCCTTTGTGGCGGAGCTGGTCCTCCCCGGCCGCGCGCTGCTTCAGGAGATGACCGGAGCCAGCGCCGAGCAGATGCAAGCCCTGGAGCGGATCGACCAAGAGCTCATGCAGGCCGGCCAGCTGGATGTGGGGGTCCATTTTCTCTACCCCATGCTGCAGGCCGAGGCCAAGTTGCTGTCTCTGGCTCGGGGGCTCGACCCGGAAGAGCGGGTCAGGCTTTACGCCCGCCTGCATCTTGCCTGGGCCCGCTCAGCTCCCCCAGAGCTCCTCGACAGCCTGGCCGGGCCCGTCCCCTCCCTGGGCGAGGCCAGCGAGCTGGGCCTGGCCTGGTTTGCAAGACAGCTCAATTTCCAACAGCTCCTGCCGGACTGGATCTGGCCACGATTCGGCGTTGATCCCGACAGCCCGGAGCCGGCTCTCGATCTGGCCCACCACCTGAGCGAGCACCAGGGCCGGGTCGAGGAGGCGATCGGAATTCTGCAGTGGGTGACGGGCAAGTACCCGGAGATCTTCGACGCTCACCTCGAGCTGGCCCGGTTGTGGTCGCTGGGCGGTGAGCGTGAGAAGGCCGAGCAATCGGCTCAGCGCTGCCTGACCGAGCTGCATCGCCTGCCGCCCGGCACCGTGCCCCCGGAAGGGATCAAATCCGTCGAGGAGCGGGCCCGGGCTATCCTGGCGGGCTCCCCGCTGGCGGGCACGGGCTGCTCGGGCACCCATCACGACCATGGAGCCGCCCGGGCTTGAGCGGGGAGATGACCGCTCAGGCCTCGGTGGTCAACCCCTCCGCCGCCGCCGCCTGGCGCAGATCCTGATCGAAGGTCAGCATCACCAGGTCTGCGCGTTCCGCGCGCAGGCAGGCTGCCAGGCCAAGATGCCAGAGATCGGCTCCGCGCAGGGGCCAGCGTCGGGAGAGCTCGGAAAGCGTTCGAGGGTCGGGGCTGGCCGTGGTGAACAGCCACCCGTCCTCGAAGTTCCCGGCGGCTGTAGCCAGCGTGTGGGCATCGATGCCTTCGCGACCCAGGCGCGACAGCCCGGAATAGAGCTCGGCGGCGGCCAGAGAAGATGCCAGGTGCGCTCCCTCCAGCCGCAGCCAGGTTTGCGCCTCGGCCGTGTGCGCGTCCTGCAGCAGGGCCGACAGAATCGCAGAAGTGTCCCAGTAGACCAGGACCGGGGCGTCCATCACGACAGGTCGCGATCCTCACGCAGGATGGCCTGGGCCCGGCCCGAGGGAACGCCCTCGAGTGGGAGAGGAACGCGGCGGTGCAGGACCTTCTTCACCCCCCCCGTTTCCACCAGGCCGCGCCGCTCGAGGTCCGTCAGCCACTCGCCCAGGCTGAGCTCATCCATTTCCACGGGAACGAGTTTCCCCACCGGGCGGCCACGGTCTGTGATCACGATTTCCCTGCCCGACTGCAGCTCTTTCAAGAGACCGCTCAGATTGGTCTTCGCTTCGCGAATTCCGCATCGCCGTGCCAATCTGGGGCCCTTTGTGGTTCTCATGGTCACATGATAGCCGGCGAGTCCCGGAGGGTCAAGGGACCGTAGATGCCCGCCCTGCCCTGACCGTTATTTGACCCGGCCATGACGCGCAGTCTTGAGTGACTCAGACCGCTCTCGCGCTCAGGCAGTCGGCCAGGCTGAGGTCCTCGCCCGGCAGTAGCGTCAGCCCGGCGCGACGCGCGGCTTGCTCGGCCGCCTCCCAGAGCCCTTCCTCGATTCCGGCCGTCGGGATGTCGAGCCTCTGAAAACCTCGCCATTCTTGGGCCTGCGCCGTCGAGGTCAGGCTCGAGGCGGCCCGCAGCGCTGCCTCGAGCGCGGCGTCGGACAGCAACCAGCACATCCCTTCCGGCACCCGGGCGGCCAGGACGGGGAGGGGGGAGTCCGAGCACCGCGACGCCCGTCCTTCGGTGATCTCCCGGGCCAGCTCCAGGCAGCGGTCGAGATGACCCTTGAGAGCCTGTCGGTATTCAGCCTGCCGTTCGGCGGCGAGGTCCGGCACGTCTTCCAGGTCGGTGCGCAGCCGGCGGTCGAGGTCGAGGCGCTCCCGGCCGAGGTCCACCATGGCGTTGCGGCGCTCGCGGCGCAGGCATCGCCCCAGATCCACTTCTGGCGCCGGCGCAGCCGACCTCTGGCGAGCAGCTCCCGATGGTCCTCGAGATGAGCCTCCACCACTTCGATGGGGCAGGGCTCGCTGGCGAGGCCCGAGCGCACCGTCGCCGCCGCTCGCTCGAGCGCCTGGACCACTTCCGCGGAGGAGGCGCCGCGCATCGAGTCAGCCATCGCGATCGCCGTCCAGGGATTGTGAGCGTGGGAGCATTCGATGCGATGAAAGAGGGCGTGTCCGAGCGTCGGGTCCTCGAAGAGTGTCTGAGCCGCCACTCTCCAGACCTGCTCCAGGCCACCGTGCTCGAGCGCCAGGTCCACCAGCTTCTCTCGAACGCAAAGCTCGGAGAGACCGAGCGGCCTCGGACTCAGGGCCACGGCCAGGATGGTGGCATAGTCGAGGGCCGGGTGGCTCTGACCGGAGACCGCGATGCGCGCGATTAACCACTCCAGCTCGTGCTCTCCGCGGGCCCGGGCGGCCCCGACCGCGGCCCAGCGAAGATAGTCGTCGGTCAGCTGGAAGGCGGCTTCGTGAAGCCGGGCCCCGGACATCTCGAGGATGTCCAGGTGGGCCGCCACGGCCTCTTCGCCGAGCTGCTCGAGCTGCTCGGAGGGAAGCAGGGCATAGCCCCAGGTCAACCACGGGGCCGCGGCCGCACGACGGCGAAGCTCCGTGCCCAGAGGGGTGTCCAGGTGGCACTTCTTGTACTTGCGCCCGCTTCCGCACGGACAGGGATCGTTGCGCCCGACCTTGGGGCCGACAGCGTTACTGCGAAGGCCAGCGAGGTCGCGCTGAAGCTCCCGTTCCTGTGACCGGGCCCCCAACCTCGATTCGCGCCAGAGTCGGGCCCGGTGGGCCTCGACATGGCGCCGGTGGAGGGGTGTGAAGCGCTCCAGGCAGTCCGCCTCGGGGTGCTGTGGCAGGCCGGCAGGTGCCAGACGCCATTCCTCGATCGACTCCGGGCCGATCATGTCGACGTCCAGCTGGCCACGATTCAGGAGCCGCTCGATGACGGGCAGCGCTTCGCGCCAGTTGAGGTCGATCAGGGTCTTCACGGCAAGGTATCGCGTCATCTCGGGTGCGGCCTGATCGGCCAGCACCTCGAGGCAGGCGGAGGCAACGCGCGGTCTCAGGTCGGGTTGCCGGGTGGCCAGGGTGGACATGGACTCAAGGATGACCTCCCTGGCCTGTCTTCGAGCCAGCAAGTCAAAGAGCGCTTCCGCCCCGGCCGGGCCCATTTCCGCCAGGGCGCGGCCCGCGCCGTCGGCCACCGAGCCGAGCATGGTGGCCAGGTCGCAGGACGAGGGATCGACCAGCAGGGCCTTCAGGACCGGGACGGCCGAGGGGTCGCCGATGGCGCCCACCAGCCAGACCGCCGCCCACTTCTCGTGGCTCGGCGTCTCCTCACACTCCAGCTCGATCAGGTCCGGCAGGTACTCAGCCCCGCGGGCCACGATCTCCGCCGCCCGCTCGCGCGAGAGCTCGGGGCCTTCCCGCAGGTCGCTGAAGACCTCGCTCTCCGGGGAATCGGCCCAACTTTCCAGGCGCTCGGCGATGGGCTCGTCCGGCGAGGCCAGCTCGAGCTCCTCCATCAGCGCCTGCCGCAGCAGAGCAGCTTCGGAGGGCGGCATCCGCAGCCGTGCGAGCAGATCCCCCACCGTCAGTCCACGCGCCGGAGCGAATCCAGCGAGCAGCTGAGCCGATCCAGCAGCCAGTCAACCCGGCACTCGCGCTGCTCGCCAATCGCCAGGCTGAGCTCGGCCGACTGCCCCAGGCCGCACAGTGTGGTCAGCGCGGACTGAACCTCCAGCCAGTCACGAAGTGGCTCCGGAACGACCTCCAGCGGGTCGGTGGCGCCCTCGGGCAGACGCAGGGAAGCGCCGAACGCATCCAGGGCCTCGACCAGTTGGTCCCAACCCACCTCGATGGACCTGGGCGGGGCAGTCTACCGTGTCGACGACGTCGAGATGCAAAGACTCCGCAAGAGTGCGCAACGTCTCGTACCAGGGGCCTCGAGGGCGGGGCAGGTCGTCAATCCAGAGGATGCGGTCGTCCTCCTCGTCGGCAAAGGACATCAGGCTGCGAAGCTGCTTGCGCTCGGTCTTGCTGAGGGGAAGCCCCTGCTCCTGGCGGATGACCGCCTCCCAGGTGACGAAGGTCTCGCGCTCGATTGCCGAGCAGAACACCTCCACAGCCTCGTCGAGCTGCGCCGGCAGCGGCATGTCCTCGAGGAAGTCCTCGGCGGGAGCTCCCTCACAGGCCTTTGCCCAGTCGATGGAGCGCTGTTTCAGTGCCTTCATGGCATCCTCCGATTTCAGGTGGGGGTCCCAGGGGGGGCGCTCGGGCCCTACAGGATTTCCAGATTCCCGGCGACCTCGCGCAACTCTTTGAGATCCCCTCAAGCTGGTGTGAGATGAGTTCAATTTTGGAGAGTATCCACCTCCGAAACGAGTGTTCGAGGGCTTCGAAACGACGCTCTCACTCGGGGCGCTTGAGCATGGGGGATTTCTCTGGCGGGCCGATCAGTATTCGTTCCAATGGCGCGTGGCCCGGGCCGGCCAGCGGCGGTGATAGTTTGCTGCCGCAGTACGGCTCGATGCCGCGCGTCGACTTTGCCAGGCAGATCGCTGTCCTCTTTGGTTGTAGTCCTGTGGGCGCGAATGCGCAGGCGCAGCTTGAACGTGCTATCGGCACACTCGTCCGTCAGCTCGCGTGTCCGGAGCAAGATTGAACCACAAGGGGGATCGATGGCGACGAACCAGGCACTCTATCTGCAAGCCGGTTGAAGGACAGCCGGCCCGGTTTGCACAATTTTCACCCACAATGTCCCCTGAAGAGTTGCTCGAGTTGGTGGCTGACGGCGAATCGCTGCGCCTTGAGCTCAAAGGCGAGAGTCGGCACCCCCTCAATGATCGCGAACTGGTGGAGGCCGTTGTGTGCCTGGCCAACCGGTCGAGCTCAGAGCCTGGCTGGCTTTTCGTGGGGATCGAGGACGACGGGCAGATCACGGGGGCGCGCCAGCGTCACGAGGGGCGCACGGACCCACGCCGGCTGCAGGCCCTGCTGGCCAATCGCACCAGACCCTCGTTGTCCTGTCCGGTCGAGGTGGTCGAGGTTTCGGGCCGCGAAGTCATCGTGATTGAGGTGCCGACCAGTCGCACTCCGGTTTCGACAACAGATGGCATCTTTTTACGGCGCGCTCTGGGCCATCACGGCGCACCCGAGTGTTTGCCGATGTCCTTTTATGAAATGCAGTCTCTCCAGGCCGACCGGGGAACTCTGGATTATTCCGCTCTCGAAGTGCCCGGCTTGACCTGGGAGGATCTCGACCCGCTCGAGTTTGCCCGGTTTCGACGGCGCATCGAGGAGAGCCGCGGACAGGGGGACAGAACGCTTCTCGACCTCTCCGACATCGACCTGGCCAAAGCTCTGGGCGCGGTGCGCGCCAATCACACGGTCACCTCGGTCCGCATTCTCGGCTTGCTGCTTTTCGGCAAGGAGCAGGCCTTGCGTGAGAACCTTCCTGCTCACGAGGTAGCCTTTCAGGTTCTGCACGGTACCAGGGTGGAGGTCAATGAGTTCTTCCGCTGGCCATTGCTCCGGGTGGTCGACGAGGTAGAGGCTCGATTTCGAGCGCGCAACCGCGAAGAAGAGGTCATGCTTGGAATGACTCGCCGGGGGATCCCGGACTATCCCGAGCGGGCGATGCGTGAGGCGCTGATCAACGCTCTGATCCATCGTGACTACACCCGGTTGGGTACGGTGCACCTGCAGTGGCATCCGGACAGGCTGATCTACTCCAATCCGGGTGGCTTTCCCGAGGGAATTCGGTTGGATAACCTGCTGGTGGCCCCCCCGACTCCGCGCAACCCATCCCTGGCCGATGCCTTCAAGCGCGCCGGATTGGTGGAGCGAACCGGCCGCGGGATCGACATCCTGTATGAAGAGCAGCTTCGTAATGGGCGACCGGCGCCATCCTACAAGGCAGCACACCGACCAGCGTCGTCCTGGTCCTTCCCGGTGGAGCGCCCAACCTGGCTTTCGTCAGAATGGTGGTGGAGGAGTCCCGGTCGGGTTACGATCTGCGACTGGGAGACCTGCTGGTGCTCAATCACCTGTGGTTGGAGCGCCGCCTCACGACCGCTGATGCAGCTCGCTTGCTGCAGCGCTCGGAGGCCGAGGCGAGGGCGCTGCTCGGTCGCCTGGTCGAAGCCGGCCTGATCGAGCACCGGGGGGATGGTCGCGCTCGCTCGTACCACCTGGCTGCTTCCACGTACCGAAGTCTGGGACAGAAAGTGGAATATGTCCGACAACGCGGCTTCGAGCCCCTGCAGCAGGAGCAACTGGTGCTGCAGTATGTCCACAAACACGGCCGCATCACCCGACGAGAGGCCGCCGAGCTCTGTCGGTTGAGCCCCTACCAGGCTTCGCGCGTCTTGCAGATGATGACCGACCGTGGCACGCTGACATCTCGAGGGAAGATGAAGGGGACATATTACGAGCTGTCGGACTAAATACGAGCGCGCTCGTATTTTTTTTGGGTCCGCTCGTATTTTACGAGCGCGCGCTCGTAACTTGGGTTGCTGGGTACGCCTCCGTCATAGCGAGCGATATGGGCTTTCGTCTTGCCGAGCTGGACGAGGCTTGCTCACGGCAGCACCTCCCGCAGAAAGCTCAGGGTCCGGGGCAGGTCTCTGCTCGCGCGGGTCGATAGCCCCGCACGCGGTGTCTACACGGGCTCGCGCGCTAAGTAGTCTGCTCGCGCGCGTCGATAGCCTCGCGCGAGGTGTCTACGCGGGCTCGGACGCGGAATTCGTCTGCTTCGTGCGCGACAGTCCTTCCGCCCGGCACTCGGCTGAGAAAGCAGAGCGCGGGAGCCCGGTCGCGGCAAGGGCCAGGCCAGGGCTCGAGTCGAAGTGCGCAAGATGGCCGCTGTCATTGAGGGGTTTGATCGGATTACCTTCGCCGGACAGGCATGCGTGCGGGGGATGCGAATTCCGGTTTCTCTGATCTTGAGCCTGGTCGCAAACGGGATGTCCCCCGCCGAGATCATGGAGGATTATCCCGACCTTGAGCCTGCAGATATCAAGCAAGCCCTCGAGTACGCGGCCTGGCTGAGCCGGGAGAGCATTTTTCCTAGATGTCGACCGTCACCATGCCTTCGGGAAGCTTTGCCCCCTGGCGCAGGACGGCCACCCGCATCTCGACCTTCTGCTCCTGATTGCGCACGGCCTTGATCAGCATCACCTCATAGCGATCCGAGCGGTAGAGGAATCCGCTTCCGTGAGGTTTTCGGGTCCAGCCTTTCTTCTCGACCAGCTCCCGATCGAGGGTCGCCGCCCAATCGTCGAGACCCACGCCCAGCTCGAAAGCCATCTTGTCCCAGGCGCAGTCTCCCCGGACGACGCGCACCGGCGTGGCGACCATGGTCTTTTGCTCGGGCAGGGGGATGTCGCTTTCGATCTCGTAGCGCTTCTTGCCCATCTCGGACAGACCACATCCGAGGCAGGCGAGCAGGGCCAGGCACACCAGCAAACTGCGCACGAGCGCGTGCTTCTCGGTTGGTGGACTCGTTCCCCGCTCGACAGTCAAACCGGCGTGAGCAAGACCCGCTGTTCCTCCGAGGCCAGCTGAGCGCGCAAGAGCTCGAGCTGGGCCTGCAGGGCCACCTGGCTCATCCCCGGCACGCCCACCCCGGGCCGCAGCTCGCCGGTGCGAAAGTCGACCAGGTTGAGCCTCTCGTTGGGGTCGGCCACCAGGTTGTACATCTCGAACTGGTTGGGCAGCGTCCCCGTGTCGTCGATGTAGCGGCAGTACTTCCACTCGCCGGTGCACAGCATGTGAACCGTGTTGGGCTCCACGCAGGCCCCCGGGAAGAGGGGCGCCCCGCCCGCGATGAAGCTGCCCACCCGAGCGATGAACACGTCGAAGTTGTCCTGGTTGACCGGGTCGGGCACGTCGGCGAGCCGGGTGGCGTCGTCGGAGGTGGTGAAGATCACGCCCGGCCGCGGCGGGGCGGTGTTGGTCTCGAGCAGCGGGGCCAGGTTGACGCCCACGAAGTCGCGCACCTGGCTCTGGCCCGTGATGCGGGTCTTGAGCACGGCCACGTCCTCTTCGTTGAACCCGGCCAGACCCAGCAGGGTGGGAGCGAGATCGATGCTGCTGGTGGGGTGGAAGAACTCGGTGATGCGGTCGGTAGGGTTGATGAGCGGGCTGGAGATGACCATGGGCACCTTCAGCGCCTCCTCGTAGGCGGTGAAGAACTTCTGCAGCATCAGGTTGTGAGCCATGGTGTTGGCGCCGTGGTCGGAGGTGAAGATGATGATGGTGTTCTCGGCGAGTCCGGCCGCGTCGAAGGCCTCCAGGGCCCGGGCGATCTGCAGGTTGGTCAGATACTGGATGTACATGTAGAACTGCCCGTGGGCCAGGGCCCAGTTCTCCTGCAGGGGCGAGGGGAGGGCCTGCATGGGGTAGGGGAGGACATTGTCCTGGAGGGCGCGCGGGAAGGCGGCCGCCAGGGCCATGGGCATCTTCCAGGCCGAGTCGAGGTGGCAGTGGGGCTTGGCGCTCAGGTCCTCGTTCCAGGTGGGGGGCAGGTTGAAGGTCAGCTGGGGGAAGCCGTCCGGGTTGAGCTCGACGGTGACGCCATCGGCGCTGGTGTTGCTGATGGAGCCCTGGGGAGGGATGGGCTGGGGGAAATTCTGGCCTGTCAGGGGATCGGTGACCCCGCCGGCGGCCTCGGGAAGGAAGAAGGGGGCCGGCCAGGCGCCGATGTCGTGGGGGTTGGTGAAGGAGGCCACGGCGAACCACGGGTCCTCGTTGCCCTGCTGGGAGGTGAAGAAGTCGCTGATGATGTTGGCGAAGCCCACGTCGCGGTAGGCGCCCAGGTTGGGGATGGAGCTGTCCGGGTCGGGCCCGGAGGTCTCGTAGCTGGCAAAGCCCCACGGCTCGAGGTCGAAGGGCGGCTCGGAGGTATTGGAGACGTGCCACTTGCCGAAGTAGTGGGTGGCGTAGCCGGCGGCCCGGAACCAGTCGCCCAGAGTGGGCACGCCGTCGGGGTCGAGGAACTTGATCTCGTCGGGCACTTTGAAGGTGCCGTTCACCTGGGTGACGCCGTGCAGCGAGGGATACTGGCCGGTGAGGAAGGTGGTGCGGCTGGGAGCGCAGGCGGCCGAGGCGGTGTAGTGGCGGCGCAGCACCATGCTGTTCTGACGCAGGCGCATGAAGGCCGGGAAGAAGCGCTCGAAAGGATTGCCCGGAGTCAGGTCGGGCCGAAAGCCCAGGATCTCCTTGAGGGCCGGCAGCTCGCCCTCGTTGGGGCCGTAGCCGTCGGGGGGAGTGCGCATCTCGTCCACCAGCACCAGCAGGATGTTGGGTCGCTTGCGGGTGGGGTCGAGGGGGAGAGGGTTGCCGAGCGGGCTGGATTCGTTGCCACAGCCGGCGCCGAGCATGGCGCCGGCCACCACGCCGGTGGCAGCTTTGATGAACTCGCGTCTGGTAGCCATTTCGGGCGGTTCACCCAGCAGCGTGCGATTCCTCGTTGCAGAGGCTTTCTCGGGAGAAAGTGAAAGGGATGGCGATGCGACGCCTGGCTCTCCTGGTGCTGGCGGTCAGTTTGCTGGCGGCTTCCCCCGCTCGCCTGCAGAAGGTGCTCGACCGCGCCGTGCAGCGCGGCATCCCGGGACTACAGGCCTGCGTCACGGGCCGGGGGATCGATTGGGTCGGGGTGGCCGGCCTGGCCGACAAGAAGGGCGTCCCGGTCACGCCCACCACGCGCTTTCGCATCGCCTCGTCCTCCAAGACCATGGTTGCCACCACCGCCCTCATCCTGGTGGGGGAAGGAAAGCTGGGACTGGACGATCCCGTGGCGCGCTACCTCACGCCCGAGGTCGCTTCGCACTTTCCCCGGGGCATCACGGTGCGCATGCTGATGAACCACACCAGCGGCCTGGAGGACTACCTGGGCCAGGAGATCGACTTTGACGAGGCGGCCCGCAAGAATCCCCGGCGCGAGTGGACGCATCTTGAGACGCTGCGTTATGGTTACGACCTCGAGCCCGTGGGCAAGCCCGGCCAGAAGCACTACTACTCCAATACCAACTACATCTTGCTGGGGGTGGTGCTGGAGAAAGTGACCGGCGAGCCCATCGGGACCACCATGCAAAAGCGCCTCTTCACTCCGCTGGGGATGCGCCACACCTACTGCGGCCTCTACGCCCGGGCCCCGGCCGAGACCGCTCGCGGCTATGCCGAGGAGGGCGATGTCTCCTCCTACAACCCGGGGGACGGACTGGCCGACGGCGGGGTGCTCTCCACCGCTCCCGATATGGCCATCTTCCTGCGCGCTCTGTTGGAGAAGCGCCTGCTCAAGCCGGCCCAGCAGAAGGCACTGATGACCTTCGTGGCCACGGATGAGAGCGACTGCACTTACGGGTTGGGCCTGACGCGCTATGACACCGACCAGGGGGTCTGTTACGGGCACGATGGCAGCATCGATGGGTATCGCTCGGCCATGTACTACTTCGAGGAGAGCGCCCTGGTGACCGTCGCGCTGGGCAACACGACCATGCGCGACGAGGTCTTCGACAGTCTGACCGAGAGTCTGGAAGCTGCGGCAGGCAAACCTGAGCGAGATTGACGCTGACCGGGCTCACAGCAAGCGACGGCAGGCCTGGCCTGGCACGCGAACGAATTCTCTCGGGATGCACCTCGGCGGGATCGGCCCCACCGGCTTCACCCCTTTGCCCATGAGCGCGAGCGGGGCGACGGGCGACAGTCTGCCGGCGGACAGGGTCTCCCTCGGCGGGCCTGCGCCGGAGAGGGCCTCCCGGTTGAGCAGGCGCTGGCGCGCGTGGTGAAGCAGCACCTGAAGATGGAGGCCGAGCCGGGGGGCGCCCTCAAGGAGAGCGAGGGCTCCGTGACCATGGGCGGCGTGCAGCTACGCAAGCGGACGCGGACCTAGTCCAGCAGCAACTCTCCGCGTCCTCAGGGGTTTGAAAGTGAGCTGACTGGGGAAGCGTTACGCGCCTGGTTGGTGCGTTCCTTTAGCGACCCGGAAGACTCCACTTGCTCTTGCGCTTGCGCTCTTGCAGCTTGTCCATGTCGGTGCGCATCTTGTCCGATTCGGCTCTCAGGAACTCGACCACCTCGGCGTGCACGGCCACCTCGTCGCGCCAGGCCTGGGCCGAGTCCTGGTAGAACTCGCAGTCCTGGGTCAGCTTGTGATTCTCCTTGCGCAGCTTCTCGATCTGCCCCTTGAGCTGCTGCACTTCCTTGCGGGCCATCTCGCAGCGCAGCATGGCTTCCAGGGCGCGCTTCTGCAGGGCCTCAGAGCGGTCTTTCTCCTTGCGCAGCTCGGCTCGCAGGGCGGGGTCGGCGTTCAGGGCCAGATCCAGCTTGCGCTCGCGCTCGGCCTGGTCGCTCAGGTTCGAGAACAGCTCGCGCTCGAGGCGCATGAGCCGGCGCATCTCCATCGAGCGCGGCTCGGTCTCGTCCGAGAGGGACACGATTTTGGGCTTTTTGCTGGATTCCCCCGCCAAGGTCGGACCTCTTTTCCAGGCGCAGAGTCCACTCAGGAATAACCCCTTTTCGTCGCGCTGTCAATATCTGGTTAACATCGAGCGAGGTCGTGGCATCTGACAATAGCGCGTCATGCCCAGGCGCATCCTGATCGCGTTGCTGGTGACCCTCTCTTTGACGGCTGTGGCCCAGGAGACGGGTCTGCAGGGCTTTTTCGCGGGCACCACCCCGGAGGGGGCCATCTTCCTGGCCCAGAGCCATCAGGATCTGTCCGGCTCACTTCTGATCCGGCCAGCCGGCGTGACCGTTCCCACCAAGGCGGCCAACGCCTATAACAAGTACTGCAGCCAGGTGCTGGGAGGGCGCCTGCTGACGGTGCGCATCTACGGGGCGGCGGGCCCGATCTCGAGCGGCGAGATCACCATCGTGGCCGGCGAGAAGCGCATCAACTTCAACAAGCAGCTGCTGGCCGACGGCTACGCAACCCTGAACCGCGACGACCCGCGTTTCTCGGGTTGGGACAAGTACGAGGCCATGGGCAAGCAACGCAAAGTGGGGGTGTGGGCGGTCGGCAAGCCAGTCTGGCCGATCCCTAAGCTGCCGACCGGCCAGACCTCGGGGGGAACCGACCGCGACCGGGTCATCGCTCAGTATGGGCAGCCCAACCACACCAACCGCACCACCGTGCCCGACAACGAGAGCATCACCAGCTATCATACCTACATCACCGACTTCTACTTCCAGCAAGGCCTGGTTTTCATTTATCGAGACGGCAAGCTGGTCAACAAGCAGCCGTACCGGGAGCGCTGAATGCGAAAGCTGATCCTGCTCATCTGTCTTGTCTTGGGCCTTTTCGCCACCGGGTGGGCCGAGGAGCCCCAGCCCCTCATCGAGGAGGAGGACTGGACCAACGTGCGTCCGGCCGTCGATCCGTCCCTCAGCGGGCGCCCCCCGGCCCTGACCTGGTGGTGCGGGCCCTATGCCGAGGAGGTAGGCTGGGCCGTGCAGGTGGCCGACCGTTGGAACCGGCTCCACCCCGACCAGCCCGTCGAGCTGCGCTCGCTGCCGCCTCACCGCCTGGCCGAGGATGTTTTCCGCGAGGCCATCGCGGCCGGCCACACGCCCGACCTGACCAACTTCCTGTTCCCCACCAACGCCCACGAGTTCGCCGCTCGGGGAGCGCTGCTATCGCTCGACTCGATGCCGGGCATGATGGAGTATCTTGCCCGTCGCTGCGGCCAGGGGGCCGACCGCTCCTTTCGCTCGCCTGACGGGCGCCTCTACCAGTTCCCCTGGAAAGGCAACCCGCTGATGATGCAGTACAACGCGGCCATGTTCCGCCGCTACAACCTGCGTCCCCCGCGCACCTACTCCGAGTTCCTCAAGAGCGCGAAGGTGCTGGCCGCTGCCGGCAAGGCCGAAGGCCGCCCGCTCTACCTCTGGGCGCCCAACCCCGGGCCCCAGTTCTGGCACCGCTATTACGACTTCTATCCGCTGTATCTGGCCGCCTCGGGGGGTCAGGGGTTGTTGACGCCCGAGGGCAAGGCCGCCTTCGACAATCCCGCGGGCGTTGCCGTGATGCGCTTTCTGGCCGACCTGTGGCGGGAGGGCCTGGCTCCCCGTCAGAACCTCTATCCCGACGACCTCGACCAGGTGCGTGCTTTTGCCGACGGGGGCCTGGGCATGATGCTGACCGGTCCCTGGAACATCATGCAGGTGCGCGACCTTGCCGGCGAGGAGTTCCAGTTCGACTTCGCCCAACTACCGGTGCCCGACGCCCGCCCCGCCGCCGAGCCCGTCTACAGCTACGGCAACTACCGCAACTTCGGCATCTTCTCGAGCTGCAAGAACCAGACGCTGGCGGCCGAGTTCGTACGCTTTGCCACCTCCAACGAGAGCGACCTGGGCTTTCTCTACTCGGCTCTGCAGTTGCCCGTGCGCAACGACCTGGAAGAAGAGCCCCTCTTCGTGCTGGCCCTGCAGCAGAGCCCGGCCGCCCTGCTCAAGTTCGCCGTGCAGGGGCGTTGGGAAGAGCCGGTGGGCAACGTTCCCCACTTCAACCGGGTGCTGCAGATCCTGTCTGATGAGTTGGTGCTGTGCGCGGTGGAGGGCAAGAAGACGCCCGAGCAGGCGGTGCGCGACGCCGCCCAGCGCATCGACGCGGGGGAGTAGGGCTCAGATCAGCTCACCGGCCCAGAGCTGGCGGACGAACTCGTCCAGGGGCAGGAGCTGGACCGGTCCGTGCCGGTCGGTCAGCTCCCGCGGACTCTTCTCCAGGCACACCACCATGCGCCGACCCACCGGCGCGTCGTCGCTCAGAGCGGATAGCCCCTTCAGGTCGGTCTGGTGGACCCGTCCACTCTTGACCTCGATGGCCAGCCGGCGATCGTCGAGTAGAAAGTCCACCTCGAAGCCCGAGGCCGTGCGCCAGTAGCGGATCTCAAGCTCCGGGGCACGGTAGGCCTGATAGGCTCGTAGCTCCATGAAGACCAGTTGCTCGAAGCTTTTGCCGAACTCGGGAGTGCTCGGGGCCGGTTGGCGGCGCATCAGGTAGTTGGCCACGCCCACGTCGAACAGGTAGAACTTGTCGGTGACCAGGAGCCGACGGGTGGCCGCTTTGCGCCAGGCGCCGACCCGCTCCCCCAGGAGCGTGTCCTCCAGGATCTCGTAGTAGTTGGCCACGGTGCGGGCCGACACGCCCACCTCGCGGGCCACATTCTCGAGGTTGAGAAGCTCCCCGTTCGAGATGGCGGCCGCCCGCAGAAATTGGCCAAAGACCGGCAGGTTGCGGGTCAAAGCCTCGGCGGCGATCTCTTCCTTGAGGTAGTCGGCGACATAGGCGCGCAGGTCCTCGAGCGGCTGGGGCGAGAGGTAGTGGGCGGGGAGGAGGCCCGAAGTCAGCGTCTCGGCGATCGGACGAGGGGACTGGCCCGCCTCCTGCAGGGTCAGTGGGCGCATCTCCCGACGCCAGGCGCGTCCCCCGAGCAGATTGGCCTGCCCCCGTCGCAGCTTGCGGGCGCTGCTCCCGGTCAGCAGGAAGCGCTGGCGCCGATTCTCGATCAGCCAGTGGACCTCGTCGAGCAGTTGCGGGACCTTCTGGATCTCATCGATGACCACCCACCCAACGGGTCGGGAGGAGAGTCGCTCGCGCAGCAGCTGAGGCCGGGTGGAGAAGTCGAAGAACTCCTCGCTCTGCAGCAAATCGATGACTTCGGCCTCGGGTAGATTCGCTCGAATCCAGGTCGATTTCCCCGTTTTACGCGGCCCCCACAGGAAGACCGACTGTCCGGGATGGTCGGGGAGAGTCAAGAGCCTGCTGATATTCATGCTCTATAGTTTCGATTGTCAGGATTTTTCGCCCTTCTGCTCCGGATTATCAGCTGTCAATGTGCGCTTCAAAAGCCTGCTATGAACCGTTGCCAGACGTGGGGGCTACTGAGGTCGGTAGAAGCGAGCCTGCACCCCGTCGCCGTCGGCCAGGACCCCGAAGCGGGCGTTGGCGGCCAGGTGGCGGCAGATGTGGAAGACCGACTCCACCCGGTCGCTGGCTTTCAGCTTCTCGGCCACCTGCTCGGCGGTCTGAGGCTCGGGGCCCAGAGCGGCTACGATCTGGGCCTGCAGCTCGAGCACCGCGGCAGCCGCCTTCTTGCCGGCCTCCACTCCGGGCTGGTGGTAGGCGTTGATGTTGACCAGGAAGCCATAAAAGCCCACCGCACGCTCGTAAAGCGCAATCAGCGCCCCGATGGTGCGCGCTGAGACGTCCGGCACGGTGATCAGGATCGACTCGCGCCCACCCTCGGTCAGGGCTTCGCGGGTGCCCTGCCACATGCCCGAAAGATAGTCTCCCGTGGTGGCGCCGGGAGAGACCTCGATGGAGTCACCCCGGCGGTCGTGCTCGACCACGATGAAGGTGGCAAAGAAGTTGTTCAGACCGTCGCGCAGCTGCTGCACGTAGGCGTGCTGGTCGGTGGAGCCCTTGTTGCCGTAGACGGCGATGCCCTGGTGCACCACCTGGCCGGAAAGGTCGTCCTTCTTGCCCAGCGACTCCATCACCAACTGCTGAAGGTAGCGCGAGAAGAGGGCCAGACGGTCTTTGTAAGGCAGGATCACCATGTCCTTGAGGCCTTTGCCTCCGGTGGCCGCATACCAGGCCAGGGCCAGGAGCCCGGCCGGATTCTGGTGGGACGATTCGGCTCGGGTCAGCCGATCCATGGCCGACGCCCCGGCCAGCATGCCCTGGATGTCGATGCCCTGGAGGGCGGCCGGCAAGAGTCCCACGGCTGAGAGCTCGGAGGTGCGTCCGCCCACCCAGTCCCACATGGGGAAGCGCTCCAGCCAGCCTTCCTTTTCGGCCAACTGGTCCAGCTTGCTGCCGGCCCCGGTGACGGCCACCGTCTGCTTGGCGAAGTCGAGCCCGGCCTTCTTGCAGGCGTTCTGGGCCTCGATCATGCCGTTGAAGGTTTCCGGGGTTCCTCCTGACTTGGAGATCACCAGGATCAGCGTGTTCTTGAGCCGCTCGCCCAGCCTGGCCAGCACCCGGTCCATCCCGTCGGGATCGGTGTTGTCAAAAAAATGCAGAGCCATCATGTCATTGGGCCCGCCCAGGGCGTCGTGCACGAACATCGGCCCCAGGGCCGAGCCCCCGATGCCGATAGAGAGGACGTCGGTGAAGTGGCGCTCGCCGTGAATCTTCCGGGCGAAGGCCAGGATGCGCTGCAAAGTGCCCTCGATCTCCTGGCGGATGGCCGGCTCGGGCGCAAGCTCCGGAGCGCGCAGCCAGTAGTGGCCCACCATGCGGTTCTCGTCCGGGTTGGCGATGGCTCCGCCTTCCAGGGCTCGCATGGCGGCGGTGGCTTTGTGCCAGGCCTCCTGCATACCCT
Source organism: uncultured Burkholderiales bacterium (assembly GCA_964471395.1). Lineage (GTDB taxonomy): Bacteria > Vulcanimicrobiota > Xenobia > Xenobiales > QWHO01 > QWHO01. The sequence goes on along the minus strand of CAYYHB010000078.1, from coordinate 2,083 downwards.
GCAGCTGCTCCTCGCTCAGGCTGGTGCGGCTGACGTCCAGAGACACGTCCAGTCCGGGATCGTGGTAGAAGAACTGGCAAAAGCGCTCCCAACTGGTGCTGAGCAGAGTGTTCATGCGGCCCTCCAAGCGGGGTGGAATGGCCCGGCCTTCGCTTGGGGCGCGGGGTTGACCTTCACTTGTGCCCCATTCGGGCGCGGCCGTGGACTGTCCTGAATAGGGCGCCCCTTTCGGGCGCGGCCGTGGACTGCTCTGAATAGGGCGCCCCTTTCGGGCGTGGCCGTGCGCTGTCCAGGGCGAGGCTAGGTGGGGAGCGCCCCCTCCACTTCGGCCAGGCGATTCTGCAGCGACTTCTTCTGGTCCGGGCGCTGGGCCAGCTCCAGGGCCTTGCGGTAGGCATCGCGGGCCTGGGGCAGCTGGTTGCGCTTCTGGCGCAGCTCACCCAGCGAGCTCCAGGCGGCGCAGTCGCGCGGGCTGCTCGAGACGGCTCGCTCGAGGTAGCTCTGGGCGTCCTCGAGATCGCCGCGATAGGCCAGCAGGTTTCCCAGGCCGGCCAGCAGCTCGGAGTCGCTGGGGTTGCGCTGCAGCTTCTGACGAAAGTCGCGCATGGCCTCCTCGAAGAGAGGGTTGGCATCGGCCTCGCGACCCTGACGGGCCAGCAGGTAGCCCAGGGTGGCCCGTACCGCCGGCCCGGCCTCGCCTGCCCGCAGGGCGCGCCGGTACTCGGCCTCGGCGTCATCCAGCCGACCGAGGCGCACATAGGCCTCGGCCAGGCGGCTGCGGGCCGCCGGCCGGGTCATCTCGCCGAGCAGGCCCGAGTCGGCCCGGCCCACGGCGCGCTCGAGCCAGCTGACGCAGAGCGTGTCCTCGCCCTGTAGCTCGTAGAAGCCGGCCCAGGCGAGCTGCACCAGGGGATGCTCCGGGTTCTGCTCTTGCAGGCGCTCGAGCAGGTCGCGGGCGGCTCCGAGCTGGCCCGAGGCCATCTCCAGCTCGAAGCGAGCCAGCATCAAGGAGAGATAGCGGGGGTTCTGGGAGATCTGCCGCCCGCTGCGCAGCTGCTGAGCGGCCTCCACCATCACCCGGGCCAGTGACTGCTCAAGGCTTTGGTGGGCCTCGGTGTAGCGACCGGCCCGGGTCTGGATCTCGCCCAGGGTCTGGAGAAAGAGCCCGGCCCAGGGGGGAGCGTGCCCGATCGCGTCGAGCAGGTAGCGCTCGGACTCCTCGACCCCGCGGGTGCGCTCGAGCAGCCCGGCCACGGCCACCCGGCTGTAGGCTGCCTCCAGCGAGCGAGGATCGCTCAGGATGGAGGCCTCCAGGGCCTGCACGGCCTCGTCGAGCTTGCCCTGGCGGGTGTGCAGCTGGGCTTTGGACCGGAGCAGATGGGCCCGCAGACGGGCCTGAGAGCGGCGAGACATTCCGAACTTGGTGCCGGCCCAGCGTGAATCGAGCCGGTCGAGGGCCAGCCGGTACTCTTCCAGGGCTCGCTCCAGGTCGCCGGTCAGCTCGTAGAAGATGGCTCGCTGCTGGGCGTCCACCGGATGAGGTCGACGGGGGACGCTCTCGAGCAGGGCCCGGGCCTCGTCGAGCTGGCCTTCCTGGCGCAAAAGGTGGGCTTCCAGGCGGCGCAGGGCGATCAGTCGAGGCCGCTTGCGGGCCACCGCGCGGGTAAGACTGAGCATGGCCTGACGCACGCGCTCGGGGGGCAGGGGAGAGACCAGGCGCACGTCCAGGGCGGCCCGGTTCCAGATGGTGGTGAACTCCAGGCGGCGAGGCACCCAGGTGAGCAAGTGGTGGAAGGCCCGCTCGGCCTCTTCCAGGTGGCCCGAGGCGAGGCTGCGCTCGAGCCGGGTCAGCCAGTGCAGGCTCAAGAGGTGGAGCGCTGTGAGGGTGACCAGCATCGTAGAAAGAAAGATCAACAGGAAATTGTAGGCAAGCTCCACGACTTTCATTTTCGACGCGAGTGTGGCCGGCCCTGTGAAAGCGGGGATCTGGCCGTGGACAGCCGGTTGACACTCATGCTATAGTATCATTCGCCCGCGGAAGTAGCTCAGCGGTAGAGCATCGGCTTCCCAAGCCGAGGGTCGC
>CAYYHB010000077.1:0-20325 GCA_964471395.1 uncultured Burkholderiales bacterium | reverse complement strand
GGACCTACAGGTTCCACGCCTCGTTGTTCGCCTGCCGGTCGCCCGCATCCTCTTCAGCCCGTCCACCATCAGGCCAGAAAAAACGCCCGCCGGGTCCAATCGGCGGGCGTTACATTGTCGTCTCTCGAGCTTATGGCCTCACAGGCCCTGTTTCTGTCTCCAGGCCTGGAAGTCGCGAAAATCGAGCTCGATCTCCTTGAGGACGTGGTCGAAAACGGCTTCGGCCGATTCCGGCCGACGCCAGAAGTCGCGCACGTCGCGAGTGCACGAGAGGTAGTGGAAGGCTGCCGTAGCGAGGATCAGCGTGTGATAGCTGGGCCCGCGGCACTCGCCGCGTTGGTAGCAGTAAAGGAGTTGGAAGAGCTCTATGGCTTCCTTCTGAAACCTGGCCAGCTTGCCGTTGGGCTTGATGGCCATTTCCAGGGGCTTTCGGGTGCGCATCAGAAAGCTGAGCTGCCTATTGGAATCCCGGAGCAGACGCTCGGCCGTCTGGATCGAGTGTCGCCACGTGTGCGACTGCGGCATCGTCATCGTCGGCATCGGTGGTATCTCCTTTGAGTCTGGGTGTCCCCTCCGCCATTTTACCCCGAGCCGGAAAAGCCGGCTGTACGCCGGCTCACATGTCAGGCTCGGCGGGAGGGGTGCACGAAGCGGTGCTGACCCGAGGAGACCAGCTGGCGGTAAGATCCGAAGCGCTGCTCGGGGTCAGCGACCTGGTCGAGAGGGGTCTCTCCCCCCTCCAACAGAGCGTAGGTGGTGGTGCGCTGGGCGGGGACGCGGCCCAGGTCTTCGATCAGTCGACAGAGCTCGCGGGGGGGGACGAGCTGGCCGAAGGAGGCTCCGGCCGAGGTGGAGATGCTCTCGTTGATGAGGGTGCCGCCCAGGTCGTTGCAGCCGGCCTGCAGTAAGACCTGGGCCAGGCGCGGGCCTTCCTTGACCCAGGAGGCCTGGATGTTGCGGAAGGTAGGCCCCAGGTACAGGCGGGCCAGGGCGTGCAGGCGCAGCACTTCGGCTCCGGTGGCCCCCGCTCGCACGCCCTCGAGCAGGCGGTACATGGGGGCCTCCTGGTGCACGAAGCTGAGGGGCACAAACTCGGTAAAGCCGCCCGTCTCACGCTGAATGGAGCGCAGCAGCTCGAGGTGGGCCACCCAGTGGCGAGGCTCCTCAAGGTGGCCATACATCATGGTGGAGGTGGTGCGCAGGCCCAGCTCGTGAGCCGTCTTGATCACCTCCACCCACTGCTCGACCGTGATGCGGCCCGGGGAGATGCGGTCGCGCATCGGCTGGTCGAGGATCTCGGCCGAGGTGCCGGGCAGGGTATCCAGACCGGCGGCTTTGAGCTCGCCGAGGTAATCGCGCAGGCTCGAGCGCGAGCGCACGGCTCCGTAGAGCACCTCCTCGGGGGAGAAGGCGTGGAGGTGAAGCTTCGGGAAGCGCTCCTTCAGGCTGCGGGTGAGCTTGAGGTAGAAGTCGCCCTCCAGCTTGGGAGCCAGGCCCGCCTGCAGGCAGACCTCGGTGGCTCCGAGCGAGACAGCCTCCTCTACCCGGCCCATGACCTCCTCCAGAGGCAAGAAGTAGCCCTCCTCGGTGCGGTGGTCGCGGCTGAAGGCGCAGAAAGCGCACTTCTTGATGCACACGTTGGTGAAGTTGATGTTGCGGTTGATGACGTAGGTGACCACCTCGCCGCAGTGACGCTCGCGCAGCTCGTCGGCGACCCTCACCAGGTCGTGCAGATCGGCGCCCCGGGCGCTGGCCAGGGGCAGGGCCTCGTCGGCTGTCAGCTCACGGCCCTGGAGGGCCTTCTTGAGAGCGTCGTTCATGCCATGACCGGCTCTCTCTCCGGCAGTCCGTTCCGGGCGTCGAGCACCCGCTGGCGCAGGGCGGGATGGACCTGCTGGAAGTGCTCGGGATAGACGGCCAGGCGCTCGGCCAGGATGAAGCCTTCCTGCTCGCAGGTGCGGGCCAACTCGGCCAGGTGGGGCCAGGGAGCCTCGGGATTGATGAAGTCGCGGGTTACCGGGGAGATGCCGCCCCAGTCGTTGAGACCCGCCCGGATGAGCAGGCGATGGCCCGAGGGGCTGAGGTTGGGGGGCGCCTGGAGGTTGGCCCGGGGACCCAGGATGAGCCGGGCCATGGCCACGGTGCGGGCCAACTCTTCGTCATCAGGCTCGCCGGCCGCGGCCATGGGGGTATCCGGCTTGGAGCGGAAGGGCTGCACGATGGTTTCCTGGATGTGACCGTACTGCTCGCTCAGCTCGCGAATGGCCAGCAGCGTGTCCACCCGCTCCTCGGCCGTCTCGCCGATGCCGATCAGAAGGCCGGTGGTGAAGGGAATGCCCAGCTCGCCCGCCTCGCGCAGCATCTTCAGGCGTACCTCGGGGCGCTTGTCGGGCGCCGAGGCATGCGGCCCGCCGGGGCCGCAGAGGCGGTCGGAGACGTTCTCGAGCATGAGGCCGAGGCTGACGTTGACCGGCTGCAGAAGCTGCATCTCTTCCCGGGTGAGAACGCCGGCATTGGTGTGGGGCAGCAAGCCCTCCTCCAGAGCCAGACGGCAGGCCTGCTCGACGTAGGCGGCGGTGGAGGCGGCGCCGTAGCTGTCGAGCAGGCGCGCGTAGCTGGGGTAGGCCGTCTCAGGCCGATCTCCCAGGCACATCAGGGCCTCCTTGCAGCCTGCCTGCGTGGCCCGGCGACTCTGCGAGCGGATCTCCTCCGGCGTCATGGTGTGAGCTTTGGGATCGCGCGAGCCTTTGCGGAAGGTGCAGTAGGAGCAACGATCGCGACACAGGTTGGTGACCGGCAGGAAGACCTTGCGCGAATAGGTGAGCCGACGGCCGGTTCGCAGAGCGGCGGCGGCCTCGAGCAGCTCGTCCAGGGGCCTTTGCAGCCAGGCCAGGGCCTGCTCGCGATTTCTCAAGGCGCCATCCAGTGTCGTTGAAGATACCCCTGCACCAGCAGGTCCGTTCCCACTTGCTGGCAGGTCATGTCCTCGAGCACCCAACCGCGGGTGACCTCCTCTACCCCCTCGCCTTCCACTCCGGTCGGGGCGCGCTCGCCTCCGAGCAGACGGGGAGCGATGAAGCACGCCACTTTGTCGACCAGGCCGGCGGCAACCGCCGCAGCGTTCAGGGTGCCTCCCCCTTCGAGCAGTACGCTGGTCAGTCCCTCCTGGCCCAGACGCTGCATGAGCTGAGCCAGGTCGTGGCTCAGCCAGACCTCCATCCCCCGCTCCTCCAATCCGGCGCGCCAGGCGGCCGGGCTGTGCTCGGATGTGACCACAATGCGGCGGGCGCCGGGCTCGAAAACCCGACTGGCGAGCGGCGAGCGCCCCCGGCGGTCGAGAACTACCCGGGCCGGCTGTTTGGCGCCCTCGAGCCGAGCGGTGAGGCGCGGGTCGTCTTGCAGCACGGTGCCGCTTCCCACCATGACCGCCGAGAGCAAGCTGCGCTGCTGGTGCACCAGGTGGCGCGACTCGGAGCTGGAGATCCACTGCGAGTGGCCGCTCCTGGTAGCGATCTTGCCATCCAGGGACATGGCATACTTCATCACCACCATGGGGCGGCCGGTTTTCATCCAGGTGAAGAACTCCTCGTTCTGGCGCGCGCAGTCGAGGCAGTCGAGCAGCTCGAGCTCGATCCCCGCCTGGCGCAGGTCGGCCAGCCCGTCCACGCGGGGGTTGGGGTCGCGGGCTCCCACCACCACTCGGGCCACGCCAGCGGCGATGAGGGCCTGGCTGCAGGGCGGGGTGCGCCCGTAGTGGCTGCAGGGCTCCAGGGTCACGTAGAGGGTGGCGCCCCGGGCTCTGTCCCCGGCTTCGCGCAGGGCCACCACCTCGGCATGGGGCCCGCCGGCCCGCTCGTGCCACCCCTGGCCGACGACCTCCTGGCCCCGCACCAGCACGGCTCCCACCAGGGGGTTGGGGCGGGTGCGGCCGCGGCCCTGCTCGGCCAGCTCGCGCGCCTGGTCCATCCAGGAGTTGGTCGACCGCTCCTGTCGACGCTGAGGTGGTCGAACGCTCCTGTCGTCGCTGTAGCTCACGGCCGGCCGTTCTCCGCCCGGGAGCGAACTCCCGCGAACAAAGTTAACATGCTCGTCACCATCGCAGCCGGTCGCCAGGGTATCCTGCCGGTCATGAAGATCTCCGCTGCCCTGCCCCCGGTCTTGTCCTTCAAGCGCCGCGATGTGCTCGGTCCGGTCATCGACGACGTGCTGCTCGTCAGCGAGTACGCCGGCGTGGGCACCGCCTACAAGATGATCGGGGCTCGGGTCGAGGCCGCCGAGGCGAAGGAGAATCCCCTCAAGGACATGCCCCGGGTCAAGCTGCAGCGCTCGTTCGTGATGGTACCCGGCTGGACCACGAACCTGGAGCGCTTCGAGGCGCTGGGTCGCCACCTCACCAAAGGCGGCCTGAACGGCGGCACCATCCATTTCATCAAAGACGGTCAGTTCTACTTCGACCGTAACTGCACGCGCCCCCGCGACGCTTCTAGCATCAACAAGGAGGCCCGCGTCTTCGAGGTGCTCTTCAACGATCCCCACGATCCGCCGCCCGAGATGAAGGCCCAGCTGACTCGAAACTTTGCCGCTATCGCGGCCATCACCGGCGAGAGCAAGCTGGACGTGGACGCCTACAGCATGGGCGGGCTGGGCACGCGGTTGTATCTTGACGAGGGCGGCGACAAGGTGGGGCGGCTGATGCTGCTGGGCTCGCCCGCCAAAGGCTCGCGCTTTGCCGACCTGTCGCGCCAGATTCTCGAGCGCGACATCAAGTGGGCCATCGACATGGGCGGGCTCAAGGTGGCCGACCTGCCGGCCCTGACGTGGCTCTCGGTAGACGACGGGCAGGGCATCAACAACCCCCACCTGACCGAGCTGAACAGCAACTGGGCTCGCCAGAAGGCGAATCTGGAGGCGGTCGTGGCTGTGGGCGGCGGGGGCGTGGTCACCCCCAAGCCGGGCCTGATCAACGTGGGCCGGGGCGACGGGCTGGTGCCGGTCGGACACCTGGCCCCGCCGGGCGAGACGGCGGTGGTGGTCGACGGCGTGACCCACCACGGCTACCTCAACTCCAACCCCAAGGTTTTCCAGGAGATGCAGAAGTTCTTCGGCTGGCAGCCGGTCGATTCCCAGGAAACGGGCGCTCGCTGACAAAGTCGCTCTGATGCAGCCCCGCGGGGCTGCAGGCAATCTGTTGAACGGCGAGGGCGCTCGAAGTTGCTCCGATTTCGGATCTTTTTGATGGGGCTGGTCGCCAGCCTGATGCTGCCTGTTCTTTCCCAATCCATCGGGGTGCGGCTGACCGCCTCCCAGTTGCGCGAGAAAGGCATCAACACGCACACCTTCCGCCCCGTCAGCTTCACTTCCGACGGGCTGACCCTGATCGCTCAGGAGAAGACGCCTCCCAGCGAGCGCATCAAGGGCAAGCTCAATCGCCTCTGGAAAATCACCTACGGAGTGGAGGGGGCGGTGCGCTCGATGGAGAGCATCGAGGTGAACGTGCCCTCGATCGAGGCCCTGGCTCTGACCCCCGACGACAAGACGGCGGTGATCGCCACCCTGACCGGGGCCACCTTCATGCGGGTGCCGCTCGACGGCGGCCCGATCACCCCCATCATGGAGCACAAGCGCGGCCAACCGGGCTTTCGCGGCAATCCCAGCTACCTGCGCCCCATCACGGGCGACATCCTGACGATGGGCTATTTCTACGACAGGGACGATTTCTCGGGCGACAACCTGCTGGCCACCCTGAACCCCGGCGCCACGGGCCAGGACGCCTTCACACCCGGAGGGGACATCCAGAAGGTCGAAAAGGACGTGCCAGGCTTTTACGCCTCCAACTACACCGGACCGCGCAGCGGCTACCTGGCCGCCCGTCAGGGCACCCGGTCGCAGCTTTACTGGTGGGACGGCCAGACCCCCCGAGTGGTGGACGAGGGAGACAAGCTCAGCTCGTTCTGGGCCGCCCAGGATCGGGTCTGCTACACGATCCATCGCACCACGGGGAGCCACGCGATGTTCTATGACGCCGCCCGCGGCCAGCAGGTGGAGCTGGGCAAGGGGGGCTCGTTTGCCTACCCGTTTCTGTCCGACGACGGGCGGACCGCGGTGGTATGCCAGTTAGACATGGCCCAGGCCAAGATGGACGTGCTCTGCGCCAAGGAGAGCGACAGCTGGAAGCTCAAGCCGGTGCCCAACCTGCAGAAGGTCAAGATGGGAGCCATCCGGGTATCGCCCAACGGGCGTTTCATGGCCTTCTACAATGGGGACTTCCTGCAGTTCGTCGAGCTGCCCTGACCTCTTGAAGTTCCGGTCTGGACTCCCTGTCATATGCTCAGGATGAGAATAATCTTGAGCCTCGGTGGGCTTGAGTGTTCTCTGCATGGTTCCAGAGCCAGCGCGGACGCCACCGTGACCGTCAACGGCAGCCCGCGGCATCGTTCGGGCAAGCCCCGAGCCGGAGGGGCACTTAAAGCTGGACCTGGTGGTGCCCCAACCGGATCCGGCCGACCGGCCCGACACGACTCCCTGGAGATCGCTGCGGCGGGATCATGGCTGGGAAAAGAAATCAATTTCGTATTCAAAGTCTCCACGGTCGTCAACAGATTGTCCTTCGCCGGTAATGACAAAATGGAACTGTGCCTGAGCCGTGGTCTGCCCCTGACTCGGGAGCGGAATGGTGTACGTGGTGGTGGAGCCAGGCACGCTCTGGACCGAGGTCAGTGCTCCATTCCTCAGGGTGTTGACGACCGTATCGCCGACAAAGAAGTAATCAAAGCCCGCCGGCTGGGAAACACTGATTCTCCCATCCACGACCTGGCTGTTCTCAATGGACAATGTGATTCTCAGCTCACTGCCCACAAGATCGGGTCGCCCGGGCCAGTTTGTGATCCTTCCGGAGCCCCCGAACTCAAGGTTGATCAGGGCATCGTCCTCGGGCTCCGGACGAGGAATGATCATGGAGTTGCTGAGGCGCCCTCCCACCCTGACCCGAAGGTGGGTGCCCTCCTCAGGAAGGGACAGGGTCAATACTTGCGCATCCCAGGGGCGGGAAAGAGGCTGCGCCACTCCATCGATCAGGACCTGGCCGACCGCAGCGCCAAAGTAACCGCGCAGGATGATCTCGCCGTCGACGACCTGCAGGCTGCGCAAAGAGGGAACGAGCAACCCGAAACTGGGGGCCCGGGTCACGACCAACCGGGCGCCTGTCTGCTGATCCAGGTCCAATCCGAGGCTGGAAATCTGCGCCAGGGCCTCATCGAGGGTCGAGACCTCCGGAACCCGATCTCCTGGGAAGAGGAGAGAGTAAAGGGTGCTCGCCGAATCGAAAGCCAGACCATCCCCCACCTCCTTACTCCAACCCAAATAGGCACTGGCGCCCACCTGCATGCACGCTTCTCGAAAGGCGAAAGAATTGCTGGTGCAAGCATTGACGAAGACCAGGCTGTCAGGAAGAAAGGTCCAGTTCTCACGGACAAACTTTCCGGTGATCCCGTAGCGCCTCTCGTAGCTCTCCCCGTCAATGGGCGCAATGAAATGAATCAATGACTGAGATTCGAGCTCTTGTTGATAGTGCAGGTCCAGCTCCTCGCTGGCCAGCGTCTGGGTCCAGATGGCGAAGCTGCTGGGAACGGGTAGCTTGAGAGTGAGGCCACGCACAGGGGATTTGCCATCCGGGCTCGAGGCCTCCGCTGAGCTCGCTCCATGGGCATCGATGTACAGGGTTCCGAGGGATTTGAGCTGCCTGAGCTGCTCGACCCCTCCACCCAGGCGTACCTGGTATCCGGAAGAATGCGCTTGCTCGCTCAAGTCCCCTACCGGGGAGCTGAACGTCGGACTCCCTTCGAAGGTATTCGCAAAGTGGGCCACCGCCGACCGAGGGATCTGAGAGTCGGTCCTCAAAGAGGGCGCCAGGAGCTCTCTCGTTGTTGGCGAGGCGACTTCGCGATTGTTGACAAAGACCAGCAACTGGCCGTCTTCGAACAGCGCCCAGACGCTGCCGTCATCGGCCAGCTTGCTGCCCACGACCCCGGGTTGCTCGACCAGAAAGTAGGCCAGCTCGACCAGTCCCTCATCTTGATCGAGATTCTCGGCGGCGTTGATGAAGGTGGTGATGTCTCGCAACACCTGACTGCGTTCTGGAACCGGGGGAACTGGCGGGTCGCCGGGAGACAACGGATCCTCCGTGCTGCGGGTGAACAGGGGACCATCATTGCCGCAACCGCAACACAAGAGAGCGATCAGGCAGAGACAAGACAGGATCCAGTGGTAGGCGGGACGAGCAGGCTTCATAGCCGCTTGCTTTTTTCAAGCAGGGCAAAAACCTTTCGGGCCCAGGCGCGTCAGCGTCGGTAGGTGATGCGATAGACCTTGCCGGCGTGGTCGTCGGAGACGAGTAGCGATCCGTCGCTCAACTCCTGCACGTCCACCGGACGGCCGGACACGCTGCGCCCCTGCAGCCAGCCGTGGGCAAAGACCGTGGCCCGCGAGCCCTGCACGGTGACCACCCGGTAACCCAGGGGGCTGGAGCGGTTCCAGGAGCCATGCTGAGCGATGAAGGCCTGGCTCTTGTAAGCTGCCGGGAACATGGAGCCGCGGTAGAAGCGCATCCCCAGCGGGGCCACGTGGGCCTCCATGAGCGCCGTGGGCGGGGTGAAGGTCAGGCCGGAGGGGGCCCGGTCGCCCCAGTCGGGGTCTTTCTGGTTGTTGCCGAAGCGATAGGGAAAGCCGAAATGCTGGCCCACCCGGGTGACCCGGTTGAGCTCCTCGGGGGGCAGCTCGTCGCCCAGGAAGTCGCGCCCGTTCTCGGTGAAGTAGAGCTCGCCGCTGACCGGGTGCCAGTCGAAGCCCATGCTGTTTCTGATCCCGCGGGCCACGATCTCGAAGCCCTGGCCGTCGGGCTTGAGGCGGGCCAGCGTGCCGTAGGGGTCGTTGACCTCGCCCGCGTTGGTGGGGGCGCCCATCCCGAGGTAAAGCAGGCCGTCGGGTCCGAAGCGCAGCACGCGGTAGCCGTGATGGCGCTCGCTCGTCAGGCTGCGCACCAGCACCGGAGAGGGGGGGACGCCGAGCTTGCGGGCCAGGGCCGGGTAACGCCGGATGCGATCCACCTCGGCCACGTAGACGTCGTCGCCTTTTACGGCCACGCCGTTGGGGCCGTTGAGGCCATCCAGGACCTTGACCACGCGGTCGGCCTTGAAGTCGCGGTTGGCGTCGGGGATTGCGTAGACGGCCGTGCCCATGGTGCCCACCCAGACGGTGCCGCGCTCGTCCACGGTCAGGTGGCGCGCTCCGGGGACCTGGGCGTAGAGCTCGAGGTGGAAGCCGGGCGGAAGGCGGATGGAGCCCTGGGCCAGGGCGGCGCACAGGAGCAGGCACAGGATAGCGAGCGCGGTCGCGGGCGGAGAGCTCTGGCGCGAGGCCGGCCCGCCCGTCATCAGGTCAGAAGACAGCCCGAGGACTCCTCACCAACCGGGGCGCACCCGCGCTCGGGTGCGGATCTCCTCGATCAGCTCATCGAAGTTCTCATAGGAGCGAGGGATGTGCAGGCTGCCCTGGCGGTCGCGCAGCACAAGCTCTAGACTGGTGCCCACCTCGCTCAGGTCGGCGATGTCGCGCCACGAAACCCGGCGCTCGCTGCCGCCCTCCTCGAAGATCAGCTCCTCGTCGGTCAGGACCACCCGGGAGCGGCCGCTGCGCTTCCAGCCGCGGAAGGGTGCGGCGGCTCCTGCGACCATGAAAACCCCCATCACGGCCCAGACCGCCCCGGCCTGGGTCTGCTGCCGGGCACGGTAGCCGCGGCTTTCGGGACGCTCCATCAGGGTGGCCACTCCGACCACAACCAGGAGTCCCCCCAGCAACACCAGCGTCACCACGGCCAGGAAGTAGAGCAAGCGGGTTCCGGGCGCGAAGTCGAAGCTCTTCGGCTGCATCCTGGGAGATTTCTACCTCTGACTCGCAGGTCCTGGCGGGCCCTTCGCGGAATCGGCCCGCGCCATGAGCAAACTCGTTCTTTTCTTCGCTCCCCTCTTCACCGACAACGCGCTGCACCTGCTGGCCTCGGTAGCCACCATGGAAGGGGCGCGCACCGCCCTGGTGAGCCAGGACGCTCTCGACAACCTGCCCCGCGGGCTGCAACAGCACCTGGTGGGCCACTGGCAGGTTTCCGACATCCTCGACCCCGACGAGCTGACCCACGCGGCCTCCGGTCTGCAGGCGCGGCTCGGCAAAGTGGACGTGCTGATGTCGGCCAACGAGCAGATCCAGATTCCCGTGGCCATGGTCCGCGAGCGACTGGGGATCGCCGGCATGGGGGTGGAGGTCACCCGCAACTTCCGCGACAAGGCCCAGATGAAGGAGCGCTTCCGCGAGGCGGGCGTGCCCTGCGCCCGCCACTGCAAGGCCACCAGCGAGGACGATGCCTGGGCCTTCGTGCAGGAGGTGGGCTTCCCGCTCTGCATTAAGCCGGTGGATAGCGCCGCCACCCAGGCCACCTACCGGGTGGAGAGCTCGCAGGCTCTGCGCGAGCTGCTGCGCGCATCCACGCCGCGTCCGGACCGACCGTTGCAGATCGAGGAGTTCGTGGTGGGGGCCGAGCACTCGTTTGAGACGTTCAGTCTCAAGGGCAAACACATGTGGCACTCGCTCACGCGCTACCTGCCCAATCCGCTGGACGTGGTGCGCAACCCCTGGATCCAGTGGCGCATCGTGCTGCCCAGGGAAGTGGACAGCCCCGAGTATGACGACATCCGCGAGGTGGGCAAGAAGGCGCTGGACGCGCTGGGAGCGCGCACCTGCCTGACTCACCTGGAGTGGTTCCGCCGTCCCAACGGAACCATTGCCGTGGGCGAGGTGGCAGCCCGGCCTCCGGGTGCGCAGCTTTTGACCCTGATGAACCGGGCCCACGACATCGATGTCTACCGGATGTGGGCGCGCTTGATGATCTTCCAGGAGCTCAAGGCGCCCAGGGAGAGGAAGTACTCCGCCGGAGTGGCCTTCCTGCGCGGTCTTGGGGGCAACCGGGTCAAGTGCGTGCATGGACTGGACCAGGTCCTCTCCGAGCTCGGGCCCATGGTGACCGATCTCAAGCGCCCCCAGCCGGGCGACTGGGCCAGCCACCTCTACGAGGGCCAGGGCTACGTTGTGCTGCGCCACCCCGAGACGGCGGTGGTGGAAGCGGCGCTGGAGTACGTGATCAATCAGGTGCAGGTGGAGATGCTGCTCTGAAGATCTGGCGGTCCTGCAGGCGCAGCTCGTGCTCTGCCCCGGGACCGAGCTGCGCTCCATGAACGCCGCCTGCCCCAGGCTGGCGTAGTCCTGGCTCTGCACCCAGGCACGCACCTTCTGCTCAGCTCGTCCGCACGGGCCGGAAAAACAAGCAGAGCCAGAACGAAAACCCGCATGGCAGGCAGAGATTCTCGCAGGCCCGGGTCGACTCTTCTCGCCGGAAAACACGAAAGCCACCTTGCGGTGGCTTTCGTGGCCCGGCTCCAACCTCACCGGACACTCCTGGTTCAACCTTCAGTCGGTGGTCGACTTGCGTCGACGCTTCTCCTCGCGGTCCCGACCTGGTCCCAGGCCCGCCTCGATGTTCACGCAGTCGAGACACTGCTCCGTGCTACGGTCTGCACGTTACCCCTGCCAGGTCTCGGTCTCTGACAGCCCGCCAAGGTTCTCGCGCCTCGGGGCGCCGGCTCTCTCGCTTCGCCGGAGCGGCCGACCCTACGTTCTGTGTCGGCTCTGTCCTACTCGGTAGAAGCCCGATCGGACGTCTCAGTCTTTTTACGCGGCTGAAACTCCGCGACGTCACTTAAGTCTGCACGCTACCCCTGCCGTTTTCGGAGCGACAGTCCGCCGGTTCTTACGCTCCCCGGGGCGCCAGCGTAACGACTCGCTGGAGTGATCGGCTCCGACCTCACCGACCTTCCCTGGCATTCTACTCGAGGGCACCTTGCGGTGCGCTCAACCTCGCGGTCTCGAGCTTGTCTCCAGGCCCGTTTCGATGTTCTCAGCAGTCGAAACACTGCGGCGTACTCTGGTCTGCACGCAACCCCTGCCAGGTCTCGGTTTCTGACAGCCCGCCGGATTCTTTCGCTCATCCGGTGCGGTCGGCGTCGCCGTCGACTTCGACAATCTACTCGGCACGCCAGATTCTGTCAACCCCATGCATACTGTTCGATCGACACGAACCCAGTGCTGGCAAGAGAAAGAAATTTAGCCACGACAGGAGCGGTCGAACAATTTCAGAGATGGCAGGAGCGGCCTCATCCAGAGGATGCCGAGGCCAGGCTGGCCCACAGATCACGCGAGTCGGGCTGACACAAGACCCCCTCCTGGAGCCGCTCCTTGCCTTGCGAGCAGATCCCTTCGGCCTGGGCCACCTCGCGGCCCCCCAGAGCCACATGCTCCGGGGCCAGCGGCTCGGCCTCCACGTCCCAATCCACCGGCTCGACCATGGCCGTCAACTCGGTCCGCAGAGCGCTGACCTGCTCGACCCGAAGGCCCGCCTCCCGGGCCAGCCCACCGGCCTGCTGCGGAATCAAGAGCGCGAGGCGGCCCAGAGCTTCATTCTGAATCGCAGCCGTGACCACGGCGATGGCCACGAAGCGGTCGCGAACCCGTTCGGCCTGAATGCGGTAGTAAGCCACCGACTCGCGCTGGAAGGTGTCCAGCCTTTGCAGCTCGGTGTTGCGCTGGTGATAGCTCTGAATGGCCTGGCGAAGCGGCACCAGCTCTTTGCCCAGGTGCTCCGGGGCGGCCGACCGGTGGAAGCGGTTGAGCACCTCCTGGCAGCGAGACCGCTCGGCCTGCTTGCGGGCCACGACCCCCCCTTCCAGGCCGCGTACCTGGTCGATGGTCTGGCGAGCGAAGCCGGTATAGCGCTCCAGGCTCTCGTGCTGGTCGTCGCGCTGAGAACGCGTCCGGGCCGTCCAGCCTTCCACCCATTCGGAGACTGCGCTCCAGTGCTGGCCGAGCTCGAGGCAGAGACAGTGGCACAAAACCCGTCCGGTCAGGTCGAGCGACCGGGGGCCTTGCTCGAGTCGGGCCACCGGCCCGGTCGGCAGACCGAGCGGGGCCGAAGTGGTGGAGGCGAGAGGCTGGATCTGCACGAGTTGACTCTAACCTGACCGCCTTTGCAAAAGCCTTGCAAAGGCGGAGACGACCGCCCTGACGTCGAAATCGGGTGACAATGCTGGATCGAGTCAGCCTCAAAGGCCCGACCATCACCGACCGGGTGGCCTTCCTGGGCAAGCTGGAGGCCGAGGGGGCGCGCCCCCTGGACGAGGTGGTCTTCTCCCAGGACGGCACCAGGGCGTTCCTCAAGGACTCCGAGGGACTGGTTTCCGTGGCCCAGGACGGCTCCCGCAAGCTCCTGTGTCCCTGGCAGAAAGACCTGTCTCCCATGGGAGCCCCGCTCGAGCTCCCCGGAGGGGGGCTGGCCTTTTTTCGGGGCGGCTCCTCCGCGGCCCGGGACCTGACGGCCGTGAGCGGGGACGGCTCTGTCCTCTGGTCGGTCCCGGTAGAGCCAGATGCGGTCAGCCGGGCTCGCTTTCTGGAAGATCGAGTGCTGTTATGCGGCCAGGAGAGCGTGAAGGCGGTCAGCCTCCAGAACGGAAAGGAGCTCTGGGCCCACGACATCCCGCGCTTCTCCTCCCTCAGCAGCACTCCCGAAGGGCACCTGCTCGTGGGGGACGACCAGCAGGTCTATTTGCTGACCTCCGAGGGCCAGCGCCAGGACCTGCCTCTGCAGCTCCCCTCCGACCAGCGTTGCATCAGCCTGCGAGCGGCCGAGGATGGCGCCCTGCTGATCCAGCACTCCCAGGAGCTTCGCTGCTACAATCCGGACGGCTCGGTGCGCTGGAGCCGACCGGGCTATGGTGAGAGAGTGCCCGTGGGCGAAGGGCCCGGGGTCTACTACCAGGCGCAGGACCACGCTCTCCGAGGCCTTGATCCGGCCACCGGCGAGTCCAAGTGGACCGTGGACGGTTACTCCTTCCGCGGCAGCTACCACCTCGACGCGGAGGATCGCCTGCGCTTCGTCCCGCTGCAGCCGTTCGGCGAGCTTTGGACGGTCGACCCGCAGGGACAGGTCATGGTGCAAAAACTCCCCGACCAGGCGGGCTCGCCCGACCAGATCGAGATCCAGAAGGACGGCTCCACCCTGCTGCTCAGCTTCAGCAATGTCGTGCAGTTGCCCCCGCCCGAAGCCGGCGCCTCCAAGGGCGAATTCGAGCTCTTGCAGGAAGCCACCGAGCGGGTCACCGGCCTGACCCGAGATCAATTGAGCCACCTCGAGCCCGAAGAGTGGCGCCCCCTGATGGAGAAAGCCCGGGCAATCCTCGTCCAGCGTCGGAGCGCGGAAGACCGGGCCCTGGCCAGCCGGGGAAACTGCAGTGAGGCAACCGGGCCTTTCGACCGCGAGCACGAGCGGCTCAAGGCGCTCTACAGCCAGAGCGAGCTCACCCGCCCGGCCCGAGAGGGGCTGCTGGCCGTGTGGGGCCAGGGCAGGGCGGTGGAGAGCTGGGAGCGCCGCCTGTTCGGCGAAAAAGTCACGCCCGAGCAACGAAACTGGCTCTATCAGAGCGCCTCCGATCTGATCCACGGTCCCAGGCTGGAGCGACTGGCCGAGCTGCCAGAGGCCACCCTGCGCCAGGCCTGTCAGGGGATGCTGGGACCGCAATGGCGCGAGACCGACAACCCGGCCGTGCTGCTGGACGCCTGCCATCGGGCCAGCGAAAAGGTGCCCTGGCAAAGAGACCGGGCCCTCAGTATTCTGGGGAAGCTGGCCCACAGCGCGGACGCCTCCCTGTTCGCCGACCTGGTTCCCGTCAAAGGCTTCGTGGAGCGGGTGGACAAGCTGCTGGCTCAGCCTTTCCCCGCCAGCCAGGTGCCGGTGGCACTCAAGGTGCTGGCGGGTCTGGATCCGGGTCCGGTCGCGGCCGGGAGTGCAGAAGAGTCGCTGGCCCTGGCTCGACTGGCCGTGCTAGAGCCGAAGGTCCTGGAGCAGCTCTGGCCGGCTCTGCAGATCAGCCAGAAGGGCCAGACCGCGCGCGAGTTGCAGGACCTGTGCCCTAGCAACCCGGCCGTGGCCACCACCGTGCTCGCTCAATCCGAAGAGCAGAGCGCCGTGCAGCTGACCCACAGCCTCTTGCGGTCGGGCTGCCTGAGAAGCGACGAGGCTTCGCGTATGGGCGGTCATCTCGTCGCTCGACGGCTTGAGAGCGGGGCCGAGCTGGTGGGACTGGGACGAGAGCTCCTCGAGGAGACCGGTGAGCCGGCCTGGCTGGGCGGAGCCCTGACCAGTTTCCTGGAAGCCGCCAGCTCCCGGGGAGTGATCGGCCTGAACGCGCTGCTCTCTGCCCAATCCAGCCGCCCGGTGGCCGAGCTGCGCGAGATGGTGAGCGAGGCCGTGCTGCGAGCCGAGACCAGCAAGCTGCAGACCCCCGAGCAGACCGGCGGCATCGCCCGGCTGGGACCCAACCTGGTGGTCGGCAACGTGGCCCTGCGAGCCCGCACACGCAGTTAACAATCCGGTTTGCGTAGAGCTCCCTGCCTGAATGAGCCTGGAATTCATTTCAAACGCCTTCAGGAAGGTTCAGGCCCGGATCCATGTCGAACTACCTCTATCAGCCTCATTCATGAAGACGCAGGATGGCCAGCGTCCAACTCGAGCCAGGGAGAGTCATCATGAGCACCGTTCAGGGCCCTTCAAATTCCGGCTACAGCTTCCTGGGAGTGCAAGCAGGCTCGGTGGTTGGGGGTACAGGCCCCAACGCGCAAGGGGTCGTAACCAACGTCTCCTTCACCCAGGAGCAACTTGCAACGCTGGCCGTGTCCGTCCAGCGAGAGCGAGAGCTGTATAACAACTGGGGCTTCGTGGCGGGCCAACCGGTGAACGGCCACACGGTCACCAACCCAGACCCCCCGGCGCTCACGCAGCCTGTGCCCAACAACTCACCCTTCCCCTTCCTTGGCCCCTACACCGGCCCGGGTGGCTTGCCCCAGCAGTCTCCCAACGTACTCGGCCCCTTTGGGGGTCCGGGCGGCCTGCCCAACGGACCTCACGTCCTGGGCCCCTGGGATGGCCCGGGTGGCCTGCCCAACGGGCCTCACGTCCTGGGCCCCTGGAATGGTCCCGGCGGCCTGCCCAACGGTCCTCACGTCCTGGGCCCCTGGAATGGTCCGGGCGGTCTACCGGACGGTCCTTTCGTGCTGGGCCCCTGGGGTGGCCCCGGTGGTCTTCCGAGTGGACCCTTCGTGCTCGGTCCATGGGACGGTCCGGGCGGCCTGCCTCAGGGTCCCAACGTGCTCGGCCCCTTCGGCGGTCCTGGTGGCCTGCCTCAGGGTCCCAATGTGCTTGGTCCCTGGGGTGGCCCTGGCGGTCTGCCGGGCGGGCCCTTCGTTCTGGGGCCATTCGGCGGGCAGGGTGGGCTGCCCAACCAGTCTCCCCCGTTGCTCGGCCCGGTCAGCTTCGGAGCGCCTGACGGCACGTTCCCCTTCCAGGGGCAGTTCCCGTCCTGAGTCCTCGCTGAGGCGTCCCTTACGCCCACGAGTAAACTGATCAGGTGGAGAGGGCGCGACAGTTTCACCATGTCTCGGTCGAGGACTACCTTGCGGCCGAGCTCGACTCACCGGTCAAGCACGAATATGTGGACGGCGTCGTCTACCAGATGGCCGGAGCACGGAATACCCACAACCTGATCGGCGGGAACGCCTTTCTGGCGTTGGGGAGCCGGCTCCGCGGGACCCCTTGTCGAGTCTACAACTCGGATACCAAGATCCGCCTGCGCCTCCCCCACCAGGTCCGCTTCTACTATCCCGATCTCTCCGTCATCTGCCGTCCCAATCCCGGCAGCGACACATTCCAGGACGAGCCGGCAGTGATCGTGGAGGTAATCTCCGGACGAACCCGGCGCCTGGACGAAGGAGAGAAGAAGGAAGGCTACCTCAAGCTCCCGAGCCTTTCGGCCTACCTTCTGGTGGAGCAGGAAACTCCCGTGGTGGTCTTGTTTCGACGCACCGACCTGGGCTTCGTGCGCGAGCTGCACCAGGGGATGGACGCAGTCATCCCCTTGCCCGAGCTGGGAGTGGAGTTGCCGCTCGTCGAAATCTACGAGGGTGCGGAGCTGACCCCCGACGAGGATCAATAAAGCAAGAACGGCGCTCGCCGCTTGCGGAAGGCGTCCAGCCCCTTCTTCCATGAGGCCTCGATCTGGGCCGGCGTCTCCCCCGCCAGCAGCCGGCGCAGCGTGTCAGCGTTGTCGAGCAGCCGTCCCAGCTTCTCGGTCTCGAATTCTCGCGGATGCAGGCGTAGCAGCGCCGCGGCCAGCTCCATGCCCATCCGCACCGGGCGAAGACGCGTGCGGTCGGTGACCAGGATCTGCACTCCCCGGCACTCCTGGCCGGCGTAGACCGAGCTCAGGGGGGTGAAGCGGACCGGCACGAAGCGCACGCCCGGCAGGCCCTGCTCGTTGAGCAGCAGGGCGAACCGATCTGCATCGAGCCAGGGCGCGCCGAGTTGCTCGAAGGGGCGGTCGGTGCCGCGCCCCACCGAGAGGTTGGTCGCTTCCCACAGGCCCACCCCCGGATAAAGCAGCGCCGCCGTGGGTCCGCGCAGGTTGGGCGAGGGATTGACCCACTCTTGCTGGGTCTGATCGAACCACAGCGAGCGGGCCCAGGGGTCCATCTTGATGACGCGCAGGTCGGCCCCGATCTTGCGCTCGACGTTGAGCATGCGGGCCAGCTCGCCGAGGGTCATGCCGTGGCGCACCGGCAGGGTGTGGGGACAGGTGAAGGAGTCCCGCTCGGCGTCGGCCACCGGGCCTTCCATCACCTCGCCGCCCAGCGGGTTGGGCCGATCGAGCACGAACACCGGCAAGCCGGCCTTCGCCGCCTCCTCGAGCAGGTAGCGCAGGGTGGTGCTGTAGGTGTAGTAGCGCGTACCGCAATCCTGGATGTCGTAGACCAGCGCGTCCAGACCTTTGAGGTCCTCGGGACGAGGGCGCTTGCGCTCGCCGTAGAGGCTCACCACCGGCAGGCCCGTGCCCGGGTCGGTCGTGTCGGGCACCTTCTCGTCGAGCTTGCCGCGCAGGCCGTGCTCGGGCGAGAAGATGCGCACCAGCTTGACCCCCGGGGCTTTGTGCAACAGGTCCACCGTCAGCTCACCCTGCCGGTTGCGACCGGTGTGGTTGGTGACCAGGCCCACGCGCAGCCCGGCCAGCTCGCTGTAACCGTTCTCTTGCAGGATGTCGATCCCGTTCAGGGTGCGCCGCGAGAGGACCGGGGCAGGGGACTTGCCGGCCACCTGAGCGAGCTGCTCCTTCAGCTTTGGCAGGCCCCGGGCCACTTCGTCCAGATAGCGCTGATCGGCCTCGCGCCAGGCGGTGGACTGGTCGGTGGCGGCGGCCGCCGCCAGGGTGGCCACCCGGGCCCGCAGCGGGACCACGTCGCCTTTGCCGTCGGGGTGGACGCGGTTGGAGAGAAAGACCACGAAAATGCCGCTGGTGGGGTCGACCCAGAGCGAGGTACCGGTGAATCCGCTGTGCCCGAAAGAGCCGCGGGGAAACAGCTCGCCGCGGTTGGCCGATAAGGGCGAGTCGATGTCGAACCCCAGCCCGCGGGTGGAGCCGCCGAGCGAGACCACCACCGGACGGGTCATGCGGGCTACCGAGGCCGGGCTGAGCACCCCGCCCCCCTGGTCGAGCAGCATCTGGGCAAAGAGGGCCACGTCGTCGGCGGTGGCAAAGAGCCC
Organism: uncultured Burkholderiales bacterium; assembly: GCA_964471395.1. Taxonomy (GTDB): domain Bacteria; phylum Vulcanimicrobiota; class Xenobia; order Xenobiales; family QWHO01; genus QWHO01. The sequence continues at coordinate 1,583 of CAYYHB010000077.1, read as the reverse complement.
CGCGTGGCCGCCCACCCCGCCCATCCGGGCGGCCACGTGGTCGTGCACGACGCCGCGCAGCACCACGGCCCCGCGGCGCTCGGTAGGAGCCACGTCCGGCTCGATGCGAGGGCCGTAGCCGGTGCTGGTCATCTTGAGCGGGCCGAAGACGCGCCGAGCGGCGAACTGGTCCAGGGGTTGGCCCGCAACGCGCTGCACCAACAGGCCCAGCGCGATGTAGTTGATGTCGGAGTATTCAAAGTGCGTTCCGGGAGGATGGCGCAGGTATTCACGGGCCAGCTGGCCGGCCGCCCCCTGCAGGCCCTGCCAGTCGCGGGTGCGGTCCAGGCCGCTGCCGTAGCCCGAGGTGTGGGTCAAGAGCTCTTGCACCGTCACCTTGCGGGCGGCCGGGTCCTCCAGCTCGGGGAAGTAGAGCCCCAGCGGATCGCTCAGGCGCAGGCGGCCCTCCTCCACCAACAGCATGACGGAGGGAGCGGTGGCCAGGGGCTTGGTCAGGCTGGCAAGATCGAAGATCGTGTCCAGGGTCATCGGCTCGGCCGCGGGCTCGGTGGCGCGCTGCCCGAAGGCTTTGCGATAGACGATCTTGCCCCGCCGCCCCACGATCACCACCGCGCCGGGCAGTTTGCCGGCCGCGATGGCCTGGTTGACCACGCGCTCGATCTCGGCCAGGCGGGGAGCGGACATGTCCACCGATTCCGGGTCGACCTCGGGCAGTCCTCGGGCTGGCGCGAGCAGGACCAGCACCACGAGGAGCCAGAGTATTCTTGTTCCTCGGCTCATAAGGCTCTCCTGAGTGCGATCAGCGATTGACCTCGCGCACTTCGCCGTTGCGGCGGTCGACCACCACCAGATGGTAGCGGCCGACATCATTGGGGACCGAGGCGTACTTCGACTCATTGGGGGTGACCCGCTCCACCTGCAGGTGCACGCTCTCGCCGTCGGACTGCAACCGGAGCTCGACGATCTTCACCTGAGCGTGGAGGAAGTTGCTGGTGGCCACCACGCCCATATTCTCGGCAAAGTCGATCTTGGGGCGCTTCAACAGCGGGTCGTCCGAGGGAGGAGCCGGGTTGGTCTTGGAGATCTCTGTCTTGGGAATACGGTCGATGAAAGCGTCGTAAGCCTTCTGATCGCGCAGCACCAGCACCCCGCCCTCGCCGTGTACACGGAGCACTCCGCTGTATTCAGCCGTGGGGAACAACAGAGCCTCCCCGGCGCCCAGGGCGAGAAGCGCCAGGAGCAAGAGCCACTTTTTCATCGCGTGGGGGCCAGCAAATAGAGATGGGGGGCCAGGTCGGTCATGTCCAGGTTGACCATCTCGGCCTGCACGGCCTGCCCGTTCACCTGGCCGCTGAGCTGACCGCGAGAAAGGTCGAGCTCGAGATCCACCGACTTCGAGCCTATCGTGCCATGCAGGCTGTCGTGGTCGAAGCGAAGGTTCCAGCGCTCGTCCCCGGCCGAGCCGGAAATGGTGTGCGCGCCCAGGTTCACGTCCAGGTTGAGCTCATGACCGTTGGCCTCGCCCTCGAGGCGCACGCGGGTGGGGGTCCAGCCCACCATGGCCAGATCCACCTCGTGGCCGT
>CAYYHB010000076.1:18405-20459 GCA_964471395.1 uncultured Burkholderiales bacterium | reverse complement strand
GAAGAGGAGGTTGTTCAGGTTCGGGCCCACACCCGAAGCTATCCCGCCAGCAAGGCCACCAGGGCGGAAAAAATCGTCTGGTGGGACTGGGTTCGAGGAAGGGCAGACGACGGTGAGATCGAGGTAGACCCGGACAGGCCGGTTATCCGCCGCATCGGTGGAAAAAAGGGCAAGAAACGCCGTGGCTCCAGCGCGCGGGTAGTCTTCGTGAGCAGCCACTGGCGCAGCCTCCCCGGAGACTCGGTGAGCGACGATGAGCTCGACCAGCTCTGGGACAGCTGGGTGGACGAGGAACCGCCCTTCTCACCGACAGAAATCTACCTCGACCAGCTCCACCGGCACCTTAGGAAGCTGGGCTACCTGAGCCCCGAGCGCGCCCAACACTACAGGTGGCTCGCCCGCTCGGAAGGGGGCCTGACCCCCGAGCAACTGATTGCCCAGCTGGCCAACTGTCCTGCCACCAGTCTCGACAGCTATCACGAAGACCTCTTGAGCTTCCTCATCTTGCACCACGGGATCGGTGGCGTCGAGGCCTCCCGGGGAAGGCTGCTCGAGGAGCCTCAACAGCACCTGGTCATGAAGAGCCTGGGCCGACTGGTCGACTGGAATGTGCCCGTCGACCCCTCCCACTGGGCCGTTCTGCTGCACGGACACCGGGCCAGATTCCTGGGCCTGGCCCCTCGCTCGCTGCAAATTCGGCTCCTCCGACAGTGCGACAGTCTGGAGGCCTGGCTCCTCGGCGAGCTCACTCGTCTTGACCTGGAAGCCGCGGGACTGCTTCTTCAGGAGTGCTGCCATCGGGTGCGCAACCAGCACATGAGCTGTTTCTTCCTGGAGGCGGTGATGGATAAGGTCTACGGCGATTACGACCTGCCCGATCTGATCGGCAGCCGAGCGGGACTTTCCATGCTTGCTGGGCTGACCCACCTGCCGGCCGCGTCGGGTTTCCGGGCGGAGCTCAGAGAGTGGTTGGAGGTCTTGGAAGAGGAGCTGGACGGGACTCTTGAGCCGCTGCATCTGGCAGGCTTGTGCTGGTTCGCCGGCATTTTCAGCCGGCGCAAGATACCCTGTTACGGTCTTCTCGCGGCGATTCGGAGGAACGCCAGCCCGGATGGCTTTGTGGAGATGCTTGAGGGCGCCCGGGAACGCCTGTTCCCCTTCCTGCCCAGAGAGCTCGACTCGCTCAAGGAGCGCGAGGTGCATGCTCTCGTGTTTCCCGACCAGGGTCCGACAAGGTTTACGAGTCGCTTCGTCAAATGACCAACCCGACTTCGGCACGACACTGAAGCAGTAAGGGGGCCTCATGCAAACGACCCAGCGCAAGAGAATCGACGGCCAGGCACGCACGGTGCGCGAGCTCTTGTTCGCTCGGAAGTACTCGATCGATTACTACCAGCGCGAATACAAGTGGCAAACCAAGCAGGTCACCGAGCTCGTCAACGATCTCGTCGAGGTCTTCGAGGAATACCACAAGCCGGTGCACGAGCGCCGGGCCGTGGCTGGCTACGGCCACTACTTTCTCGGCTCGGTCATCATCAGCGACAAGGACGGGCAAAGGTTCATTATCGATGGCCAGCAGCGCCTGACGACCCTGACGCTTCTCTTGATCTACTTGCGCCATCTTTTGACCGACACCGACCAGAAGGGCCAGCTGGCTGACCTGATCCTTTCGCAGCAGTACGGTGCACGCAGCTTCAATCTCGACGTCCCCGAGCGCACCGCATGTATGGAGGCGCTCTTCAATGGGGACGAATTCCAGGAGGTCGCCCCCTCCGAATCGGTCTTGAACATTCGCTCTCGCTATGACGACCTGACCGAGAGCCTCCCCGACTCAGTCTGCGGCGAGGCCCTGCCCTACTTTGCCGACTGGCTGATCGAAAACGTGCACCTGGTGGAGATCACAGCTTACACCGACGAGGATGCATACAAGATCTTCGAGACCATGAACGACCGCGGCCTGTCGCTGACCCCCAAGGACATGCTCAAGGGCTATCTTCTGGCCAACATCGCCGGGAGTGAGGAGCGAAACCGGGCCAGCCGCGTCTGGAAGAAAC
>CAYYHB010000076.1:0-18305 GCA_964471395.1 uncultured Burkholderiales bacterium | reverse complement strand
AGGGCCTTGAGTGCGTGCTCTACAACGCCCAGCAGAGCCTGACCCTGCAGTACCCGATGCTGCTCGCTCCGCTGCGCCTGGAGGATAGTGAAGAAGCCATCCTGCGCAAGCTCCGCGTGGTGGCCGCTTACCTCGACATCCTCCTCTATCGGCGCATCTGGAATTATCGCGCCATCGATTACTCCACCATGCAGTCGGCCCTGTTCCGCGTTCTCAAAGCCATCAGAGGTCTTGAGCTGAGCGAGCTGGTGTCCACGCTGCGCGCGGAGCTCGACTCCGATCCGCTCACATTCGGCACCAACAACTTTCGCTTGCACGGCACCAACGGACGCCAGATCCACCGCCTGCTCGCCCGCCTGACCGACTTCGTGGCAACCTCCTCAGGGCAGCAGTCACGCTACCTGGAATACAGCCAGCGCGGACGCCAGGGCTATGAGATCGAGCACATCTGGGCCAACCATCCCGAGCGGCACACCGACGAGTTCCAGAACCCCGGCGACTTCCAGGAGCACCGAAACCGTCTCGGCGGGCTGCTGCTCCTGCCCAAGAGCTTCAATGCCAGTTACGGCGACATGCCCTACGAGGAAAAGCTGCCGCACTACTTCGGCCAGAACCCGCTGGCCCAGAGCCTGAACGCACAGGCTTACCAGAACAATCCCGGCTTCTTGCACTTTCGGGATGAATCCGGTCTCCCGTTTCGACCCCACGCCGAATTCAAGAAAGCAGACCTCGACTCGAGACAGGAGCTGTACCGGGGCCTCGCCGAGAGAATCTGGAGCCCCGAGCGACTCGACCGGGAGGCCAGCTCTTGAGAGTGCTCGCTCCAAGCCTGCGAGCCTGCCCAAAGGCCCCGTAGACGCCTCGCACGCGGCTACAGTCGCCCACGAGCAGACTACGGCCAGGCTTACAAGAAGCCCGGGGCCCTCCCGCGGCAGGGCGGGCCTGCTCGCCCCCCGAACAGCCGGGCATGGCAAACTGGCTGCTCGCCTTTCGGCCCGACACCTATGAGAAGGTCAAGAACCACCAGACCATCGGGGTTCTGAAGAACCACCGCAAGCGCTTCGCCGCGCTTTCGACCGACGACCGGCTCATCGTCTACCTGACCCAGAAGCGCGTCTTCGACGGGCACGGACTCATCGCCGGAGAGCCCTTCGAAGACAACAAGCCGATCTTCGGAGAAGGCCAGGTGTATCCGCACCGCTGCAAGGTAAAGCTCCTTGAGACCGGGCGGGCCATCCCGGCCGAGGACACGCTCTGGTTTCTCGAGGCCTTCAGCCAGGTCACCAACACCGAGCCCACCAACGTCTTGTTCTGTCGGGGTGGCTTTGTAGAGATTCCCGACAGCGACTATGACTTTCTGCGCCGTCTTCTGAGCGGGGCCGAGACGCCCCGGCGCACGGCTCTCTCAGGCTGACGATGGCAGCGCGCAAAAACCAGAGCGAGGCGATCTCCGGCGTCGGGGCAAGCGGCTTCAAGTCGCTGGCCGAACCGACCGAGATCGACATCCTCCCGCTCACCATCCTGGCCGGGGCCAACAGCTCCGGAAAGTCCACCATCATGCAGCCGATTCTGCTTCTCAAGCAAACCCTGGAGAGCCCGACCGATCCGGGGCCGCTCCTGCTCGACGGCGACAATGTTCCCTTCAGCCGCGCCGATCAGATGCTCTCGACAAAGGGCGCCCGTCAGTTCTCGTTCAACATGACCATGGGCGGGCACTCTCTGGAGCTGGTGTTTGAGAGCGGGGCCTCATCGTCCCCCGGGCTCAGCCTGATCCGACAGACCGTGGACAGGGAGACCCTGACACCCGACCTGTCCGTCGACCAGGCCGTGGCGACCTTGACCAGAGACGCGTTGCACCCGGTCGAGCTCCTATTTCATTCAAAAGAGCTCAACCTCCGTGTCGCCCGCGAGCGCTGTTTCCTGCGAATCCAGGCCAGCCGGGCCGAGACGCCGGTGGAATTCCGGGTCTCGACGCCCATCACCGACCTTTTCGCCGACGCGGTCTCGCGCGTCATCCACGTGCCCGGGCTACGCGGTGCCCCCGAGCGCAACTATCCACTCCGGGCCGTTCGCGACAGGTTTCCGGGCCGATTCGAGGCCTACTCAGCCAGCATCATTCTCCAGTGGATGCGAGAGGACAAAGAGAAGGCGGCCGAGCTCAATCGCTGGATGGAGGTGCTCGGTTTGACCTGGAAGATCCAGGCGCGCCAGCTCGATGACACGCGCGTGGAGTTGCAGGTGGGCAGAACTCCGAAAGCTCGCCGGGGAGGCACCAAAGATCTGGTGAGCATCGCCGATGTCGGTTTCGGGGTCTCGCAGGTTCTGCCCGCCCTGGTGGCCCTGTTGGCGGCCGGCCCGGGACAACTCGTCTATCTCGAGCAGCCCGAGATTCATCTTCACCCCCGAGCGCAGCACCAGCTGGCCAGCCTCCTGGTAGAGGCCTCCAGGCGAGGGGTTCAGCTCGTGGTGGAGACGCACAGCTCGATTCTCCTCATGGGGGTCCAGACTCTGGTAGCGCAGGGCAAGGCTGATCCAGACAGCATCCGCCTGCACTGGTTTCAACGCGACGAGCAGGGCTGGACTCAAGTCTCCAGTCGCAGTCTCGACGATACCGGCGCGTTCGGAGACTGGCCCTCCGACTTTGACGCGGTGGAGCTGTCAGCCCAGAGCGCCTACCTCGATGCCCTGGAGGCCCGGCAAGGATGAGCCGGGCCGTGGTCATCGATGCCGATGTGGTAAGAAGCGCTGGGGAAACCGAGGTTCCCTCGTCCCGATGCTGTCGGGTGATTCTGACGAGGATCTTCGATATCTGCCACAGGGCAGAGCTTTCTCCTTATCTGAAGGGCGAGTGGGCCAAGCATGCCAGCAAATGGTCCCGCACCTGGCATGTATCCATGGCGAAAAGAGGAAAGATCGTCAGCCACGGGCTCGTCCAGGATTGGCGCCCCAGCCTTGCGCTGCTGAGCGACAGGGAAAGAGAGATTGCCGAGCACGATGCCCATCTGATCGATTCGGCCCTGGGCAGCGAGCACATCATCTTCTCCGGAGACGACGAGGCTCGCGTAGTCTTTGGGAAGCTCGCCGAGCACGAGCCCCGACTGCGGAGGATTTTCTGGGCCAATCCGGTTCGACAACACGACCGGGTCTGCAACTGGATGAAGAATGGCTTGAGGGCCAATCCCGAATTCCGCCTGGGATAATGGCGACACGAATAGGAACTCCTTCCCCCGGTTGAGAACAGGGTCATCCGACCATGCCACTCTTGCGAGAATTCATCCCCATCCCCGAGCGCGTGAACCGGGGCGACTTCGTGCTCAACCTCTCCGAGGGCGTGCTGCGCCCGGAAGAGACGCTGGAGAACTACGTGGTGACGCCCCAGCTGCAAGGCTCGTTCGATGAGGCGCTGGGGTTCATCAAGAGCGCCCTGGAGGGCCGCTCGAGCAAAGCAGCCTACCTGCACGGAAGCTTCGGGGCCGGGAAGTCGCACTTCATGGCAGTGCTGCACCTGCTGTTGCAGCACGAGCCGGTGGCCCGCGAGCATCCCGAGCTGGCCCGTCTGTGCCTCAAGCACAGCTGGGTGGAGGGCAAGCGGTTTCTGCTCATCCCCTTCCACATGATCGGGGCCGTGAGCATGGAGTCGGCCGTGCTGGGGGGCTACGAGCGGCACGTGCGCAAACTGCACCCTGAAGCTCCCACCCCGGCGGTCTACCAGACCGAGAACCTGTTTCGCGACGCCCAGGGCCTGCTCGAGAGCATGGGAGCCGAGGCCTTCTTCGACCGCCTCAACTCCGGCGCTCACGCCGACGATCTCGACTGGGGCGGTCTTTCGGCCGAGCGCTGGAACGCGGCCACCTTCGCCCAGGCCATCGACTCGGCGCCGGGCTCGGAAGCTCGGCGCCAGCTGGTGCAGGACCTGATCCACAATTTCTTCACCTCCTATGCCGACGTGGCCCGCGATCAGTCCGAGGCCTTCGTGGGGCTCGACGAGGGACTGGCCGCCATCAGCCAGCATGCCGCCGCGCTCAAGTACGACGGGCTGATCCTGTTTCTCGACGAGCTGGTGTTGTGGCTTGCGAGCCGGGCCGCCGACCTCAAGTTCGTGCACCAGGAAGGCCAGAAGCTGGTCAAGCTGGTGGAGGCGCAGACCGCCAACCGACCTGTTCCCATCGTCAGCTTCGTGGCCCGCCAGCGCGACCTGCGCGAGCTGGTGGGTGAGCAGCTCAGCGGGGTGGAGCAGTTCAACTTCTCCGAGGCCCTCAAGCACTGGGAGGGGCGCTTCCACACCATCAACCTGGAAGACCGCAACCTGCCCGAGATCGCTTCCCGGCGCCTGCTGCGGCCCATCGATGAGTCGGCCAACAAGAAGCTCGAGGAGGCCTTCCAGAGCCTCAGGCTGAGAGACGACGCCCGCGAAGTGCTCTTGACCAGCCGCTACGATCTGGAGACCTTCCGCAAGATCTATCCTTTCAGCCCGGCCCTGGTGGAGACGCTGGTGGCCGTTTCCAGCGTGCTGCAGCGCGAGCGCACCGCTCTGCGCATCATGATGGAGCTGTTGGTGGAGCAGCGCGATCGGCTCGAGCTCGGGCAGATCATCCCGGTAGGCGATCTTTATGACCTCATGGTCAGCAGCCACGAGGCATACAACCGGGCCCTGAAGGAGGCCTTCGAGAGCGCGCGGCGCTTGCACCAGAGCAAGTTCCTCCCGCTCCTGGCCGAGCAACACGGAGTGGATCCCGAGCACCCCGAGCCCGAGAGCAAGAGCTGGCAGTCCTTTCAGAACGACGAGCGGCTGGTGAAAACGCTGCTGCTCTCGGCACTGGTGCCCGAGGTGGAGGCTTTCCGGGCCCTCACCCCCACCCGCCTGGCGGCGCTCAATCACGGCACGATCAAGTCGCCCATTCCGGGCCGCGAGGCGCAGACCGTGCTGGCCAAGCTCAAGCAATGGGCTCCTCACATCGGCGAGCTTCGAATCGGCGAAGAGAGCGCCAACCCCTCGGTGCACCTGCAGCTCACCTCGGTGGACATCGAGCGGGTGCTCGAGCACGCCAGCAGCCTCGACAATCCGGGGAACCGCAAGCGCAAGGCTCGCGAGCTCTTGTTCCACGCTCTGGGGCTCAAAGAGTCGGAAGGGGAGCTGAGCCAGGCCTATGCGGTCTTCTGGCGCGGCACCATTCGCAAATACGAGGTCGTGTATCTCAACGTGCGCGAGACCCGGCCCGAGAACCTGGCTCCCTCCAGCGAGAATCCCCGGCTGATCCTGGACTTTCCCTTCGACGAGCCAGGCTACTACCCCAAGGACGACCTCACCCACCTGGAAGCGTTCATGCGGGACAACGCGGCCGTGCGAACGCTGGTCTGGCTGCCCTCGTTTCTCTCGCCCTCGGCCCAGAAAGACCTGGGACGGCTGTGTATGCTCGACTACGTGCTGACCGAGTCGCAGTTCGAGGATTCCACCCGCCACCTGCCGGCAGCCGACCGCCCGGTGGCCCGCAACCTGCTCGAGAACCAGCGCAACGCGCTGCGAGCCAGCCTCCGCAACGCCCTGGAGATGGCCTACGGGATCCGCAATGCCGAGCCGGGCTTTCTCGACCCGGACAACACGCTTCGAAGCGAAGAGCAGTTCCAGAGCCTCGACCCGACCTTCCGCCCCCGGCCCCCGGTCGGGAGCGATCTGGCCGAGGCCCTGAAGGCCCTGCTGACGCAAGAGCTGGCCTTTCGCTACCCGGGTCATCCCGAGTTCTCGGTCGAGACGGAGATTCGAGCCGGCCAGCTTCGCCCCGTGCTCAAGGAATTGCTGCGGGCGGTGCAGGCCCCCGACGGGCGCTTGAACGTGGAGGAGAAGCCTCTTCGCGAGAAGCTTCGCCAGATCGCCGAGCCGCTCAGGCTGGGCAGCATGCACGACAATATCCTGCTTCTCAAGGACGACTGGCGTCGACATTTCGAGAAGAAGATCTACGAGGCGGGCGAGCCCGCCCGCCTGCAACTCAAGCTGTTCCACAATTGGATCGAGGATCCGCGTCCCACCGGCCTGCCCGACCTCATCAAGAACCTGGTGGTGCTGGTCTTCGCGGCCCAGACCAACCGGGTCTTCCAGCGCAACCAGATCACCCTCCCCTCCCCCGAGCCCGACCAGCTCTTGCCGGACTTCGAGCTGGTCGAGCAGTCTCTGCCCAGCGAGGAAGAGTGGCGGACGGCCTGCCAGCGGGCCAGCACGCTCTTCAAGCTGGATGCGCCCACGATGCGCAACGCCGACAACGTGCTGGCTCTGGTGCGGATGTTGCAGGAGAAGACCGCTGCCTGGAAGTCGGCGGCCGAGGCGCTTCCGGGGGAGTTGAGCCAGCTGATGGAGGCGCTCAAGCTCGATCCCGAGACATCGATTCGGATGAAAATTCAGCGTCAGGCGCGCGATCTCGTCAAAGTCATACAGGCTCGCGAGCCGCTGGAGGTGATCCGGAGCTTCGCCGGCGCCCCTCTGAGCGACCCGCCCGAAGCCTTGACCCACTGCCTGAAGAATGGACCGGCGCTGATGAGCGCATTCTCGCGCATGGCCCCGACCCTGATCGAGCAACTGGCCTCCCTGCAGGAGGAGCATCCCGAGGCTCGAGCGCTGATCGAGCCCCTCTCCAACGCGGCCCGGCACTCTGAGCACGCCCTGCCGCTGAAGGAGCCGCTCGAGCGGATGAACCGTGAGGGCGCCGAGGCTCTGGTGCGGATCACCCGTCCCGATCCAAAGCCCAAGCCCGATCCCAGGCCGGACAAGCGCAAAAAGGTCAACGACGCCACCTTCCAGGACCTGTCAGCGACCATGGTGGAGGAGAAGTTGGCCCAGCTTCGCTCCTACCTTTCTGAGCCGAGCCACCGCATCGACCTGAGCTGGACCGTCTGGCGCGAGCCCTCCAGCAAATGACGCCCGGCCAGCTCAAAGCAGAGCTCTCTCGGGTGTTGGACGAGAGACCGGCCTGCCGCCTGGTGGCCTGGAGCTGCCACGCTCCCTACGAGGGCCCACCCGAGCTGGAGGTGCAGGGCCACCGCTTCGAGGTGGTCTCTCCCCGGTCGCCCCTGGAGTTTCACGAGCTGGCCCTGCAGGCCGAGCACGGACAGCGCCGATTGGCCCTCCTGGTCGGTCTTGACCCGCACGAGCTGAGCAACGACCTGCTGCGCCGTCTGCCGGGCCGCAACCTGCTCAGTCTCGACGCCTGGAACGCGGTCAAGCAACGCTTTCGAGCCAGCGACGTCGATCCTCGTCTGCGCCGCGAGAAAGACCTTGCTCCTCTCTTGCTCGAGGCCGAGCCCCCCGAAGGCTTTGCCCCCGCTCTGGGAGGGGCCCTGACGCTCGAGCACGCCTTCAGCTACCTCCTCCCCCACCTCTATCGGCTGCCCCCCGACGCCGACGACCCTCTGCGAATGTTGCGCTGGGCCCTGCGCAGCGACCTCGAGCGCCTCCCTCCCGCCCCGCTCGAGCCGCTGACCAATCTCCTGGTCATCAAGCTCGGTCCCCTGGCCAGGCCATGGCTGGCCGTGCTGCGGCAAGCACGACGCGACCTGGTGCCCCTGGGGATGGTCTGCGAGGCCCTGTTTGCCGACGACGCGCTCAACACTCCCGTTCAAGCCGCTGCCGCCGCCCGCCTGGAAGGTCGCGTGGGAGGAGAGCCACTTTCGCCCACCGCGGCTCGCTCCTGGGCGCGCTTTGCTCTGCAAGCTCTGCAGGCCGAGGAGCTGCACGAGCCAGGCGTGGCCACGGCCGTGCTCTCTCGTGCCGAGAGCCTGCTGCAAGAGCTGGGCGGCAGCGAGCTGGCCCGCTACAGCACGGTTCTTCCCTCGGGCTTCGAGCAGCGGCTGGAAGCCCTGGCTCGCGACCCTCGGCCTTCCCTGCTCGCTCCCGTGCACGAGCATCGCCAGGCGCGCTTTGAGCCGGAGCGAGCCGAACGAGCCACTCTGGCCCTGCGCCTGGCGGCCTGGCTCGAGCAGCCCGACTCTCCCTCAGGTCCCGAGCTCGAGCGCCAGCTCGCCTGGTACCTCGACTCCGGTCTGTTTGTCGACCGCTGTCGCGATCGGATCTATCGGGGCGATCCCCAGCCGGCTTTCAATCAGCTCTGCCGTGACCTGTTCTCCCGAGCCACCACGCGGCGCCAGGAGACCAATCACAGCTTCGCCCTGGCTTTGCAGGGCTGGCATCTGGCGCCCGCGGGACTTTTGGGAGTGGAAAACTTGCTCGACCAGGTACTGGCCCCGCTGACGAGGAAGACGCGCGTTCTCTTGCTGGTCCTCGACGGCTGCAGCCAGGCGGTGCTCTCCGAGCTGCTCGAGGACCTCCCCTCCACCGGACTGGCCAGTTACCGGCACGAGCGGCTTACGGCCATGCTGAGCCTTCTGCCCAGCGTCACGGAGTATTCCCGCACCAGCCTGCTGAGCGGGCAGGTGGCGCGAGGCGACGCCGACAGTGAGCACAGAAGCTTCACCCAGCACCCTCGTCTGCGGGAGGCCTGCCGGAAAGACTCCCCGCCCTGCCTGTTCCACCGCAGGGAAGTGCTCGACAGCCAGGGAGGGCTCACGGACGATCTCGTTCGCAAAGTCGAGTCTTCCGCCCACAAGCTGGTGGGGGTGGTGCTGAACGCCATCGACGACACGCTGGCGAAAGATGACCAGCTGGAGCTGCGCTGGCGGCTCTCCACCATTCGGCCCCTGGCTTCGCTCGTCACCCTGGCCCAGCGCTCCGAGCGAGCGGTGCTGCTGGTCAGCGATCACGGCCATATTCTCGAGCAGGGAACCCGTGCCGAGACCGGCCGTGAGGGTGGCGGGGAGCGCTGGTGTCAGCCCGAGGGAGCTCCAGGTCCTGACTGGATGGACTTCTCCGGACCGCGCTTGCCCCACCCGGCTCGCCTCGCCGTCACCGAGAGCGTGCGCCTGGGTCCGCGCAAGAACGGCTATCACGGGGGAGCCACGCCCCAGGAGGTGGTTTGTGCTCTGCGCCTTCTCGCGCCGCCGGGGCTCGAGCTGGAGGGCTGGAGAGAGTCGCTTGAGCCCAGGCCGACCTGGTGGGAGCTCAGTCGCCCGGCCCTGCTGAGCGAGCCTGTCGCTCCCCCGCCCCCTCGGCCCGCGTCTCCCCAGCTGACCCTGTTCGAGACTCCTGCCACGGTCGGGCAAAGCCTGACCACGCGCCTGCTCGACTCTCCCCTGTTCCGCCAGCGCTGCAAGGAGCACGGCGTCTCGGTGACCGGGTTGGCCCCTCTGGAGGGCTTGCTCGAGCAACTGACCCGCCTGGCCCCCCCCGTGCCGTTGCGCTTGCTCGCCCAGCAGCTCGATCTGACCGAGTCTCGCCTCAAAGACCGCCTCACGCTGGCGGCCCGGCTCTTGAACCTGGATGGCTATGCCACGCTTGTCATCGAGCCAGAAAGCGTGACCCTCGACCGGCGGCGCCTGGAGGAGGTCTTCGAGCTGACGAGCAGCAGTGCGCCCCCTCTCGTGTTGACCGATCGCACCGGTCGGCGGCTCGAGTTGCGACTGCCACTGGAGCTGAAAGACCTCGAGCGCAAGCTGCTCGAGCTGGTCGCCCGACACGGGCGCATGAGCGAAGCCGAGCTCGTTAAAGCCAGCGGCTCGAAGCGCTCGCCCGGGCAGCTCGCCGACCTCTGCAGCCGACTTCACGCCGCAGGTTGGACCCACCTGACTCGAGAGGGCTCCGGCGAGCAGGGAGAGATCTACCGACTGATTCTGTGAGGGGTGCGATGGAACGAAAGCCCGGCCGCCAGGACGCCGAACGAATCATCCACGCGTTGCGCCAGGGAACCGTTCCCCAGCGTGGCCTGGAGCACTTTGCCGTGGGCCTCGACGCCCCCATGGCCGCCTTGCGCGAGAACCTGGAGCACTGCGCGAAAGGGAACGGCGCCTACAAGTTCATCCGCGGTCCCTACGGCTCGGGAAAGACGTTCCTGGCCTCACTGGTCGGCAGCGAAGCCTTCGACCGACGCTTTCTGGTCAGCAAGGTGGTGGTATCCAAGAACGAGACCCCACTCTATCGACCGCTGAGCGTCTACCGCAGGCTTTGCCAGAACCTGCTCTACGCCGGCCAGGAGGGCGGCATGCCCAGCCTGATCCACCAGTGGCTCAACGACCTGGAGAATCAGGTGGTGGAACTGGAGGCGATCGATGAGGACTCGCCTGACTTCGTGGAGGCCGTGGGGCGTCGGGTCGAGACCCAGCTCGCCGGCGTGGCCGAGCGCAGCGGCCGGTTGGCCCACGCCCTGCGCGCCTACCACCGGCTCCGGTTTCAGGGCGAGTTCGCCCCCGCCGGGCACGTCCTCGACTGGCTCTCCGGCGATCCCCACGTCAGCGCCAAGGCCAAGGATGCCGCTGGCGTCCGGGGTGACCTGCAGGCCGATGACGTGCTCCCCTTTCTGCGCGGGCTGCTGGAGGTGATCCGCTTTCGCAACCGCGGACTGGTGCTCATCATCGACGAGACCGAGACCCAGCTTCGCCTGCGCAAAGACCTGCGCACCAACAGCTGGGAGGCCCTGCGCTCGTGGGTGGACGCCCTGGACGCAAACCTGCTGCCGGGCCTTTTGATGCTGGTGACCGGAACCCCGGAGCTGTTTGACTCGGCCGAAGGCATTCGTGAGCTCAAGCCTCTGCACCAGCGCATCTACGTCGACTTCGAGGGCCAGTCGGGGGTGAACTACCTGCAAGCCCAGATCCCCCTACCGCCCTTCGGTCGCGAGCGACTGCTCGAGGTTGGGGCCCGCATCCGAGAGCTCTACCTGCTGCTCGCCCAGCACCCCGAGCAAGTGACCGGGCGCGTGACACCAGCCTACCTGAGCGAGCTGGTGGGGCAGTTCGAGGCGCAGTTTCCCGGGCAGCTCTCGGTGACTCCACGGCTCTTCTTGCGCAAGCTCGTGGACGTGCTCGACCGGGCCGATCGCAGCGAGTCGTTCGACCCCGCTCGCGACGGGGGCCTGACCCGCAGCTGGCTCGAAGAGCTCCTCAACGAGGAGGAGAAGGTCAGTCTTCGGGATTGAGGGTCCGGGCAATATCGAGCCATGTGCGGAAAGAGGAGAACGTGGAGACACCGACCAGGGCGCTGAGCGTGCGTCAACCCTACGCTGAGGCCATCATGAACGGCTGCAAGCCGGTCGAGTATCGCTCCCGAGGCACCAACATCCGCGAGCGGGTCTTCATCTATGCCACCCAGGCGGCCGGCTACCCCATCGAGTTCGCGGCCATGGGGGCTACGGCCTCGAGGTGGGTGAGGACGCGCAGGCTGATCTCCTGGCCAACCGTTGCTGGTCCAATTCCACGGGCATCGGCTTCTTGGGAAGCGCGAAAGGCAAGGCCCGCGAGAACGACTGCAGCGAGAATGAGCACAGTGGGATCCTTCTCAATGACGATGCCGTAGCGGACCTGGAGGAGAACGTGCTCAACAGAACGGGCTGCGGGATCGTCTTCTGGGGCTGCTCCGGCGGCACGGCTCGAGGAAACACGTGTCAGGATAATCGCGAAAATGGCATCTACATCCTTCGACCGGCCAACCCTATCTTGGAGAAGAATCGTTTTAAAAACAATGCGTACGGAGACATCGAGATAAGTGAGGCTCTCCTTGATTTACTTGAGTAACCGGTCGTGATCGTGGGCCAGACGAAGCTTGTCGATCAATCTTGTGCCGGGCACACTCGTCCGTCCAACTCGCGAGCGCGCCCCTGGCCGAGAAGCAACCCGATGGCGCGATCAAGCTGCGCCTGCGCATTCGCGCCCAGCCGACGGCAACCAAAGAGAAGAGCGATCTGCCTGGCGAAGTCGACGCGCGGCATCGAGCCGTATTGTTGCAGCAAAATCTCGCCGCCGTTGGCCAGCTCCTGGAGCGAGATCTCCTCCAATTTCCGGCCCGGGCCACCTCGGAACTCGCGCCATTGGAGCGGGTCCTGATCGGCCCGCCAGAGGAATCCCTCGTGCTCTCGAGCCCCGAGTGACAGAGCACACCGGGCCACCAGGCTCTGGACCCGAGCCGTCACCTTCATTCCCCAGGGCTGGACCACCTGGCTGGTCGCCAGTCGCAGCGAAACCGGGGCCTGTCCCAGGACGGCTTCGACCAGCGCTCGGACCTCGTCACGCGAGCCGACGTGGTCGATCGGCATGCGCGCTGTCACTCTCGGGAGATGCACGACCGGCGGAGGCTCCAGATCGGGTTCCTCCTCCGGCATGACGAGAGGCGGGGCCTCCAGGACGGGAGGCGGCTCCGGCTCCGGCGGCGCTTCCGGCGCCTCCCGCACCCGTCGCAATCGCTCGACCAGCGCGCGATCGACCCGCTCGAGCTGCCCCTCCGGGTCGGCCCACCAGTCGCTCGACCAGACTCGGACCAGCTCCCAGCCAAGACTTCGAAGCACCGACTCGCGCAGCCGGTCCCGATCGCGGGCGCAACGGGCCGAATGGTAGCTCTCTCCGTCGCACTCGACCCCCATGAGATAACGGCCAGGGACCTCGGGGTCGATGACGCCGAGGTCAACGCGGTAACCCGAGCAACCGACCTGGGCGTGCAGTTGCCAGCCTTTCTGCCGCAGCGCGCCCGCCACCACTTCCTCGAAAAGAGACTCGTGCTCGCCCCCCGGGTCGACGCTCGGGGCGGACGGCAGGGCCGATGGTCCACGGGCGGCAAACTCCAGGTAATTCTTGAGGTCCCTCACGCCCCGCGCGCTGACGCGCGTCAGGTCGATCTGCTCGGGGCGCAGGGTCGAGAACACCACCAGCTGTTGGCGCGCGCGGGAGACCGCGACGTTGAGACGCCGCTCCCCTCCCTCGCGATTCAAGGGGCCGAAATTCATCAGCACCTTGCCCTGCGCATCCGGGCCATAGCCGATGGAGAACAAAATGACGTCGCGCTCGTCTCCCTGGACGTTCTCCAGGTTCTTCACGAAAACGGGCTCGTCGGCCGACGGGCCGAAGTGGCGCTCGATCTCGGGGTGCTCGCGGCGAGCCTGGTCGAGCAGGTCCTCAACGAGAACCTGCTGGGGCTGGCTGAAGGTCACGACCCCGATGCTGCGCTGAGACTCTCTGGGGTCGGTCAGTCGGCGCACGATGTCGGCCACCACGGCCTGGGCCTCGAACCGGTTGGTCCTGGAGCCTCCGCGGTCGTAGTAACCGGGAACGTGCACCAGCGAGACGCCAAAGCGCCCGGATTGCGCCAGGGCGGGAGGGAACGTGAACAGCCGGGACTCGTAATAATGGTGGTTGCTGAAGTGGATCAGGGCTTCGTGCTTGCTTCGATAGTGCCAGCGGAGGAAGCGCGAGGGCAGCCCCGCGCTGCCGGCCTCGTTGAGGATGCTCTCGAGGTCTTCGTAGTCCTCCTCGGTGGTCAGATCGGGGTCAGAATCGCCGCGCGCGAAGAATGCGGTCGGGGGGAGTTGCTTGGAGTCGCCCACGATGATGGCCTGGCGGCCGCGCGCCAGAGCCCCAATTCCGTCCCAGACCGGGATCTGGGAGGCCTCATCGAACACGACCAGGTCGAAGGCCGGCATGGCCGGGTCGAGAAACTGCGCCACCGAAAGCGGACTCATCAAGAAGCAGGGCTTGAGCTGCCGCACCAACCGGGGAGCCTGCTGAAAGAGCTTGCGAATGGGCAGATGGCGGCGCTGTTTCTGGAACTCCCGCTTGAGCACCCCGGCCTCGGAGGCGTCCGGCGCCCTGTCCAGATCGGGAATCGAGCCACTCAATCGCGCCACGACCTCCTGACGTGCCAGAGAGAGAAGCTGCTTGTCCAGGGCCTGGAACTGGGAAACCCGCGTGTTCTGCTCATCGCCGTGGAAGTGCTTGAGCACCGGCTCAGCAGCCACGGTTTGAGACAACCACTTTCCCAGAACCGAGCGCCGAAAGGCGCTGATCAGCTCGTCATTGGAGACCTTCCCTTCAGCGTGGAGCCAGGTCAAAGGCTCGAGACCCTCCTGGGCGACGCGGTCGCGGGCTCGGATGTAGAGACTCCAATCACGCATGCGAGCCGGGTTCTCACGCCAGCCTTGCAGGCTTCTGGCCATGCGGCCGGTGCCGCCAGGCTCGTCAGGCGGACCCCAGACCCGCTCCTGCTCGATCAGCGCCAGCTTTCTCAGCTGGTCGAGCTCCGAGCCAAGGCGATCCAGCGCGGCCAGCGCCGCATGGAGAGCCTGGCCGGCTGCCCGGCCGGCCAGGTCGCTTCCCTGCTCGGTAAGCTCGACGAGACGCTGGGCCGCCTGGCTGCTTCTCCAGGAGTCTTCCAGCCAGATGAGATCCTGGCGCGTCCTCTCCGACCAGTCCAGCCGGGCGCGCAGCTCAGCCGTGTCCGACTTCCAACCCTGCCAGACGGTACCGAACAAAGCCTGGGCCGGAGCCTCGCCGAGCTGCCGGTCGAGATTGACGATCTCGCGGGCTGCTTTCAGATCTTCAACGAGCTGGGCGTAGCCTTTCCTCTTCCCCCGGACGACCGGCTTGAGCTTCCCCCGGTCGCCCCAGAACTTGAAGAAAGCGACCAGGCCGTTCGTTTTGCTGGCCAGCTCGAAACGCGACTGAAGCCCATCGAGCTCGAGGCTCAACAGCTTCTCGTCGTAACTCGGCTCCAGGCCCTGCCAGAGCTCGCGCCGGCGGTCAGCCCAGCCGAGCCACTCCTCGGCCTGCCGGCGGCGCTCCTTCCAACCAGGGCCAGTCAACAGCCCACGCGTCTCTCCGGGCGTGGCAAGCGCGTTCCGACAGACGAGCTGGCAGCGATCCATGTCCGCCAGGCTGTAGTCGCGAGCCGGGAGACCGAGCTCGCCGCAGAGGCGCTCGAGCGACTCTGCGGCCTGGCCCCAGGCAGCCTGGGCTGAGCTCAGGGAGCGCTGAAACGCGTCCTGCCACTCTTGCGTCCAGTCAGCCACCTGCACGCCCCGGCAGGGATGGGTCGCCACCGCTCCGACGGTGGCAGCGGCCCGCTGCAAGAGCTCGACGTTCTGCTCCCAGCGCAACATGGTTTCGCGGGAAAGATCGCCCAGGTCCCCGAGCTCGGCGCGGGGGCCGGGGCCAAGATGGGTCAGCTCGCCGATGACCTGGTAGACCGTGAGGCCCAGCGCCCGGGGCCGGTGCACAGCCTCGCAGTAATCATTGAGATGCTGGCGCAACTCGGCCAGCTGGTGAGAGCGCGGCGCCCAGTCGCGGGGCGGGGCCGTGCGTCCGGCCTGGACGGTCTGCCGAAGCTGGTTGAGTAGCTCAGACTTGCTGGCTTTATTGGAGTGCAGCTCCAGACAGAAAGGCCCCAGACCCACCTGCGCGAGCCGGTGGTGGACGACGTTGAGCGCGCACTGCTTCTCGGACACGAACAGAACCGAGCGCCCCCGCCCCAGCATCTGGGCGATGAGGTTGGTGATGGTCTGGCTCTTGCCCGTTCCGGGTGGCCCCTCCAGCACGAAGCTGTGCCCGTCCTCGGCGCTGTAGATGGCCTCTAGCTGGGAGGAGTCGGCGTCCACCAGGCAGAGGACCTCCGAGGGCGGGCGGGCCTCGTCCAGCCGTGGGTAATCGGGCAGCGGGTCGGCGTTCCCCTGGCGAGTGACCAGGCGAGCCACCGCGGGGCTCTCCAAGAGCTGGTCACGCCGTTGCTCGAGGTCGAGCCACATCAAGTACTTTGCAAAGGAGAAGAGGCTGATCTGCGCTTCCTCAATCACCCCCCAGCGAGGGATAGAGACAACCGCCTGCCGGAACCGCTGCATGACTGCCGGCACGTCCACCCCGTCGTCGTCCTCGGGCAACTCGTCCAGGCCGCTGACATCCATCCCGAAGTCGGTGTGCAGCTTGCGCAACAGCGTGGCGTTGACGCGCGGCTCCTCGTCGGTGAGGCGCAAGCGGAAGGGGTCCTGAACAGACCCGCGCACGATCTCCGCCGGGTACAGGATCAGGGGCGACCGGATCTCCCGCTCGCTGCTCGTGGTTTCGAACCAGCGCAAGAATCCGACCGCCAGGTAGAGCGTGTTAGAGCCGGTTTCCTCCATCGTGGTGCGGGCAGTCCGGAAGAGGTCGAGCACGCGCTTGTCCAGGTCCGAGCGGGTCAGATCCACGTAGACCCGGCCCTGGCCCAGCTCCACCACCAGATCCGGGAGGTCGGCTCCCTCCAGCTGGCGAGGGTCTCGTCGGTCCGGTCGGGGATAGAGCTGCAGGCCTTTGGCCCGCATTTGATAGAGCCGATCCTCGAGCTCGGCGGCCGGACCGAGCAGGGGCAGGCTCTTGGAACCGGTCTTATAGTTGAGCAGCCGGTTGCGCAGAGTCAGGTCCAGAAGGCGGTTCTTCCATCGCTCCAGGCGGGCGCTGGCCGGGTCGAGGCTCTTGCGCTCACCGGAGGGGGTGGCAAGCGCGGGAAGCTCGCCGCTGGGAGCCTGGGGAGCATACTCGGTGGTTTCATGCGAGACCAGAGTGAAGCCGTCACGCACTCGCATGGGAAGCGGGAGAAAGCGGCGCAGCCGGCAGGCTTTCAAGTCGAGCGCGAAGACCAGCTCTCTTTGCTCAAGGTAGCTCAGCGCCGCCTGCTCGGCCCGCTCGAAAGGCAGTTTCTGGGCCGCCGCCGAGGAGTCAAAAAAGCATATCTCACCAAGCTTGCAGCGATTGATCGCCTCGTCTGGATCCTCGCTGAAGGTCTTCTGGCCGTGATGATCGATCAACCAGACTCCCGGGAAGGCGTGTCCCTTGACGACGACCAGCAGGGCGTTCAGACCCACCTGCTCCATGGCCGCCGCAAGCAGCACGGAAAGGTCGAGGCAGGTGCCCATGCGGGCGTCCACGACCTGGTCCGGGGTGCGAATTTTCTGGCCCGCTTTCTCGAAGCTGGCCGGCGGGGTCACGTAGGTGATCCCCAGGTCTTGAACGGCGTCGAACAGGGCGGCCGCGATCTGTCGGACGCGTTCGCGGCTCTTGGACTGGTAGCCATCCAGCGAGGCGTCTTGCGTCCACTCCTCAAGGAAGGTGCTGGCTCTCTTGAGGAGCGGCTCCAGGGCGGGATGATTGGGCATGACAAAGGCCGACAGCAGCTCGGGCAAAGAGCAAGAGCCGTTCCATTCGTTGTAGGCCAGCACTTCGAGCGGCCAGCTCCGCGTCTGATGGACCTGACCCTCGACCAGAACATCGACCCGCAGCGAGCCCTGCTCTCTCTCGAGCACGTTGACCAGCCGCTCGGGCCTGAGCACGGGCCGAACCGATTCCAGACGAGCCGGGCACACGGCCTCCTGAGACCACGGCTCGGACAGCCCGCTCTCGAGCTCGACGCGAACCTCGACGCGCCTGCCCGGCTCACCCGTCACAGTCAGCCGCTTGACGGTGGGGATCGAGTTCTGCTGCATCGCCAGGTTCAGGCGGGGGTCATACTCGAGATGGAGTTGGAACGGCTCAGGAGCGGGGGGGCTCGGGAGCGGCTCAGGCGCAGCGGTCTCGCCCTCGTCCGGGGGAGCTTGCTGCGGCTCGGGCTCAACCGGGGCGGTCGCCACCGGCGAGGGTCCCAGGAGGCGTCCACAGCCATCACAGTAAGCGTCATCGCTTGTGTTCGGGTGCTCACAGTGAAGGCAGTGCATCGAATTCCCCTCCAATCACTTCGTCAGAACCGAAAATTCTTGCCCGAGAATCCCAGGCCCACCCCATCGCACAGCATAGCGCCGCCCTGGTCCAGGCGCCCGAGCGTCTCGACAGAGCGCTCGGCGTCGGTGGAAGAGCGCTTTCTGAGCAAATCCTCCGCGAGCAAGCGCTGTTGGACCAGGCTCTGGTGGGCAAGCCGGGTGGTCACGTCAGAGGACCCGCGCCTGGTTGCTGCGCGCTCCAAAATTGATCGGGAACAATTTGTGCAATTCTACTCTCACAGGCTGGATGGGGAGAAGAGAGATTAGTTGAAACCATGCAGATTCCTCCCCTTTGCGGAGATTGGCACACCGGATCGTTTCTGCGGCGGAAATGATGAAAGAGGGTCTCTCCATGCTGCAGATGTCGGAAGAATAACTCAAGAGAGTGTCGGCCGGCGCGAATGATTCCCTCGAGCATCCCTTTCGAAGGTGGATCCCTTCACGGCCAGCCCCGACCCGAGTTACCCTTCCAGCACCACGACCTGATCTCTACGTCAAGCCAGGTCGCGCCGCGTCGGGTCGCCCGGTCACCGGGGCCACCACCCGCCTCGAACGCGTCGCTCCGCTATCATGGAAATTTCCCATGGGTTACCTCGTTAATCCTCACGAGTCAAACCCCTCACCCGGATGCCCCCTCCCGGGGCCGAGAAGGGGCCATCCCGGCCTTCCGGCGCACTTTGAGAGATTTTCCTCTCCCGCCCCCCTTAGAAGCCCCTGGAGCACACT
>CAYYHB010000075.1:7117-20485 GCA_964471395.1 uncultured Burkholderiales bacterium | reverse complement strand
GGCGGTGCGCATGCTGGCCACGGCCGACCTGCGCCATCCGGGCATGTTCTGGCAGTTGGTCCCGCCGGCCGGATTCAGCGACGACAGGAGCGGTCGACGGTTTCGCAAGCTGCCCTCCGGCAGAACCTTCTTCATCCGCCTGATCCTGCCCGAAAAAGGCCACCTGGAAGCCCGCGTGGGGAGCCTGGCCCTGAGCCTGCCAGTCTCTACCGAGGTAGCCACCTTCGGGGTCTACGTGCTGGGGCAGGGGCAGGTCAACTTGCGCGATTTGAAGGCGGTGCGATGAAGCCCCCCCGAGGCCTGAAATGGCTGGTCGCCCTGCTGGCAACGATCTTCCTGGTGATCGTCTTGGACAAGTGGAGCCACAACTGGCACCTGGTCACCAGGGACACCCAGGGCCGCGAGTACTACGTGGCCCTGCGAGGCCTGCAGCGGGAGGGGATGAAGGTGCGCTTCACCCTGCTGCGGCGCGATCCCGCCGCCAGCTGGTGGAATCGCTCCACGACCAGGCGCTTTGAGCTGGACTACGGCAAGCACCTGCTGACGCCGCTCGAGGGCGACCGGACCCTGGAGCCGATCGCTCCCGGCAGCGTGGCCGAGCAACTGTTCAAGGAGCTGGACACGCTCAGATAATCCTCGGGCACGAGATCCCAGGACCGCACTCTGCAGTTAGCCACTTCTGTCGATTCAACGAGCAAGCAGCTCGAACAAAAATTCGAAACCGCCGATTCAAGAAACGAACCTGCTTTCGACAGAAAATCAAAATATTTAACGAAGGTAAGAACCAATCCCCATACTCACAGAGTATCTCCGCCGGCTGCCCTGAAGGCCGAATTTCCAACACCGAGGTGTTCCCATGTCTCTACTTTTGTCCAATTTTACCTGTCATGACCACCAGCAGATGCTACGCGAAGCAGCCCGGGCGGCTCGCACAATGGCTGAAAGCGAGTGGGAGCTTGGAGCCTGGTTGCTGGCCATCGATCGCACGAGAGCCTATAAGTCCTCAGGCTTTCGCAGTACCCTCGGGTTTGCTATCGCCACGCTCGATCTCGAGCCCCCGAAGGCGAGCAACCTCCTGCGCATCATGAATGTCCTGGAAGGGCTTCCGCACTTCCGAACCGGTCAAGTCGGCTATGCCAAGATCCGTGAGATCACCCGTGTTGCCAAGCCGGACACCGAGCAGAGCTGATTGGAGTTTGCTCGCGACCATACCACCGACCAGGTGCGCCAGAAAGTGGTTTGCAGCCCGGCAGCCTTTGAGCGCCGCCTGCGGGCAGCTCGCCCCGGAAAGGGCCCCGCATGCCCCGCGCCGAGACTGCCGTGGCCAGGCTGACGGTAAACAAACAGCGCGGATCAGATGAGCCACGGCAATCCCTGGTCTGGA
The DNA here is from genome assembly GCA_964471395.1 of uncultured Burkholderiales bacterium. Lineage (GTDB taxonomy): Bacteria > Vulcanimicrobiota > Xenobia > Xenobiales > QWHO01 > QWHO01. The sequence continues at coordinate 19,101 of CAYYHB010000075.1, read as the reverse complement.
GCCTGCGTGAGACGAGCCTGTTAACAGTTCGGCAAGAAAGGTCACAAACTGGCAAAGAAGGCCCCCATGACTGGATGGGGCCGCAGGGCTATCCTGAAACCAGACGAGCAAAGTCAGGGAGGATTCATGGACGCACTCTTGGCCCTTCAAGCCGCCAACGGAATGAGCGCCGGAGGCTGCTGTGCGTGCAGCGGGCCGATGCTGGGCAACCTGGGAGCGGCCCAGAACCGCCTGATGATGAATCCGATGTCACCCATGGCCGGCATGGATCCGATGATGCAGATGATGAACCAGCAGATGATGCTGACCCAGTATCTGCTCGGAATGCTGATGGGGCTGATGCTGGGCCGTATGGGCGGCAACACCATGATGCCCGGGATGGAAGGCCTGCTCGGAGGCGGCCCCCTCGGTGGCATCGGTGGCGGTGGCGGTCCCCTGGGTGGTGGCGGCTCGGTGGGCGGAGGCGGTGGGGCCAACACGGGCGGCGGCGGAGCCCCCATCCCCACCGGCCCGGTGGCGCCTGGCGTGGAAGGGATGCTGGACAAAGCCCGCTCCATGATCGGAATGCACGAAAACCGCGACACCTCGGCCATCCAGTCGGTCACCGGCAAGAGCGGCATCAATCCGGCCAGCACTCCCTGGTGCGCCGCCTGGGCCATGAACCTGCTCAAGGATCACGGGGTGCTCAACCTGGACGGGCTCTCCAACCGCAACTACTGCCCCACCATCAAGAGCTGGGCCCAGAACAAGGGTATCTGGGGCAACCGCGGGCAGTACAATCCCAAGCCCGGCGACGCCATCCTGTTCGACTGGCAGGGCGACGGCACGGTGGACCACATCGGCATCGTGGAGAGCGTGAACGGCGGCAAGGTGACCACCATCGAGGGCAACTCCTCCGACTCGGTCAAGCGCAACTCCTACGACATCGGCTCGAGCAAGATCAGCGGCTACGTGATCACGGGCACGGGCAAGTAAGGAACTCGTTGCACGTCGAGCGAGCCGCAGAAGGTGACCAACTGGCGCTCGATGAGCTGTCGATCAACCTGGGACAGAGCCGATCCCCCCCGCCAGGCCCACGGCCACTCCGAGGGCGGCGCTGAGAAGGGTCGCCTTCTCGGGTGCCATGGCGCTGTGAGTCAGCTCCTGCTTCTTCACCAGGCCCACCGGGCGGTGCTCGATGGTGGGCAGAGCGTAGTGTAGCCGACCCTTCCCTTTGGTGTAAGGCTCGTCGAGCGTGCCCCGGCGGTAGCCGGTCATCACCGGTAGGCTCACCTTCTCCTCGCGCGTGACCACGCCGACCGAATCGTGACGGGCGCTCCAGCCTCCCAGCGCGCCGCCCAGGGCCAGGGCCGTCAGGCCGGCGGTGAGTGCCCCCGGCAGCCCACCCGTCAGCCCTCCCACGGTAGCCGCCGTGGCTGCGCTCAGAAGTCCGCAAGCCAGAGCTCGACGGCCTGGCGAGTAGGGCTCGGCCTCTACCGTCTCGCTGCTTCGAAGAATGCGGATGCCCCCACCGGCGTCCAGCTCCGGAGCCAGCTCGTAGACGTCGGTCTCGCCGTTGTCAGCCGGAGGCACGTTGGGCACGAAGGGACGGTCCTTGACATAGGCGTCGGCGGGGATGCGGCCGAGCAGCTGACGGCTCATCACGGGGCTTTCCTGCGTGAGGGTATAGGTGGCCACGAAGCCAGTGTAGCGAATCGATGTGGGGGAGAGTTTAGAGGATTGTTACCTATTCCACCACAGGCAGCTTGCCGCTCTCCTGGAGCACCCTGCCGATGGAAGGCGTAGACCCGTTCACGATCAGCAGACGAAGGCGGGCCACGGGCCCCTTTTCGCTGTAGAGAAAGCCGTCCTCATCCAGCTCGAGGCTGTCGGAAGCGGGAATGTCGCCATAAGTGTTGACCAGGAATGTGCCTGGGGGCAGCTTGACCACCTGCTCGTCGGCGGCGAACTGGGTGTAGGGGCCTCCTCGGGGGCGAAAGCGCAAGGTCACCCGGGCCCGAGGGGTGGTGGCCGCCTTGAGCTGGGCCTCCTTGCGAGCCGCGGACAGGCTGCGCGAGACCACTTCCGCCTGGGGAGTCACGTGCACGAGGTAGGGCAGGTCGATGCGGGTCACCATCAGGTAGAGCACCAGGCCGGTGATCCAGAGCGCGAGCACGATCTGAAGAGGAGAGAGGGGAGCGCGCTCATGCAGCATTCTCGGGATTTCCCGGATCCCGCTTGCCGACCCTGCAGGCCGGTGGGATAATAGGCGCGTGCTGGACCCCGAATCCCCCCTGCCCGAGCATCTGCAAGGCCTGAGCTTCGAAGAGTTGGCCAACCTGGCCGACGCCTGGGCCGACATGGGCGACAAGCACAACTGGACCGAGGATACCCGCCGCGAGGCCCGCGAGATGGCCAGAAAGCTGCGCGAGCAGGCGGCCCGGATGCGCGCCATCATGCTGCTGCGAGCGGCCCGCGAGGCCTTCGACAGCCCGCCCCGGGAGACTTGATGAGCTTGCTGCTGTATTCCGAGTCAGCTGGACTGGGAGAGCTGCGTTTCAACGATCCCGAGCGGCTCAACGCCATGGGCGAGGAGATGGCCGCGGCCATGCGCGAGATGCTGCTCGTGCTGCGCTCGGCCCCGCCCCGGGCCCTGATCCTGTGTGGTCAGGGGCGCGCCTTCTCGGCCGGGGGCGACCTCGGCATGCTGGAGCGCAAGCGTACTCTTGGTCGAGAAGAAAATCGGCGTCTGATGCTGGAGTTCTACGCCTCCTTCCTGGGCCTGCTCGAGCTCGAGGTGCCACTGATCGCGGCCCTGCACGGCCACGCAGTGGGAGCGGGGATGGTGCTGGCCACGGCCTGCGACCTGCGGGTGGCCGATCCCGAAGCTCGCTTCTCCTTCCCCTTTGCCCGCCTGGGCCTGCACCCGGGCATGGGATCCACCTACTTCCTGCCCCGCCTGGTGGGCCCGGGAGCCGCCCGCGAGCTCTTGTTGACGGGCGCCATGGTGGATACGGCTCGAGCGCTGTCTATGGGCTTGATCAACCAGGTCTCCGAGCCCGGCAAGGTGCTGGAGCTAGCTCGCGGTGTGGCTGGGGCCGTCTTGAAGGGGGGCCCCGAGGCCGTGCGCGATACCCTGGTCACCCTGCGCGGACCGCGCGAGGTGCTGACCCGGGCGCTGGAGCGCGAGGCCGCCTGCCAGGCCGACAGCTACGCCCGCCCCGAGTTCGCGGAAGGCCTCCGGGCAGCCCTGGAGAAGCGGTCCTGAGCTTATGTGCTCGAGGAGGCCCCGATGAAGTTCCGCTCTATGATCCTGGCTGGAGCCGCCATGTTGACCCTGCTCGGAAGCGTGCGCGCCGACGAAGGCGACTGGGCGGTAGCGGTCGTGCATCCCACTGCCGGTCAGAAGGCTGAGGGGGTGGTGTGGTTTATCCAGAGCGGCGATAGCGTAAAGATGGTCGCCGACATCGAGGGCCTGACCCCGAATTCCAAGCACGGATTCCACATTCACGAGTGGGGGGACTGCACCGACCCGGCCGCCAAGAGCGCCGGCTCGCACTTCAACCCCGATGGTCACCAGCACGCCGGCCCCAGCGCCGAAATCCACCACGCCGGCGATCTGGGCAACCTGGAGGCCGACGACCAGGGCAAGGCCCACCTGGAGCTGGTGCTGCACGACGTGACCGTGCGTGGGGGCAAGAATCCCATCCTGGGTCGCTCGGTCATCGTGCACGCCAAAGCCGACGACCTCAAGACCCAGCCCACCGGAGACTCGGGCGACCGCATCGGCTGCGGCGTGATCGGATTGGCCCAGCCTCGCAAATCGAGCCCGTGATCTACTGGCTGCTGCTGCTGGTCTTGCTGGGGTGCGCGCCCTCGGCGTCGGTGGCTGTGAACGAGCAGCAGGCCGTGGCCACCGCCCGCCAGCGCCTGCCCGAGTTCCGGGCGGCCTTCCAGAGCCAGCAACCCGGGCACAGCTACCTGGTCAAGGTGCCCTTCACGCAGGGGCAGTTCACCGAGCTGATGTGGATTCGGGTCGAAGAGCTGGACGAGCGCTCGCTGCGCGGCACGCTGGAGAACTCCCCGGTGGAGGTGCGCACGGCCCGGCAGGGACAGTCGGTGACGGTCGAGCTGGATCAGGTGGAGGACTGGCTGGTGCAAGACGCCGCCGGCAAGCAGGTGGCGGGCGGTTTCACGCTGGAGCTCTTGCAGGAGTGAGCGGTGGTTCTGGGCGCGAGGGCTTGGAGACCCGGTCAGGTCAGCTGACGTAACAGATCGGGCAGCAGAGCCTCGTGCTCGGCCACCAGCCTGGGGTCGGCCGTCTTCCAGGGTCCCACGACCAGGAGATGATCCAGCCCCAGCGCCAGGAGCGCGCGCAGACGGTCGAGGCAGTGCTGAGGATCCCCAACCACGGCGAAGCGCTCCACGAAGTCGTCCGGGACCGGCAGGGGAGCCTGACCGGCCCGATAGGCCTGATCGGCGCGGTCGAGCAACTGGCAGTCCTCCGGGCTGAGCAGGCCAGGGACGCGCCGGGCCGCCCCCGCGAACTGGGCAAAGAGCGAGACGTTTCCCCGCACCAGCTCGCGCCCTCCCGCGCCCAGGCCCAGCAACACGACCAGTCCCACCGGGGTCGAGCCCGCCAGCTTCTTGCCCCAGGCCACCCAGGTCGGCTCAGCCCCCACCGCCAGGGTTATTTGCTCAGCGCAGGCAGTCCCCAGCGCGATGGCGCGCGGCCCCGAGGCAAAGAGCGAGAGGGGCACCTTGCGCCGCCCCGCCAGCCAGACGATCGGGCTCGGGCCCACCGTCTCCCCTCGCAGGTAGGCCTGCAGCTCTTTCAGCGCGGCCTCGAAGGCGGGCAACGGCCGCGGCTTGATGCCCAGCCTGGTGATGGCCGTATCGCCCCGTCCCACTCCCAGCAGCGCGCGCCCCTGGGAAACCTCGTCCAGGGTCGCGATCGAGCAGGCCGTCACGGCCGGATGGCGCGTCTCGATGTTGGTGGCGGCTGTGCCCAGAGTGAGCTTCTGGCTGCACCGCGCCGCCAGCGTGAGCGAGGCGTAGGGGTCTGACTGAAGGTTCTGACTGTCCGAAAGCATCAGGCCATCAAAGCCCAGTTGCTCGGTCTGGCGCGCCAGCGCCTCGACCTCGTTGATCTGGGTGAACGCAAAGCGGTAGATAGCAGGCATGGTCGTGCCTTCTGGCCGCTAGCAGGGTAGGCCTGCGCGTGGGCTCTCGCGAGCGTGGAGCGCGAGACGCGAGGCGCAGCGACAAGACTGGCGGGTCCTGGACTTCTCCCTCCTCACTCCGTAGTTCGAGCCCAGCTCGACGCGCTCAAAATCGCTGTCAAAGGTGAGGAGATGAGCACCGATGAAGCCACTGCTCCACCAACTTCCGGGGCTTGCTGGCCGAGGGCTCGCTTTCCCGACTGCCGCGATTGCGGGGTGAAACAGGTGTAGTAAAAGCGATTCAGCGCGTCGCTAAGAATTGCCCCAGCAAGAGATCGCCCGCGGCCCGGGGTTCCAGCCGTTCGGGTATGCGGGCGGGCCGTAGGACCCGGATACCCGGTTGGGGAGGTTTGGAGCGCGCGAGCATCGGGTGGTGGACAGCTACTGATCCCCCGCTCCCAGGAGGCCCTGGCAGACATGCTGTAGAACCTATACAGCATGCACCGAACCCAGATATACCTGCCTCAGGATGCTTACGAGAGTCTCGTCGAACTGAGCCAGCGGCAAGGGATCACGCTGGCTGAGTCGATTCGTCGCGCCGTGCAGATCTATCTCCGACAGACCGATGCCGATGCTTTGAGCCAGGCATTGGCAACGTCGTTCGGTGCGTGGGGGCAGCGATCCGAGACCACCGAGGACCTGGTAAAGCAAATGCGTCGGGAGTGGAGCGAGCGTGAGCTTCGTGATCGACACGACAATTCTGATTGACCATCTTCGTGGTCGGCCGGAAGCCAGGAAATGGCTCGAGAGTCATCAGGCAGATGGTCTGAGCATTTCCGTCATCGCCCGGGCCGAGATACTCGGAGGCTTGAGGGCAGGAGAAGAGCAAGCGACCTGGTCGCTCCTGCACCGTTTGCCCACTCTCGAAGTGGACACCCGGGTCGCCGACCTTGCCGGGAGTTACCGGCGCAACTATTTCAAGAGCCATGGACTGTTGTTGCCGGACGCTCTGATCGCGGCCACCGCCCGCACCCACGACAAGACCCTGGTTACCTTGAACACGCGGGATTTCCCAATGGATGACATTCGCGTCTTGCGCCCCTACTAGCCGATTGCGCTACATTCTAGCTCGCCGTCACCTGGCGTCGCCAGCACAAGGGTTTCGACGGCGCGAATTCGAATGACGTCATGATTTGCTCTTGCGCTTTGTTTTGTTCCTGCTCTTTCTGGTCAGGCTCGGCGCGTACGCGGAGAGTGGAGACTCCAGTGCGGTCGGATTCGTTGGAATGTCCGTGCACACTCGCGATGGATGGATTGGAATTCGCACGGGCTCCCTGAGCTCCGACAAGCTCCGAGCAGTCATTTCTCGCTTTCGATCACCCGAACGACAATCCGCCGGCGGATCCAGGTTGAGACAAGCGGTAGCCGAGAACAGGCGTTCCGAGTCCCTCTACCAATTGGAAGGGAATGCTCAGCCCTTCCGGGCCTATACCCCCCAGCGTGCTCTGGTGGGGGAGAGTCAATTCCGCCACGTCTGTCCCGACGTGCGCATTCCTTTAGAGTCCAGCGGTAACGTTGAGTTCTATTGGCGACTGCCGCCAGGAGCAGTCTCGGCCGTCGCCCTGGACGACCCGTACGAGCCGCAGAGAGCTTTTCGATTATTCCCGGCAGACGCGGAGATCAGGCTTCGTTTCGACTACTCGACCCGTCCGGGCTCCGAGGGCGTTACCCTGGTGTCGATTCAGGGTTGGCTCCAAAACGCGGCTTTTCTTGATGTCGATGACATCCGCCTCCGGGGCGTTCCCGAGTTCCCTCTTCAGCCCCGGTTTGGATGCCCGGTATCCGGCCCCTACCATCTCACAGTAACTGCGAATGGTGGGAAGATTCTGGATGAGGACTACTTTCAGCGCGGCCTTCAGTTCGAGGCGAACCCAGCGCTCCTCGACCTGACCCGCCCGGTCGAAATGAGTTTCTGGTGGGATTATGGAGGGTCTGCCATCGGAGGCTCGCACCCCACCTGGCGAGTCGATGCCTCTCCCCTTCCCGCACCGTGGAATGGAAGCTCGAGCCATATCAAGTTCTGGTGGGATCTGTATCAGCCCGACCGCGAGCACAGTGCGGGGTTGGACATTACCGCCGCGGCCGATGCTTACCCGCTGGTGGGCCTGGAAAGCTACGTTCGCTACGAGGATTTGGCCGGAAAGCCCGACAAAGCGCTCCTCCTTTGCTCCCGACCGTCGGTATCTTCGTTCGCCCCCGCCGCGAACGAGGCGGTGTACGTCAGGAGCTTTCTCCATACCATCGGTGGCTCTGGAACCGAGGCCCGCTGGTCCGCCAGAGTCCTGGACGGCTATGAGAAAGAGGTTCTTGCGCTTGCGTCCGCGGGCGAATCCCTGACGTGGGACGGTAGGGATCAGGCCGGACGGTTCGTGCCTCCCGGTCCCTACAAACTCGTCGTGCAAGCCAGAGTGGGCGACCTCGAAGTCACCGACCAGTTCGACCTGACCGTTTCGGAGCCCGCCGTCCGGATTATCGGTCTCAAAACGGAGCCTCCCGAGATCGGTCCGGTTCGGGTGAGCGCGGAGGGTGCGTGGAGCGGTACGGGACCGCCCCCTCCTTGCCAGTGGCGGATCGAGGTACTGGGACCGAAATCGAAGACGGAGCCAGTCTTCGCGGCCGATTCGGCCCCGGATGCCCCGCTTCGCTTCGAGGCAACCTGGAATCCGGCCGACAAGGGACCGCCGGATCGAGGTGTCTACAAGATCGTCGCCTCCGTGGCGTCCGCAACGAGCCCGAAAGCCTGCCGTGAGTTGCTCTTGCTTCTGGATAAACCGGGCCATCAACATACGGTGGGAATCTTCAATCTTGCCGTCCACCCATTGCCCCTGGAGCTCGAGACCCAGCACCCCGACGAGACGGGTGCCACGGTTTCCGCCGACATCCTTCAAGTCGGATTCTCGCAAGCGACCCCATCGGTTTGGACGCTCAGGCTCGTCACCGGCCAGGGGGAAACGCTGCGGACTCTCTCGGGAAGGGTCACGCTCGAAGCTGCTCCCGACACCAGAACGCAGCAGAGCATACACTGGGAGACGTTTTGGGATGGAAGGGACGAGCAAGATGTCGTAGTGCCCAACGGTTCTTACTTCTTCCGTCTGACAGTCGACCCGCACCCCGACGATCCGGACCAGGAATCCGAGGATTGACCTCACTGTGTGAGGCCCGGTGGCGGCCCAGGCCGGAGCCCGTATCAAGGAACGGACCAGGACCGCGGCCCTTGTGAACGCAGCCGATCACTTGGAATACACAGTAGCGCGCAATCGAGCTTGACCGGACCCGCCCGAAGACGTCCGGCGCCATCCATGCGACCGCGATGCAGGCCTGTCCGTGGTGGCGTTAAATGGCGCTGCATGAGTATCGACTGGAATCAGTACAACCAGAAGATTATCGCGGAATTTCGCGAGAACGCGGGAAAAGTGGGCGGAGATTTCGCGGGTGCGCCCGTGCTGATCCTGACCACCAGGGGCGCAAAATCAGGGCGCGCGCACGTCACGCCCCTGGTCTACACGCTTGACGGGGACGACTTCGTGATCATCGCCTCCAAGGCTGGACTGCCCACCCATCCCGACTGGTATCACAACCTTGTGGCCAACGAGGAGGCCACCCTCGAGGTCGGCCGCGAGCGGTTTCCCGTTCGCGCGCGCGTGGCCGAGGGCGAGGAACGCCAGCGCCTCTTCGACCGTCAGGCCGACCTCATGCCTGTGTTTCACGACTATGCCCGCAAGGCCCCCAGGCAGATCCCTGTGATCGTTCTCAAGCGCATTCTCTCCTAACCGCGGGGTCGGTGAGCCTGCGAGAGCATCGCAGGCCGGGTCCGTGAGTCTCGAGCTTCTCCAGCGAGACGCGCTTATAGAATTCCCTTCTTCTCCAGGTGGCGCAACAGCAAATACTCCGCCGGCAGGATCGCGGCCAGCGCTCCAGCAGTGATCAGGGGATGAATGCCTGTCATGGTGGCGATGGTGGCGAAATCGTTTCCAGCCTTGACGGCGCCCAGGGCCGAGAGGGCGTAGGCCACAGTATTGACCATGGTGAAGCCGGCGTAGCCCATCAGCACGCTGCCCAATACGGGACGCTTGTGGCGCATCATGTAGCCGGCCGCGAAGGTGGTGGTGGCCAGGCCCACGTCTACCAGCGTGCCGGCCGCGGAGACGGCGGCGCGCGAGTAGTTGGGCCCCAGCTCCTGGCCCAGCTCGGTCAGGGGACCGGGGCGCCAGTAGGTCACGCCTCCCTGCCAGGGCGTAACCTCGATGCGGGGGTTGGCTCCCTGGTAAAGCGCGTTGGCGGCCACCGCGTGGCCCATCTCGTGCAGCCAGACGCTGGGATAGCCGATGCCGATCCCGTAAGCGATGCCGCCCCGCACGCCGGCCTCGACCAGGTCCTGCCCGCTCAGTCCAGGCTCGGGCTCGGTGGGACGAGGCCGCGACGAGGCCAGGGGCATTGCGATGGACTGAACTTGCATGCCGCTACAATGCCACCAACGCTGCGAGAAAGGGTTGCGCGCCTGTGAACATCCGGATCCAGCGCAGAGACGGTGTAGTGCTCAAGCACCGCCCGGGTCCGGCCGAAGCGTCCATGCTGCGCTGGTGCGACGGGGTGGGGATGGTGCGACTGCTGGCCGAGGAGCCCGAGCTCCTGATCCTGGAGGAGCTGACCCCGGGCACTCCCCTGGCCGAGGTCGAGGACGAGAGCGCCCTGCGCCTGGCGGCGGGAGTGATGCGCACGTTCTGGAGGCCTCCCCCGCCCGGAGGCTTTCCAAGCCTGCACGACTGGGCCAGAGGGTTCTCCCGCGTGCGGCTTGAGACCGACCGGGCCGAGGGCATCTACCGCGAGTTGCTGGTCTCCCAGGCCGAGCCGGTGCTGCTGCACGGCGACCTGCACCAGCACAACGTGCTCTGGTCGCAAGAGCGGGGCTGGCTGGCCATCGACCCGCAGGGGGTGGTGGGCGAGCCGGCCTACGAGGTAGGAGCCCTGCTGCGCAATCCCCGCGAGCGTGTTCTGGGGCTCGACCTTCAGAGGAGGATCGCGTTGCTGGCTGAGGAGCTGGGCTTCGAGCGCGAGCGATTGCAGGGCTGGGCCTATGCCCAGGCAGTATTGGCCGCCTGCTGGAGCCTGGAGGACCAGGACGGCGAGGAGCAGCTCTGGCTGGCCGTGGCCGAGCGGTTCGGTCGGTCAGGATAAGCTGCCCGCGCTCGTAGACCCACGCCAAGCCAGAGCCTGAGATCGCCCGGCGACCCTCAGCAGGCCGCCAGCGAGCTACCGAAGAGCCCCCGCCTGGTCCGATGGCAGGTTATTGAAAAATCTGCCATGCATATTCCTCCAATGGCGGGTGGTCACCACCTGGCAGGATGAGGCACTGAGCTCTACCTTGATGTTGAACACTCCGCGCCAATTCCCGTTATAGAGGGAGGCGGAGTCCTCGGAGGAAGCTCTGGTGATGCTCCGCCGATCGCGCACCTCCTCGGTCAGCATCCGGCGCTCGCCGGAGGACGTGTTGTCCTTCCTGGCCGAGGTGGAGAGTTGGCCCCGCTGGGCGGTGCTGACCGTGCGCCGGGTGCGCCGCCAGGGCGAAGTCTGGGTGGTGGAAGGAGTCGAGGGGGAACTCACGCTGGCGGTAGTTTCCCGGCCCGAAGTGGGGCTCTTCGACTATAAGCTGGGGGGCTGGAGCGTGGCCATGAGAGTGCTGCCCAACGGCGATGGCAGCGAGGTGGTGGCCACGTTCCTTCAGCCCGAGGGATTGGAGGAGCGCGAGTTCGAGCAGGCCGTCAACGTGCGCGAGCGCGAGCTCAGAGCGCTGAAGGTGGTGCTCAGTCGAGCGGGTTGAACTTACGGACGCCGCTCTTGAGAGCGCCGCCCAGGTCGTCGGCGTGCTTGACGCCCAGACCGGCCATGGCCACGACATTCAAGCCGGGCATCGACATGCCGATGGCGTAAGCCCAGTCGGGCACGCTGCCAGCTGCCGCCTGGATGTTGTCGCGATTTTCGTATAGCATCACCCCGGTGTAGAGACCCGAGCCGGCGATGAAAGCCCCCTGGCCAATGACGGGGATGGGAGCCATCATCATCAGCACGCCCGAAGCCATCTTCAGGCCGCCCAGCGCCTGTTGCTCGCGGTCGCCATCAGCCAGCCGCAATTGGTTGGCACCTTCGAGCAGGGCCAGCCCTCCGCTGGCCACCCCGCTGGCCTTTGCCAGCTGAGGAACCTCGGAGAGCCCCGGTCGCAGAGCTCGGGCCAGGTCCTGAGCGTCTCCCGCCGCCGAAATCGCTTCCAGGGTAGCCACGCCGGCTTCGCCCGAGTCGGACGGGCTGCCCAGATCCTGGCCGGCCAGGTAGCTCAATGCCCCCCAACCCCCGGCCGATCCCATCGCCACGCGAGGCGCATTGCTGCTCGACTTGGAGAAGTCGAAGGCGGCCAGAGAGGCGTTTACGCCCTGCTTCCCCAGATCGGCCGCAGCCACCGACTGGCCCAAGCCCCAGTTCGAGGAGCTTCCTCCTGAAGCTCCGATGCCCAGGGTGCGCGCGTAGGCCTCCACGAAGGCACCTTCCTGGCTGGTCTCTTCGGCAATCCGGTCGTGGGCCTCGAGCTCCCAGGCCTCCATCCCGGCGGGCAGGTCGACGATCCCATCGCTCCTGGCTGCTTCGGCGGCCGCAATAGCATCATGGGCGGCCAGCTCCCACTCCGGCAGGGCGAATGGCCCCTCGGGCGGAGGGGCCACTTTGCTGGCCTCGTCGGTAGCGATGGCGTCGTGAGCGGCCAGCTCCCACTCCGGTAGGGCGAATGGCTCCTCG
>CAYYHB010000075.1:0-7017 GCA_964471395.1 uncultured Burkholderiales bacterium | reverse complement strand
ATGGCGTCGTGAGCGGCCAGCTCCCACTCCGGTAGGGCGAATGGCTCCTCGGGCGGAGGGGCCACTTTGCTGGCCTCGTCGGCAGCGATGGCGTCGTGAGCGGCCAGCTCCCACTCCGGTAGGGCGAATGGCTCCTCGGGCGAAGCGGCCACTTTGCTGGCCTCGTCGGATGCGATGAGGTCGTGAGCAGCGCTCAAGGCTGATTCGGAGAAGTCAACCAGATACTCGACCTTGGGCTCTTCGAAGATGAGTGGCTCGGGGGGAGGAGCGGCGGGGGCGGGTGGTGACGACGGTGTCGGATATGGCCCGTAGACTCCCCCTACATCGTCAACTAGCACTCAGAGAATTTCGGTGTCGAGAACAGGGATTCCCTTCAGCGATTCGAGAAGGTTTCTTAACATTGAAACTGAGTCATCCTTCGGCTGAGCTTTACATCCCCGACGGGCGCCCCCCCGCGGAGGCCTTCGCGCGCACGACGCACCTGGGGATCGGGGCTCATCCCGACGATCTCGAGTTCATGACCTGGTGGGCGATCTTGCAATGCTTTCAAGTGCGCGAGCGCGGATTTACGGGGGTGACCGTGACCGACGGCCGGGGCAGCTCGCGGGTGGACGAGTATGCAGGCTACTCCGACGACGAGATGCGCTCGGTGCGCCTCAATGAGCAGAAGCGCGCGGCCATGACCGGCGATTACGCGGCCCTCGTTTGCCTCGACTACTCCAGCGCCGAGGTTCGCTCCCCCGAAAGCCGACTGGTGGAGGATCTGATCGAGATCCTCCAGACCACGCGCCCCCGTGAGGTTTACACCCACAACCTGGCCGACAAGCACGAGACCCACGTGGCCGTGACCCTGGCCGTCATCAAGGCTCTGCGCTCCTGCGCACACCGGCCTGACAAGCTCTACGGCTGCGAGGTCTGGCGCGGTCTCGACTGGATGCTCGACACCGACAAGGTGGCCTTTGATGTGAGCGCCCACGAGAACCTCACCATGTCGCTCATGGGCGTCTATGACTCGCAGATCGCCGGGGGCAAGCGTTACGACCTGGCCACCCAGGGGCGCAAGCGGGCCAACGCCACCTACCACATGTCCCATGCCGCTGATCGGGCCAGTTGCCTGGAGCTGGCCATGGATATGACGGCCCTGGTCGAAGACCCCTCCCTGGACCCGGTCGCCTTCGTGCTGGCCCATGTGGATCGGTTCCGCCAGGACGTGGAGCAACGCATTCGGAGGCTGAGCTAGATGGAAGTGGTGATTTTCCTCAACCCCGACGACGTGACGCGGCGCGCCGCCGACCTGGTGCAGGGCCTTCTGACCGAGCGACCTCAGGCGGTGCTGGCTCTGCCCACCGGGCGCACTCCGCTGGCCCTCTATCGAGAGCTTTCGGCCCGCGGGCTCAACTTCAGCCAGGCCCGCACCTTCAACCTGGATGAGTACGTCGGGCTGGGCCCCGAGCATCCCGATTCGTTTGCAAGCTACATGGAGCAGAACTTTTTTCGCCACGTGAACCTGCCCCCCACCCAGCATCGCGTGCCCAACGGCCTGGCCAGCGATCTGGCGGCCGAGGCCCGGGCCTACGAGGAGGCCATCCGGGCTACCGGGGGGCTGGACCTGGCCATCCTCGGCCTGGGCGAGGACGGCCACATCGCCTTCAACGAGCCATCCTCCTCGCTGCGCTCCCGCACCCGCGTCATGGCGCTTCACAGCTCCACCCGCCAGGCCAACCTGGACAACTTCCGGGGCGGCCCTGTTCCCACTCACGGGCTTACCATGGGCGTGGGCACCATCATGGAGGCGCGGCGCATCCTGTTGCTGGCCACCGGGCCCAAGAAAGCCGCCATTCTCCCCCGCGTGATCGAGGGTCCCATCACCAGCCTGGTGCCGGCCACCGCTCTGCAGCTTCATCCCCAGGCGACCGCCCTGGTGGACGAGGCGGCCGCCCGCCGGCTCGAGCTGAAAGACTACTACCGCACGGCCTATCCCGCATGAGTTTGAAGGTCAGCTATTCCGGCGTGCGGGGCATCGTGGGCGAGTCGCTTACGGCCGAGGTGGCCGAGCGCTACGGGCGCGCCTTCGGGGCCCTGGTCTCGGAGCGCAATCCTCACCCCACCCTCCTCCTGGCCCGGGATACCCGTCCTTCCGGCCCCGAGCTGCTCGAGGCTCTGATCCGCGGGCTTCCGGAAGGGCGACTGCTGGACCTGGGAGTGGTGGCCACGCCCACCATCCAGTGCTGTATGCAGCCCCTTCAGGCCGATGGGGCCCTCATGGTGACGGCCAGCCACAACCCGAGCCAGTGGAACGGGTTCAAGTTCTTCCTGGGGCCCGAGAACACGGTGCTGGATGGGGCCCAGACCGAGCGTTTGCAGGCGTTGGTCCAGTCTGGCACGGGTCAGGGTCGACCCGGCCAGCTGCTCGAGATGCATGAGCGGGCCCTGGAGCTTCACCTGGAGCGAGTGCTGGCCCAGGTTGACGGTGAGCGCATCCGACGGCGCGCCTTGCGGGTGGCCGTGGACGCCGGAGGGGGAGCGGGCGAGGAGCTGCTGGTGCGCCTCCTGGAGAGGTTGGGCTGCTTCACGGCGGTGGTGCGCTCGGGGCGCGAGTCCGAGCCCACCGCCGAGTCGCTGAAAGACCTGTGCCAGGCCGTTCTGGCCCATGGTTGCCAGTTGGGCCTGGCCCAGGACCTCGATGGTGACCGGCTGGCACTGGTGACCGAGCAGGGCCGCGCCCCGGGCGAGGAGTCCACCCTGGTGCTGGTGGTGGAGCACGTGCTCTCGACTCGTCCCGGGCCGGCGGTGGTGGTGAAGAACCTGACCACCACGCGGGCCGTGAACGACGTGGCCGCGCGCCACGGGGCCCGGGTGGTGGAGACCCGGGTAGGGGAGGTGAACCTGTCCCGGGCCCTGGCCAGGCATTCGGCCGAGGGCTTTGCTTTCGGCGGCGAGGGGAACGGGGGAGTGATCTTTCCGCCCGTCTCGCTGGGCCGCGACAGCCTGGTCGGAACGGCCCTGGTGCTGGAGTGCCTGGCATCCGATGCGCGAACTTTGTCCCAACGGCTGGAGGAGTTGCCCTTCTACCACCACGTGGGCAACAAGCTGCCGCTCGGGCCGTCCTTGCCCGAGCTCTACGCGCGCCTGGAGGCAGCCTTCCCCGAGGCCACCTCCGACCGGTTGGACGGCTTGCGCCTGAGTTTTGCGGATGGGTCCTGGCTGGGCGTGCGTCCTTCCAACACCGAGCCGATCGTGCGGGTGGTGGCCGAGTCGCGGGTGGCGGGCTGGCCCGAGGCAACCCTGGGCCGGGTGCGCGAGCTGGCCTGAGTTTGACGCGGCTCTGACGTTTCAGGGATTTTTCAGTCCGCAGGCATATAACTCCCGCCGAGAAGAGAGGGAGGTACCATGCACATTTCCACCTTGCCCACCGCCAGCGCCAGCAGGAAATCCGCCGGCGCCGAGTTCTCCCCGGCCATCGCCCGCGAGCTGCGCTCCTCGTTCGGCGCCGAGGCCATTCTGTCGCCCTCCGACCCCCGCGTCGCCACCCTGCACGGCTACTACAGCCTGGGCTGGGAGAGCGTGGGCATCCTGCCCGACCCCCAGAAGACGCTGGGGCGGAACTGGAGCGAGCTGCCCGGCAGCAACTTCGAGCAGCGCAGCTACGCTCTGGACGGCGATGGCTCGGTGCGCCAGGTCGTGTCCTTCAGCCTGGCCGACAGAGAGACCCGCATCTCCAGCATCCACAACGTTTCCATGATCGAGACCGTGCACGAGACCCTGATCATCGGGGCTGACGGCAAAGTGCGCAAGGACGAGATGACCGCAGTCTGACATGCTGGCCTCGGTCGGACGGATGGACGTCTTCCGCCCGCTTGCTGACGGACGCTTCGAGCGCACCCGCCAGCTGAGCGCGGACGACGTCTTTTCGCACCAGGACACTCTGGTGGTCAGCCACCAGCGAGGCCACCAGCTGAGCCAGTACGACCGCGAGGGCCAGGCCCGCTTCACCTACCAGGTGGAGGATGATACCCACATCGGCGAGGTGCGCCCCCTGCAGGACCGCTACCTGGTGCGCACCGGCCTGGGCCTCGTGAGCCTGGAGGCCGCCACCGGCAAGGTCACGGGCGAGTTCCGTTTCAATGAGTTCGGCTTCCAGCGCCGCCTGGCCGAGTGGGAGGGAGCTCTGGCGCTGCTCGACCAGGGCTTCCTACGCCACTTCACCCCCGACCTCAAGCCGCTCGGCCAGCAGGAGGTGGGCTTTTTGGGCAACTCGGTGCAGGCCACCCGCCACGGGCTGCTGGTAGGGGAGGGCTACCCGGGGCGCCTGGCCCTGTTCGATCGCCAGGGACAGCGCCGCGAGCTGAGCCAGGACGCCCTGGAGGGCGCTCGCGAGGGCAAGGACGGTCGCATCTGGTTCATCGAAGGCCAGACCCGCCGAGGCCAACCCCGCAGCGTGGTGGGCTGGAGCCCGACCGGAGAGGTGCGCTATGAGGCGCGTCCCTCCACCCACTCGCTGGTGCCGCTCGACAACGGCCAGGTGCTGCTCTGGGAAGGGCGCAGCTTCGCCCTGCGGGCCGGAGATGGAAAGTTGGCGGGCAACTACCCCATCGGTGACGAGCGCCTGCTCAAGCAGTTCTTTCTGACCCCTGACCAGGGCTTTGCCTACGCCGTCTGCATCGATTACGGCCCCGACAAGGGCCTGCGCCTGCTCAAGCTGGACCTGAGCCGACCCGGCCAGGTGGCCGACCTCGGCCCGGTAGCCGAGGACGAGCACCCCATGCCTGAGCTCGAGCGCATCCGGATGGATAGCCTGTGCGAAGGGATCCCCGCGCGGACCGTGCTGGACTGGCAGATCGCCGGCTCTCTGGTCGAGAAGACGGATACGGTTTTGGAACGCGAATCGCCGCCCCTGCTGGCCCGGGGCGACTCGCGGGTGCTACCCGGCATGACGCTGCGGGTGGGAGGGCGCGAGGTCGAGCTGGGGCGTGAGGGTGTTCGCACGGGCGACTACCAGGTGCGCCTGGCTCAGGGTGACGAGCTGACCGGCGCGGTCGGCCTGGAGAGCGAGGGGCGCGGCTACCTGGCCCTGGGCACCCGCCAGGGCCAGGTGCTCTGGTGCGACCTGGAGGCCGGGGTCGAGCGCTTCCGGCTTGGCTCGGAGGTGCGTGAGCTGGTGCAGGGCGATGGACGGCTCTTTGCGGTGGGCAGCGAGGGCCAGGTGGGGGTGCTGGTGACTGCGGGACTGGGTCGAGCCGATGGCCGCTCCTCGGGTGTTCGCGAGGAGGCGCAGGCGGTGGTCATCGGCTCGGTGCGGGTGCCGCGCCGGTCGGCTGGCTGACCGGCCGGGTTGGCTATCTGCTGGCCCTCGGTGCGGGTGAGGGGTCCAGAGCCTGTTGCCACCCGCGCGGATGCGGTCAGGGGCTCTGGTTGCCTGGTGATCTGCCAACCGGAGCCGATTGGCCGCTGTGTCTGAAAGGACCCTTAAGGCTGGCGCGAGAGCTCGCTGCGCAAGAGGTCGCGCAAGTACTCGAGCTCTTCTCGTTGCAGACCGCCACCGAACCGCACCTCTGCCTGGTCGCTGCGAGCCGAGAGGTAGCCACAGGTGAAGTATCGCTCCATCCCTCTGCGGAACTTCTTGCCATGGCTCTGGAAAGCGTGGAGCTCCAGGTCTTCGAGTCGGCTGAGTGGGATGCGGCCCCCGCGATAGGGGGATTCTACCTCCAGCAAGCCCTTCCCCAGGCGAATCGTTTCCTGCAACCTGGACGCTTTGAGCCAATTCCACCAGATCGGCGAGGAGACGAGCGCGGGGAACAAAGCTCCGATGAGCCCTGACAGAAAACCCTCCTGCACATACCAAAAGAACGTTCCCCCCAGACAGGTCACGAATATCGGCACGATCAGGTTGTCTGACCCGGGTTTCATAAGCGGCGGGATCCGCACCACCAGACCCCCGCTTTCGGGTCGGTACTCCGCCTGCAGACTGCTTGGCCGGGTTGGCTCCGGGAACGGTTCCAGGCGGTCCTTGAGAGGGAGATCGAGCTGATCGGGCTTGCGGGTCTCGGGGGGGTCGACCAGGTGGTTTTGAAACGACAAGTCCAGCGTGCGACAGAGACGCTCGGCCGTGACCCGAGCTTCCAGCGAGTCGAGGTAGGAGGCCAGGGGGATCGCCTGCACGTCTACCGTTACGCCCAGGTGGTAGAGGTCATAGCAGTCCTGGTGCCTGCCCCGCTCCATCACCACCGGCTCACGCCACAGCTTGACAGTGGAAGCCCGGCTCAGGTCTTGCGTCCTGGTCACGTGGCCGGGCCACCAGCTCCAGGTCTGAATCTCCCGGCTCACAATGTCAAGATTTCGCCCTGCGCGATAGAGGACTGCCAGCAAAGAGAGCACCACAATGATCAGGCAGACCGCCAACCAGAGGGTCATCTGGAAATGCCAGGCAGCGTAGCCGAGCGGGAGACCGCAGATCAGGCCCGCATATCCCAGCGAGTGCAACCACTGGAAGAACGCCTCGTCGACCGGTAGTGCAAAACCATTCGGGACAGGTAGCAGAGCCATCGTAAACAGGAATATTCGAGTTCAGGAACGCCGGGTCCTCGAGCACCAGGGCACAAGCCAAATCTCCTGCAAAGGGCCAATGAAGCATCTAAGACGGGTCTCATAGTCGAAAGGAAGCTGGCTCGTCTCGTCCCGGTTCTCCGGGACCTCGCTTTGGGAATGTGCCGAGCCAGGTCGCCAAGAACGCGATGGCGTGGGGCCCGGTCTGGCATCGCCGTCAAAGGCTGGCCTCGTAGTAGTCCAAGGCCATTGAGACTCAATGGTGCGCGCAGCAAGTAGCTGACCAGACCGCGCAGCCGGTCTCGGACGAACGGATAGACGTTGTTCCCGCGGAGCGTTGAGCACGCTCAGACACCTCCAGGCCCCCGGTCAGGGCTTTGGCCGGTTGGCGATGGAAAGGCGTCTCACGCTTACGGCCGCCTGGGTGAAGAGAGCAATGGAAGAGATTCTGGTGGCGATGACGAAGCGCCCTTC
>CAYYHB010000074.1:0-20737 GCA_964471395.1 uncultured Burkholderiales bacterium | reverse complement strand
GAACGAGGTTCACCATGTCTTAGAGGTGGTTTCAACTTTCAGGGGGTCAGTATACTGTCTTCGTCGAGACGGAAGACTTTACCGAAATGGTCCAAGACTATCTGCCGGACGCGCACTATCAGGAGCTTCAGAGTTTCCTGATGGCCGCGCCGGAGAGCGGGAAGGTAATCCGTGGATGTGGCGGTTTGCGCAAGGTTCGGTGGCGCGATCCGAGACGCGGTAAAGGGAAACGAAGTGGTCTGCGTGTCATCTATCTCCACATCCCGGAGGCCGCCCAATTCCTGATGCTTGATGTTTACGACAAGGATGAAGCGGAAGATCTCAGTCCGGAAGAACGCCGCTTCTTGTCGCATCTGGCTGAGGAATACCGCGCCAAGGTGCTCGAGCGTTGGAGGAGGTCAGAGGAATGAAGAAGCGAGCAAGACTCTTTGAGAGGCTTAGCAGGGGGCTCAAGCAGGGCATAGCCCATGAGCGAGGCGAGATGGAGCTTCGCGCGACAAGGCACCAGGTGCCCCTCCCGCCCCTGTCCCACGAGTATGGCCCGGAAGAGGTCCGCTCTCTTCGAGAGCGTCTCGGCCTGGGCCAGAGCCAATTTGCTGCGATCTTTCTCGTATCTGTAAAGACGGTGCAAAGTTGGGAGCAGGGGACTCGCTCTCCGTCTCCGACCGCTTCGCGCCTGCTTCAGCTAATCGAGGATCCAGGCGCGAGAGTCGGTCTCCAAGAGCTGGCTGTCCGGTAGCGGGGACACGACCTGGTCGATTCGCAAGGTAGCTCTTCGAGCAGCTCAACAATGTCCAGATCGATGCGCCCGGAGTGGGGGGCCGTCCAGCAAGAGTTCTGGCACCCAACCGCCGACCACGACGGTGGCGTCGCGGAAGCTCGCCAGCACCTGCCCGACATCGCTCAAAACGCGACGTGCAGGTTCCACCAAGCGCTCACTAACTTATGGTGAAAATGGGGAAGATCAGTCACTGGCGCCAGCCTTTCATCCTGGTAGCGGGCGCTCGGTGCGATGGGCCTCCGCGCCTTCCTGGCCACGACCGCCGGCCTCCACCTCGGAGCAGAGAACTTGAACCCAAGATCAGGTCGACTGCAACGACACGAGATGTCGTTCCCCCCCTGTAGAATCACTCTACCTTCACGGAGAGGAGTGACCCATGAGCTCGGGTGCCTTCAATGCTCTTCGAGGGCACGCTCGACCGGGGGACCGGTTGGAGCTGATGCTGACTGATGCGCCACACCTGCTTCAGGGAGTTCTGCTGGAGCTCCACGAGGACGGCCTGCTGCTGAAGGATCCCGACCTGGTCTGGGTTCCAGGCCAGGAGCTGAGGGCGTTTCGGGTAACTGCGGGACCTGAGCCGCCGCTGACGGGTCAAGCCCCCGAGGAGCCACCTCCAACGACGTTGTCCGCCCCCGAGCCACCAACCAACCTGAGAGTTCGTCTTCACCCTGGTCCGCGGGCTCCCGAGAAGCAGGTACTCGATCCGCCAACCAGCGGGGCCGGCCTTCCCGACTTCTCTCCCCCACCGGTGCTCGAGCTGCCACCCCCAGAGCTCGAACTGGAGGCATTCAGCCCGGATGACCGCAACGAGCTGGTCCTGTTTCGCAATCGCTGTGATCACTGGCTTGCTCGCAAGCCCTGGAAGC
Organism: uncultured Burkholderiales bacterium; assembly: GCA_964471395.1. Lineage (GTDB taxonomy): Bacteria > Vulcanimicrobiota > Xenobia > Xenobiales > QWHO01 > QWHO01. The sequence continues at coordinate 19,090 of CAYYHB010000074.1, read as the reverse complement.
TTCGACCCGACATCTCGGCCATGGCCAGGGTGGCCGAGCGCTCGAAAAGCGCAGCTCTCTTCGAGCAACTTGGCTGGCTGGCGGCCAATCTGCAGGAGCCGGTCGAAGCCCGCAAGCTCTACATGGCTGGTCTGCGGCTCGGCCATGGCGATTGCGGAGTACGCCTGGCTGCTCTTTGCATCGGGCAGGAGAGTTATCGCGACGCCGCACACTCCCTGGTTCTGGGGCTCGGCAGGCCCACCTCGCCGGCGTGTCCTGCCCACCAGTTGCTCGAGAGTCTCGGGCGCTGTCTGCATCGCTCCGAGAGCCGCGAAATTCCGGGTCTGGCCCAGGCGCTCAAGGCATACCTGAACTCCGAGGAGCTTGCCTGGAAAATTCTGGCCTTCAGCGTCACCGAGTCCAACCCCGAAGCGGCCCGGAAGCTCCTGGCCAAAGACTTGGAGAAGGCCCGCGAGCTCCTCGGAAAGTCGCCCATCTTCTGGACTCCGCAAATCGGCCCTCCCCCCGAAGCCCCCTCCCCCATGCCCGGAGCCCTGATCGGGAGAATCACAGCCTATTACCCCGACCGTCAGTATGGCTTCGCGGTGGACGAGTCTCAGAAGCGCACCTACTACTTCCACCTCAATCGCATTCTCTCGCAACCTCTGGCCGCGCAACTCGAGCAGGGCATCGTCGGCCAGCGAGTGGCTCTCACTCGCACCCACTATGATCGGATGGCTCCCCCGAAGTACCTGCCGGTCGAGATTACCATGTTGCTGGACTTGTCGCTCTCGTCGGTCAGCCAGAGACCATTGCTCACCGCCCGCAAACCAGGGCCCCTTCCTCGCGTTGGCGGGGCCTATCGTCAGGCCAAGCTGGCCGAGCAGCGCGGCGATTGGCAGGCCGCCCAGCAGGCCTATCGGGAGGAGGTCGCCCAGGACGGTCCTTACAAGCGAGCAGCGATCATGGACTGCGCCGCTCTCCTCAATCGACTGGAGGATTATGACTCTGCCCTTCGATTGCTCGAGAACCACCGACCGGCTTTCGCCGAAACGCGTCCCCTGGACAACCTGAAGCTCCAGATCCTGATCAAGTCGCAGCGCTACGACCAGGCCGAGCAGTTGCTCAAGGTCCTGGCCGGTCAGGAAGGCGGGCAGAAGAAGCGCAATCTGATCATGCAACGCGCCTACTGCCTCTACGCCGCCAACCGGCTCGATGAGGCCAGCCGGGTGCTGCAGAACCTCCTCAAGAGCCACCCGTGGGACCCGGCCATCAAGGACCTGCTCGAAAAGTGCAAACAGGCCCGCACTCTTGAGAAGACCCCCCGCACCACGCTCGATGAGGAGATCACGGTCCAGTTCACCAACCTGACTCTGGGCCAGCTCTCGCCCTTTGCGCGGTTCATCCTGCGAAACTGCGAGTATCGCGGCGTCGATGATCGGTCCCGCAACCAGGGCTTCTACACGGCCGAGGACTTTAACGCTGTTGATCGGCTCCTGGGCAGCATCAAGGGTCGCCGACCCCGCGATAAGGCCGAGTATCTGCTGACCATGGCGGCCATCGCGGACCAGTGCCCCGAGGTCGGCGAAGATACCCGGGAGTTGCTGCACCGCTGTTTCACGTTCCAGGGCGAGAGCAGCATGCACGAGAGCCTCCACAGCGACGTGGCCCGATGCTACCTCACCGAGGCAGTCAATCTGGCCCGGGAGCGCTCTGTCGACCGTCCTCTCGGCTATCTCCTGGCCACCTACTACAGTCAGGCCATCACCCCTGGCGAATTGCTCGACGAGCACGGCAATGTGCGAACCACAGCCGTTCTCCGTCGCTTCCAGTCCGACCAGCAGGGCTGGGAGCGACTGGTGCTCGACCTGCCCTACATCGCAATGCGCTCCACCGAGGGCATTCAACGCCTCCTCAAGGAGGTGCGCAACCTGCCCGGTCTCGCCCTCGACCCTCCCACCATCGACCGCCAGCGACGCGAGGAGATGGACCGCGTCCGCAAGGAGGAGACTGAGCTGAAGGCCCTGACCGACCGGCCCTCCTCTGCAGCCGGCCTGACCACCTCCACCCAGACGCTGCTACGGCTCGCCGAAACCACCCGCTTCGAGCTCGACCGCCAGCGCCTCAGAACACTGGGGAGCCTGTTCGGGGAAGCCAGCGTCTACTGGACCGAGACCGATTACCTGGAGAAGGAATCCCGCTGCTCGCGGCTGCAGCACGAGCTGGGGCAGTTCTGCCTGGAAGTGCGGGCCTGCCCCACCAGGCTCTCGGTGGAATCGCTCTGGGACATCGCCCAATCGCTTCAAAATCAGCTCGAGAACGACTTCCGAGAGTTTGCCGGTCGCTCCAAACCGGCTCTGGAGCTGGCCAACCTGCTCGATGAGGATTACTATGTGCCCGACCGCGAGGGCGCTATCGAGCTGGCTCTGGAGGTGCGCTCGCGCATCGGGAGCGCACCGGTGGAAGGGCTCGACGTGCTCGTGGAGGAGTCTGACGGCCTGGTGATGCTCGATCCTGCTCACTCGCCGGCGGTGCTCCGCGGTGGCGAGCGCCGCGAGGTGCGGGCCCGGGTGCGCCCGTCTCCCGCCCAGCTGGCTGACCAGGCCTTCGCCGTCTCGGCCACAGTACGGTTCCGCACTCGCTCCGGCCAGCAGATGGCGACCGAGGAGTTTTCCCTGCCAGTCCGGATCGGCACCCCCGAGAGTTTCCAGCCGGTCAGCAACCCCTATGCTGCCTACTCGGGGGGCACGGTGGTGGAGGAGCCGGCGATGTTCTTTGGCCGCACCGACCTCATCGGGCGCATCCAGGATCAGGTCGTGCGGGGGCCGGTCGGGCAGTGCTTCGTCCTCTATGGGCAGAAGCGCTCCGGGAAATCCTCTGTGCTCCGCCAGCTCAAGCGTCTCATCACTCCCCCCAACCTCTGCGTCGACTTTGCGCTGGGCCTGCTGGACACCCGGGATTGCCCCGAGGGCAATTTCGCTCGCCTTCTGGTCGACAGCCTCGAGGATCGGCTCCTCGAGGTCTTGGGGGATCGACCGGCCGACTGGCCTGCAATCCAGGAGGTCGTCGCCAGGCCGCTGGACTCGATCCGCACAGCCTTGCGGGCCAGCACCAGGTTCATGGAAGGGCGGGGCTACAGCTCTCCGCGCCTCATCCTGCTCATCGACGAATTCACCTACCTGTTCGAGTACATCCGCGAGGGGATGCTCCCTCATGCCTTCATGCGCCACTGGAAAGCCCTGCTCGAGCAAAAGCTCTTCAGCTCGGTGGTGGTTGGGCAAGACTCCATGCCCCGGTTCAAGCAAGCCTATCCCAACGAGTTCGGTGTGACCCACGACGAGAGGATCACCTATCTCTCCGATGCCGAAGCCCGAGCTCTGGCCGAGAAGCCCATCCTGCTCGACACCCGCTCGCGGTATCGCGGGAAGGCTCTGGAGCGAGTGCTCCAGGAAACGGCCGGGAGCCCGTTCTACCTGCAAATCTTCTGCGACCACCTGGTGCGTCATCTCAACGAGCGCCGGGCGCCCTTCATCACCGAGGCCGACGTCGACGCCGTGGCAGGTCACCTGCAAGAAGGCCCGCGGGCACTCCCCATCGAGCGCTTCGATCCTCTGATCACCGCGGCCGGAGAGTCGGTGGCCGAGGCTGCCCGCGAGCGCTATCTGGAGCTTCTGGCAGCCATCGCCAACCACTCGAGCCTCGATTCGGGGGCCTGGCCCGCCGACTTGCCCGAGATGCCCGACCGGGAACGCCTGCTGCGCGATCTGCAGGAGCGCGAGGTCACCACCTGTGATGCTTCGGGCCGGGTCTCGATCCGGGTGACTCTATTCGCCGGGTGGCTGCGCAAGAACCCGGTGCTGGCCGGTGCCGTGTGAACCCCTTCTCGGGCTACGGTGCCGTCGTGGTGGGAGAGCGCCTCGTCGGTCGCGAGCGCGAGATTGGCCTTCTGACCGAGCGCTTGGCCGCCGGGCAGGGCAGCTTCGGCATCATCGGGCAGCCCCGCATCGGCAAGTCGTCGCTGGCAGCCGAGGTAGTCCGGAGGGTGCGAGAGGCCTCTCCGGGCAGGGTGTGTCTGTGCCTCGATCTTTCCACCACGGCCGACTCGGCCAGCTTCCTGCGCAGCCTCCACGAAGATTTGTGCGATGCTCTGGAGGCCATCGGGGTGTTTCTTCCCGAGGCCCATCGCCCGAGCCCGGCAGCGGATCCTTACGGCCAGTATCGCTGCCTCAACCGGGCGCTCAAGTTCCTTCGCAATCGCGAGGTGCCTGGCGTGGTGGTGGTGATCGACGAGTTCGACCACGTGCGCCATTTCGAGGATGCCGCCCTGACCATCCAGCGGGTGCGCGAGCTGGTCAACAACCGGCACGAGACGGGCCTTTCGGCCGTGTTCGTGACCCGCAGGTCGCTGCGAGCCCTGGAGCATCAGCTCACCGACGTCTCCACGCTGGACGGAGTCTGCGAGCAGCACTACCTTGGCCCCCTGGAGCGCGCGGAGCTGGCGACTATGGTCGCTCGCTGCCAGCCCGACTGGATGGCCACCGAGGAAGACATCGAGCAGCTCTATCGCTTCACGGGAGGCCATCCCTACCTGAGCGAGATGGTACTCTGCCAGGCCTTCGATCGACGCTCCCTGACCGAGGGCCTGGCCATGGCGGTGGCGGGTACCTTCAATCACTATGAGGCCCTGCGCGGAGTGCTGCAATCCGACGACTCGTTCTCTGCCCTGCTTCAGATCTGCGTGGGCCCCCGCTTCGATCTCGCGGTGGGGGCGCTGGAGCGACTGCAGCGCTACGGCCTGATCCGCCAGGACGGTCAGGGCTTCTGGCGGGGCTGGTCGGAGCACTTTCAGTCATACCTCGAGCGCTGCGCCCGCGAGACTCCTCTGTGGGATCTGTGGCGCGAGACCGAGAGCGCCCTGCGCGAGTTCATCCGCGAGGAGCTTCTGGCCGCCCTGGGGGATGGCTGGGTCGATGTTCTGTCCCAGCGCCACAAGCCGCTCAAGGAGATGCTGACAGGCTGCGAGGAGCGCATGGCGCGCGAGCTGAAGAGCTTCGGGACGGCAGGAGTCTCGCTTTTAGATTATACCTACCCCATGGACCTGTGGGCCGTGATCGCTGCCGAGTGGGCCGTGTTCCGAGCCCGAATGGGGCGAGACAAGGGCTACTGGAACGAGCGCTTCAGCCTGCTTTCGAAGGTCCGCACTCCCACCGCGCACAGCCGCGATCAGATCATCCCGAAGGCCGACCTCACCCTGGCCCAGGGCTATTGCCAGCAGATCCTCCAGGTTCTGCAGGATGGGAAGAGCTGATGCTCCGAAGGGGCCACCATGCCGTCCAAACTCCTGCTCCTCACCACCTGCGGCACCAGCGTGCTGACCAACCAGACCGATGACGAGACCCGCTCCTGGCTGACTCGGTGCGCCAATCTCCCCGAGCTGAGCGCCGACGAGCTCCCGCGGTTGACCGAGCATAGTGCCCGCCGGCGAGAGGAGCTTCGCCAGGCCGACGCGGCCGAGCGGTGTCGACTGAGCGCCGAGCTCAACGGAATCGGAGCGGTGATGCGTCGATGGGCCCCGCAGGAAGTCCAGCACCTGCTCCTCCACACCGACACGGCAGTCGGCCGGGGGGCGGTCGAGGTCATCGCAAACGCCCTGGCTCCGGCCCCACAGCTCCTCACCGCCGCCGGCCTTCGGACGGACAATGCCCTCAACTTCAAAGAGGCTCTCGCCGACCTGACCAGACAACTCGAGGAATACTGGGAATGGCGGGCCACGGGCTGGCAGATCGTGCTGAACCTGACCGGGGGCTTCAAGTCCATCAATGCCTACCTGCAGGCCCTCGGGATGCTCCACGCCGACCGCTGCGTGTTCCTCTTCGAGGGCTCAGACGAGTTGATGCAAATTCCCCGGCTCCCGGTGCGCCTGGCAGAGGCCGATGAGCTGCGCAACTTCCAACTCGTGTTCAGGAAGCTGAGAATGGGCTACCAGGTGGCGCCTGCCGAGGTGCAGGGAATCCCCGACTCGCTCTTGATTGTGGACGATGACCTGGTCTCGACCAGCGTCTGGGGCGACGTGGTCTGGCAGCGGGTCAAGGGCGTCCTGCTCGGAGAGCAGGTGCTCGCTCCCCTGTCAGGCAAGCTCGAGGTCTTGCCGGCGGCGCGCAAGGACTTCGAGAAGCTTCCCCCCGCCCGACGAACGCAAATCCAGGAGACGCTCGACGCCCTGTCGGCCTGGCTCGACGAGGTGCGCCCACTGCTCAAGTCCGAGACCATCAAGACGATCCGGAGCAAGGGCAAGCACCCCTCCACCCACGAGCTCTACGCCTGGAGCGGCCCGGGAGCCGGACGCATCTTCGGTCATTACGACCAGGGGCGCTTTCTGGTCGACAGCATCGGGGGCCATCTCTGACGCCGTCGGGCGCCAGATCGCGTTCGTCGCCTACCCCTGAGCCTTACGGGCTGACCGGGTCTTGCAGCCTCACCGCCACGTCGTCCGGGAAACCCAGGTTGGCAGTGAAAAGGTCCAGGCAGCCGTCCCCGTTCAGGTCGGCCAGCCCCACCGCCGCCGGACCAGAGCCAATGGCGAAGTTCTGAGGAGCCTGGAAGGTGCCGTCGCCGTTCCCGAGCAGGATGGAGGCGCTGTCCAGCGATAGATTGCAGAAGGCCAGATCGAGCCGGCCATCGGCGTTGATGTCTCCCACCGCTACCGCAAACGGCTGCGAGCCGGCCGGCAGGACCAGGGTCGCTGCCGGCTGCATGGTGCCGTCGCCGTTGCCGATGAAGACCGAGCCGTCATCGGTGGACCCGTTGGCGGTGACCAGATCGAGCAATCCGTCCCCGTTGAAGTCCCCGAAAGCCAGATCATCGGGAGCATTGGCAATTCCGAAGCTCTGGGCCGGCTGGAAGGTGCCGTCGCCGTTCCCCAGCGCCGTGGAGACCTCGTCGCCGCCAAAGTCCGAGGTGGCCAGGTCGAGCAGTCCGTCACCGTTCAGGTCGAGCAGCTCGATGGCGTCGGGGGCGTTGCCGACGCCGACAGGAAGGGGTGCCAGGAAAGTGCCGTCTCCGTTCCCGAGCAGAACTGCGGCCTGATCCAGGTTAAAGTTGCCGGTCACGGCGTCGAGTCGCCCATCGCCGTTCACGTCCCCGAGCGCCACCCCGTTCGGGTTAGACCCGAATCCGGTGGTCGAGTTCACAGCGGTCTGGAAGGTGCCGTTCCCATTGCCGAGCAGCACCGAAACGCTGTCGGAGTTGCTGTTTGAAGCGATCAGATCCAGGCGGCCGTCGCCGTTGAAGTCGCCTGCGTTCACGCCGTCAGGAAAGACCTGGGTGGGGAAGTCCTGGGCCGGCTGGAACGTGCCGTCGCCATTTCCCAGCAGCACGGAGACGGTGTTGGCATTGACGTTGCCGGTGGCGATGTCGAGGATGCCGTCGGCATTGAAGTCGCCCGTAGTCATGGCCTGGGCTCCCTGGCCGACCGGGAAGTTCTGCTCGCCCAGCAAGCGCACCAGCGGGTCAGAGGTGATGGTCACGTTGGTGGAGGCCCCGACCGCGCCCACCAGGGCCTGGATGGTGATGGTGCCAACGCCGCTGGTCCGCATCTGCCCGCGCGTGCCAGCAACGTCCGAGACGCTCGCCACGGCCGGATTGGAGGAGGTCCAGCTGACCTGCTCGGTCACGTCGACCACGCTGCCATCCGAGAAAGTGCCGGTGGCGGTGAACTGGCGCGCCCGGCCCGAGGAGAAAAGGCTCGGGTCGAGCGGGGTCACCGCCAGGGATTGCAGGATGGCAGCGGTCACGGTCAGCGTTGTCTGGGCGCTGACACCGTTCAGCGTGGCCCCGATGTCGGTGACTCCCGGGGTCAGGGTGGTGGCCAGGCCGACCGCATCGATACTGGCCACGGCGCCTGCGCTCGAACTCCAGGTGACCTGGCCGGTCAGGTCCTGAGTGGAGTTATCCGAGAACGTGCCGGTGGCACTGAACTGCTGGGTCAGGCCGGCCGGCACGGAAGGGGTGAGGGGGGTGATGGCCAGCGAGGTGAGCGTGGCCGCGGTCACCGTCAGGCTGGTGGTGGCCAGCACCCCGTTGCGCGATGCGGTGATGGTGGTCGTGCCGGGCGCAAGACCGGAGGCCAGGCCGGTGGCGTCGATGCTGGCCACGGCCGGGTCGGAAGAGCTCCAGCTCACCTGACCGGTCACACTCTGGCCGCTCTCATCGGTGGCCTGGAAGGCCTGCGTGGTGCCGACCGCGATGCTGGGGGCAAGGGGCGCCAAAGTCAGGCTCTGAATTATCGGAGCGCCCCCCTGAACCAGCTGCAGCGTGATCACCAGCGCCTCGAAACCGATGGTGAGAGGGGTGGGGTCGGAAGCGGCAACGACAACTCCCTGCGAGTCCCTGCCGAAAGCCTGTACGTCCCAGTCGCCGGGCGGGACGACCGGGATGAGCACCAGCACCTCCCGGGCTCCAGGCTCCACGCCGGCAGCCCCGCTGGCCACCACCCGCCGGCCGCTGAGACTGGAGGGGTCGGGGGTGTTGCGATCGGTCAGCTCCACCACCACCTGGAGGATCTCGCCGCGATTCGAGCGTGCCTCGAGCTCGGGTAGCCGGAGCTTGAGTCGGATGGCTGAGGCTCCCGCCGGGCCGGGCGGCGGGGCCGCGGTCCCGGAGGGGTTGAGCGAAGCTCCCGAGCATCCGCCCAGCAGCAGCATGGTCAGCAACAGGATTCCCGTCCGAAGGCACATGCCCAGCACGTTAACACATGCTAAAGGACGATGACAACCCTTGGAAAGGCTCCGCTTCTCCAACTCCGACTCGCACTGCCTGAGCTTGCGGACGTTGTGACGTCAGCCCAGCCCTTCTGGCGGAACGAAGCTCAGTCGGCCAGGCACTCGGCCACCGAGTGCGCCTCAAAGGCCTGCGCCATGGTCACGTTCCCGGACACACCCCGCAAAGCAAAGAGCTCGAGACACTCGCGGACTGTCAGGGAAAGGAGGTCAGCCGCGTGACGCAGACTGATCTCTCCGCGGCTGTAGAGCTCGGACAACTCGCTCTCAAGACCCCTGCGAACCAGCCTGCGAATCGCGTCCGACGCATCATCCCCCTGACGCCGTTGCAGAAAGGCCACAGCCTTCATGGTTTCCTCAGAGAGTCGGACCGAGCGAGTGACCTTCATTTGCGGGGATACTTCCCTTCTACGATCAAGCGAAACGTGACGAACTCCTCCGGGCTCACATACGGGCGCAGGCTTTCCAGCAATTTCAAGACCTCGGGGGCGGGGAGTTTCCGCTTGCGACCGATCGCAAGTAAGATTGCAGCCGGCACCGTGACGCTAACTCCGTGCGCCTTCAGTCGCTCAAGCAACCAGGCATCGTCGGTCACAACTGCTGCGTAGCCACCGCTGAGAGCATGACGAGCGATAGCCCTGTCACCATCTGAGAAACCGATAGGGACGGTCTCAGCGGTAGCACCTGTGATCTGCAGCTTGCCCTGGTCCAGGTTCTTGGCCACAACCACGGCGTCGGGGTGACCAAGACGGCTGCCCTCCTGAACAACCTCCCTTTCGACCTCGGCCGGAATGAAGACTTCAAAGGTCTCCACAAGCAGCTCCTTCGCTCCAGCTCGCGTCAGTTTGATCAACGCGTCTGCATCCAACAAAACCCTCACCGCAATCTATTGTGTACAACGCAACCGAATCACGTCAAGGCCTCTGACGAAGATCGCCTTAGCTAGCTCAACAGCCCCGATGATGAGGGGATGGAAACCTGCACGTTTCGCAGGCAGGACGCATGGGCATCCTCAATACCCGGGAGTGTTGCCCAGGAGCCAAACAGTCAGCAACAGGATTTCCCTCCAGAGGCTCATCCGCGTTCTGTCAGATTTCCTTCAGGAACAAGAGGTATGCTGACCGCGATGACCATTCTCCCCGTGGCGGCCACCAGCGTCGGTGACGTGCTGTTCAAAGGCCAGGCCATCAGCCCCGAGTTGACCGAGGCCGAGGCCCGGCTGCAGCGCGTCGAGTCGCAGCACGACTCGTATCAGGCTCGACTCCAGGACACCGAGCGCCTGCTCGGCATGCCCTTCCTCAAGCGCACCTCCTTCACCAACATGGACCAGATGCGCTCCAGCCTCTGGAACGAAAAGCGCCAGATCCACGTTCGCCTGTCTCCCCTGACCTTCTGCGCCGGCGCACTCGGCGGCATTCTGGCCGCTCCCCACCTGGGCCTGAGCGGCGGAGGGGGAGCCTTGCTGGGTATCGGCCTGTGGCTCGGCTATCTCAAGCTGATGCGCCACGTCGCTCTGCCGCTCCAGGTCGACCACGCCGCGGTCAAGGCTCTGCGCACCGAGCGCAATCAGCTTCAGGAGGCTCTCGGGCCGCTCAAGCAGGCGGTCGACACGGCCCGAGCCGACCTGGAAGCGGTCCGCCGGGACGGACTGTCTCGCCTGAGTCAGGCTCCCGCGGCCCAGATCGCCGTGGAGGAAGCCTCGGTCACGCTAGGCGGGGTACGGGTCAAAGTGCGTAAGCCGGGGTAAATGCCTCGGCTGAGAAAGCGGCTTTCGACAGGAGCGTCCCGCGGCCACACCGCCGGTTCAAATTCCGAAAGCACTTCCGAGCCCAGGCCGGGTCGACGGCCACTTCCAGAGCCGGATTCCAGATCGAACAAAGAGACGATACCGCCGGTTCAAATTCCGAAAGCGCTTTCGAGCCCAGGCCGGGTCGACGGCCACTTCCAGAGCCGGGCTCAGGGCGGATCGAACAAAGAGACGATACCGCCGGTTCAAACTCCGAAAGCGCTTTCCAGCCCAGGCCGGGTTGACGGCCACTTCCAAAGCCGGGCTCAGGGCGGATCGAACAAAGAGACGATACCGCCGGTTCAAATTCCGAAAGCACATTCGAGCCCAGGCCGGGTCGACGGCCACTTCCAGAGCCCGGCTCAGGCCAGACCGAACAAAGAGACGATACCGCCGGTTCAAACTCCGAAATCTGCTTTCGAGCCCGGGCCAGCCGGGTCGACGGCCAGGGCAGTGAATCCCCAACCTGGCGGCGAAGCCGCCCCCCATGCGCTGGTGTCTGCTCTTGCTCCTGCTCATGCATCCCGTCCGAGCCTGGGAGATCCGTGTCGACGGCTCCCCGGTGCACGGCACCCTCTACCTGCTCGAATCGCTGCGCGGCGAGGCCCACCACAGCAAGCAACTGGCCCGGGTCTTCCGCGAGCTGAGGCCTCCCACGAAGCAAGACCAGGCCCTGCTCGAAGACTTTGCGCGCCTGCTGCAAGACGATGCCTGGAACACGCTTCGCCTTCCAGGAGATGGCGAGAAACAGCGCACCCTGTCAGATGTCCTCGAGGGGATCAGCCTGCAGTCCCGGGATGTGGAAGACTTCCTGAGCAGGACCCGCCCCCTGCTGAGCACCGAGCACCACGCCCGCCTCGCTGGCGCCATGCGCCATTACTCCCCGCTCTATGAGAGGCTGATCTTTGAGCCCTGCTCGGCCGGTCTCGAGCGGCAGCTGAGCGAGCTGCGCCAGGTCCTGGCCGAGCGGCGGGCTGCCGAGTGTCTGGCCACCATCGCCGCCCTCTACCAGAGCCAGTGGCCCCAGGAGAACTCCTTCGTGGTGGCGCTCACCCCCATTCCCCGCAAGGAGGGCGAGCGCATCGAGACGTTCGGCCACTCGGACGGCTATCTGTCGGTGGTGGAGGCCCCCCAGGGCGCGCCGGTGCTCGGATCGGCCGGCGTGATCGTGCACGAGCTCTGCCACGCGCTCTGGAGCAATCGCTCGGCCCAGACCGCAGTCTCCCTTCGCAAGGCCTTTCCCAGCGACGTCTACGATCAGCTCAATGAGGGGCTGGCCACCGCCCTGGGCAACGGCTGGTTCGGCCAGACCGGTCCCGGCCAGTGGTATAACGACCCCATCATCGATGGCTTTGCCAGGGCTCTCTTGCCGCTCTTGCTCCCCTATCTCGAGCGGCGCAAGCCCCTGGACGAGGCCTTCGCAGCCCGGGCCACGGCCGCGTTCACTGCCACCTTCCCCGAGGCAGGTCGAGACCCCATTGTGGTCTTGCGGCGAGTTCTGCTGATCGCCAACAGCGACGAGATCCAGCGAGGGGGCTTTCAGCAACGCGTGGCCGCGCTCGGCCCCATGCGCGCCATCCACGCCGCCACCCCCCTCTCTTCTCCCGAGACCCTGGAGCGCTACCAGTCCTTCGAGGGAGCGGTCATCTTCCTCATCAAGCCCTCCGAGCGCGGCCTTCTGACCCCTTATGCGCTGCAGAAATCGCTGCAAAAGACCGAGCGCGGTTGGCGCATCGTGCTCGAAGGAGAGACCCTGGCCGAGCAGGAGAAGGCGCTGGCCGAGCTCGTCCAGTCCCCCCTGAAAGAGCGCTGAGACTACTTTCGTGGCTCGGGAGCCTGGCGGCTCGAGACCACCGGAAACCGCTCCAACTCGGGCATCCGGTGGCGCTCTCCGGAGCAACAGAGAACAAAGCCAACCTCGGTCATGACCGAGAGCTCTTGATAACCCGGTCCTTCCAGGGGACAGACAGGCAGCTCATCGAGAGAGGTTCGAGGCAGTCGGCACTGGTACATTGGCCAAAGGGGCCGTGCTCCACTAAAAAAGAGCCGCCCGAGCCCTTCGGAACTGCTCTTCACCGCTTTCCACCACTGCTCTCAGCTCCTCCCACGGATGCATCCCGAGAGCCAGAGCGGCCTCTTCCATCAGGTCCAGACCGGCCAGTACCAGGTCGGTCTCCCGGCCGGGCGCCCCTTCCGCCCGCCAGGCCAGGAACTGTTGCCGCTGCGCGCTCAAGTAGACCAGCACCTCCTCGGCCAGCTCGCCGAGCGCATCCTGGCTCAGGCGGCCCTGATCCCACAGCAGGGCGATGCGTTGAAGCTGCTCGGAAACGGCTGAGTGGCCCTGCTCGACCACCTCCACCTCGAGTTCCTCACTGGCGGCAAAGGTGCTGCGATCCTCCAGGGCCCTTTGAGCTCGGCGCAGCCGGTCCAAAGCTAGGGGGTCAGCTGGGCCTGGGAGGAGAGGTTCTGCTGCAAGAAGGCGGCCACCTCATCGGTGGTCTTGATCTCACCGGCGTTGATCATCTCGCCCAGGGCCACACCGTAGGTGGTCAAGCGCAGGTCTTGCTGGCTGTTCCCTCGGCGCCAGAACTCGGACCAGCCGTTGGGAGTCCAACTCCCGCTAGGCAAATCGGGCAGAATCGCCTGGCTCGTTGCCGCCACGGCGGAATACTTCTCGGCCGGGGTCCGCTCCGGGTCGCGCACGGCGCCTACTGCCGCTTGGAAGAGGACATGATCGAGGGGCTTCAGGCCGGCCAGTCCCTGAAACACCTCCGGGTTGGCCCCCCGATCATCTCCCCACTTCTCGTGGCCGATGGCTGCAGCCAGCTCCACAGGCTTGGGGTAAGCGCCGGTATGCTCCATTCCGATGTCCACCGCGGTCAGAAAGTGCCCGACCTGGTTTCCCGAGGCTGCCCCCCAGATGGGGCTGTCCTGGAAACCCTCGTGGAATCCGGAGTCATTGAACTGCTTGGCAAAGTGAACCGGCTTTTCGGGATCGCTGGATGTGTAGTCGAGCACGAACTCCATCCGGGTGCGCGCATCCGTGCCCAGAGCGCTCAGATCGACATTCTCATTCCCGTCGCCAAACAAGAACTCGAGCGCAGCCTCGGAGTCGGTCGCGGCCAGATTCTTGAACTCGGGGTCGTTATCGAGCTTGGCAGCCAGCTCTTCGCGCAGCTTCTGTTGCTCCGGATCCAGCTCGGCCACGGGTGGGGGAGCCGTATCGATCTTCACGGTATCATTCAGAACTCCGGTCGCACCGATCTCGGGAGGCTCGCCCTGAGAGGGCAGCCGCACCGGATCGACCCGGGTTTCCGGGTCGGTGAAACGACGAGAGGCAGGCTCGTTCAGCTTCTTGACGCCCTCGCTCAGCCGCTCGGTCGGGCTGGAAGAGCCCGTCGGGGTGGATGAGCCCGTCGACGGGGCCGGGGAGGACCTGGCCTTGCTCGCCGTAGACCGGGTGGGGGCGCTGGAGCTTCCTCCGCCTTCGCTTATCTGAGCCATACCCATGATCTACCGCGCGAACGCCTTCCGGTCAACCCGAGGGAGAATCCCCCCGGTAGCGAAGCCTGGCCTGTGCTCACTTCCTCCGTCACCGACCACCTGCGCGAGCTGGTGGGACCCTCCAACCTGATCACCGAGCGCGACGAATGCCTGGCCTACGCCTACGACGGCACCGCCCTGATGCGCCACGAGCCGAAGGCTGTGGTGATGGCCCACAGCACCGAGCACGTGGCCGGGGTGCTGCGACTGGCCAACGAGATGGGCTTCAAGGTGGTGCCCCGCGGCTCGGGAACAGGCCTGTCGGGGGGCGCGGTGCCGGTGGACGACTGCGTGGTGCTGTGCACCCTGCCCATGAACCGCGTGCTCGAGATCGACCAGCAGAACCTGACCGCCACCGTCGAGCCGGGCGTGATCACCGCCAACCTGCACGCCGCGGTGGAGGCGGTGGATCTCTTCTACCCGCCCGACCCGGGCAGCATGAAGGTGTGCACGCTGGGCGGCAACGTGGCCGAGAATGCGGGCGGACTGCGGGGGCTCAAGTACGGGGTCACCCGCGACTACGTGATGGGCCTGGAGGTCGTGTTACCCACCGGTGAGGTCATGTGGACCGGGGGCAAGAACGCCAAGGACGTGGCCGGCTACAACCTGCGCCAGCTGTTCGTGGGCTCGGAGGGCACGCTGGGCATTTTCACCAAGATCCTGGTGCGCCTGTTGCCGAAGCCCAGAGCCAGGAAGACCATGCTGGCAGTCTACGACCGAATGGCCGGGGCGGCCGAGACCGTGGCTGCCATCATCGCCGCCCGCATCATCCCGGCCACGCTGGAGTTCCTCGACCAGGTCACCCTTCGCTGCGTCGAGCAGGCGGCCAACATCGGGCTGCCCACCGACGCCGAAGCGGTGCTGTTGATGGAGTCCGATGGCCATCCGGCGGTGGTGGAGGAGGAGGGCGCCCAGATGGCCGAGCTCGCACGCAAGCACGGAGCGCGGTCGGTGCAGGTGGCGGCCACCCCGGCCGAGGCCCTGCAGCTGGCCTCGGCCCGCCGGCTGGCCTTCCCCTCGCTGGCGCGCCTGCGTCCCACCACGGTGCTCGAGGACGTCAGCGTGCCCCGCAGCCGGCTGGTGGAGATGGTGGAGTTCGTGCAGCGGGTGGCCCGCGAGGAAGACCTCATGATCGGCACCTTCGGGCACGCCGGCGACGGCAATCTGCACCCCACCATCTTGATGGATGAGCGCAACCAGGACGAGGTGGAGCGCATGCACCGCGCCTTCCGACGCATCGTGGAGAAAGCCGTCGAGCTGGGCGGCTCGATCACGGGTGAGCACGGGGTGGGCCTGCTCAAGAAAGACTTCATGGAGGGCCTGGTGGGCCCGCATGGCCTGGAGACCATGCGCCGCTTTCGCGAGTCGATGGACCCGCGCCAGGTGCTCAACCCGGGCAAGATGTTCAGCTCGCGCCCTCGTTGCGAGGCGGTGCGATGAACCTGCGCCCCGAGGGCAACTGGCAGCCGCAAGATGCTCCCCCGCCGGACGAGCTGCTCAACTGTATGCGCTGCGGCATGTGCCTGCCCGCCTGCCCCACCTACCAGCTCACCGGCCGCGAGCGCTCCTCGCCGCGCGGACGCATCGCCCTCATGCGAGCGGTCTCGGAGGGGGACCTGGGGATCGATTCGAGCGTGCTGGCCGAAGAGCTCGACTTCTGCCTGGGCTGTCTGGCCTGCACCACGGCCTGCCCGGCCGGGGTGGATTATGGCTCGCTGCTCGAGGCGGGCCGCGATCAGCTGGCCCGCCGTCGTCTGGCCTGGTGGCAGAAGCTCCCCTTCATGCTGTTCGAAGGACCGGGACGGCTGCGGGTGCTGGCCCGCTTGCTCTGGCTCTACCAGAAGAGCGGCCTGGCCTGGGCGGTTCGCTCCAGCGGCTTGTTGCGGGCCCTGCGATTGGAGAAAGCCGAGGGCATGCTGCCGGCGGTGCCCTTTCATAGCTCGTATGACGCGCTGGCAGGCGAGCATCCTGCTCACGGCGCGGAGCGAGTGAAGGTGGGCATGCTGCTTGGCTGCGTGATGGATGTGCTCTTCGTCGAGGAGAACCGGGCCACGGTCGAGGTCTTGCGGCGCAACGGCTGCACGGTGGTGGTCCCTCCCTCGCAGGGCTGCTGCGGAGCCCTGCACGCCCACGCGGGCCAGCTGCCCACGGCCCGCAAGCTGGCCGCTGGCCTGAGCGAGGCCTTCCGGGGCTGCGAGCTGGTGGTGGTCAACTCGGCCGGGTGCGGGGCCTCGATGAAGCACCACTGCGAGGGTCTGAAGGTGCGCGACGTGCACGAGCTGCTCGTCGAGCTGGGCTGGCAGCGGCCCGCGCGTCCTCTGCCGGGCCGCTTCACCTACCACGACGCCTGCCACCTGGCTCACGGCCAGGGGGTGGTGGCCCCTCCCCGCGAGATCATGCGCGGCCTGGCGGCCGAGTTCGTGGAGCTGCCCCGAGCCGACCGCTGCTGCGGCAGCGCCGGGGTCTACAACCTGACCCACCCGGACACGGCCGACGAGCTGCTGGGCGACAAGCTCGACGCCATCGAGTCCACCGGGGCCGAGGTGGTGGGGGTGGCCAACCCGGGCTGCCTGTTGCAGATCCGCCAGGGGCTGAAGCTGCGCGGTTCGCGCGTGGGGGCCGAGCATCCCATGGTGTTGTTGGCGCGGGCCTATGGGGCTTGATTGGAGACTTTGAGGCTCAGGCCTTCAGAGCAGCCGCAACGCGCTCTGCCAGGCGGATGAGCTCGGAGACCTCGCCCGGGGGACAGAGCTTGAAGGGCCGATAGACGATCAGGCTGTCTCCGCCCGCCTCGACAGTGAGACCCGGGCTCTGCTCGAGCAAGGTCCGCGCCTCGCCCGAAAGGGCCTCAAGCGCGCGTTCCTGATCCTCGGCGAAGACCCGATAGTGCCGGCTGAAGTCGGGTGCGTCCTCGAAGGAGACTTCCTGCTGCGACCCGGCTGGTTCTCCCAGCCAGGCTCTCCCCGCCACCTTCAGGGATGGCCAGCGAGCCCCCCCTGAGCGCAGCGCCACCACGGTCTGGGCCAGGCGGTTATCGACGGGTGCCCCCGTCCGCGGGTTGGGGCCGAGCTCGTTGCGCAGGACGTAGCTGTAATCAAAGCAGCTCACAACCGGATCCGAGGCGGCATTCAGGCTCAAGAGGTTCTCCAGCCTGGGAAGAATGCCCAGTTGAAAGAGCTGCAGCTCGTGAGCGTCGGGGGAGAGAGGAGACTCGCGCGGCTCGACCACAAAGCTCGCTCCCAGAGTCCCGGCCAGGCGCTCGAGGTCCCGGGTTCTGGTCACCGCCAGCGCGGCCTTCCCACCCAGAAAGAGGACCACGAGCACCAGGCCCACCAGGGCGAGCAATACCTGCGAGCCCGAGTGCCTTTCGGGGTGGTGATGATGATGGGCCTGGGTGAGGACGAACAGCAGGATGGCCGAGGAGAGGGCCACGGTCATCACCAGTTGGGGAAGCGTAAGTCCTCGTCTGGCCACAGCTCAACTCGGTTCGCTGGAGTCGCACCTGCCCCCTCGTGTTCATAAAAATGCAACACAGAATTCAGGAGATGGCTACTTCGCGGCAACCTGCAGGACCGACGAGCGCCGCCCCTTCGGACTAGGCTGGTCGTATCCCAAACAACGGAGGAACGCGTTATGTCCACAGTCTATCCGATCCTCGTCACCAGGCAGCAACACCCCTACAATCCCATCGGGGATGTCCTCCTGGGGACCTACCGCCAGGGCGACTCCCCCGCCAGCGACCGCTTCGACTCCCTGCAACCTCTCTCTACCTACCAGACGGCCGACGAGCGCTCGCCCGGCTGGTCGGCAGCGTCCACCCCGCTCTTTCGCATGGACTCAATGCTGATCGAGAAACGACCCGACCAGCTGGGCACGGTCTGGACCCGCGACGAGATGGATGACTTCGTGCTTGGCCCCTCGGGCGAGCTCTTCTACACCAGCGAGGGAGAGCTGTTCCGTCAAAAGAAACCGGGTGGGCGGGCCCAGCGGGTGGAGGTCCCCGCCCCGCTGGCCGGTCCCCTGGAGAGATCGACCACCGGGCTGGTGCTGCTGACCGAGCAGGGATTGCTGCGCTTTGACCCGGACACAGGCCAGGGGGTGGAGTTGACCCGGGGCGCCTTCGAGGACTTCAGCCTCTCGGCCGACGGCCGCCAGGTTGTGTACTGCCGCAACGGGGGCATCTTTCTCCGCGACCTGGACACGCACCAGGACAGGACCCTGCTGCCTCCCGATGGGCAGATGCGCTTCGGCCCGAGGCTCTCTCCCGATCAGAGCCGCGTCTTCTTCGGAAGCTGGTGGATCGCGACCGACCTGTCGGTGCGCTCGCGCCTGCAGGTGATGGAGAATCGGGCCGGCGCTCTACCGCGCACCCTGCTCGAGCAGGCGGTGGAGGCGGTACCGGCGGCCTGATCCGGGAGCACGGGCGACGCGCTTCGTCGCGTCGCCCGTGCGTCTCTAGCGCGTCAGCAGAATCAGGATGAAGGCGGGCACGCCGAAGTAGGCGGTGTAAATGGGATCGTGCGTGAGCAGGGTGAGCACCAGTCCCATCAGGGCGCCGGCCTCATAAACGGCCATCTGCACCAGGGCCAGGTTCCTCTGATTGCGCATCAGGCGGGGCAAGAAGAGGGCGGCGAACATCGCCTGGAAAACGAAGACGGCCCCCAGCGCCAGACTCAAGCTGTGACGGGTCTGCTCGGGCAGCCCGGAAGCCTCGGCGGCCTGGCTGGAGATGACCCAGCCCACCACGCCGTAGAGCAGAATCGAGGAGAGAAACCCGGCCTTGAGGACCACCGCGCCTGCTTCAACCGGCTGACGGATCGCTCCTCCCCGGCATCGTGTGCCAGGTCGGTGTCGCCAGGACTCGGTTGGGTCACACGGATGACCAGGCAAGTAGCTCGCGCATGAGCAGGCCAGTCGGGTGGATCACGGGCGTGATAAGGGCCGGGCGGAATCACGACGAAAGTGCGTTCCCGGATCCGAGCCGCAGACGGATCATGATCCGCTT
>CAYYHB010000073.1:3986-20755 GCA_964471395.1 uncultured Burkholderiales bacterium | reverse complement strand
TCGCACCATGCTCGCTATTGACATCGAAAATCTTCCGGAAACCTCCCAGGAAGACAAGCAGGCTCGCCGCAGCCTCAAGACCTGGAAGCCTGACAAGGCCGACGAACAGCAAGACTTCAGCAGTCTCACCGCATATCTTCGTGAAGTGTACCAGGTCGAACTGCTGACTCGCGAGCAAGAGCGGGAGCTGGCCGAGCGCATCCAACAAGGTGACCAGGAAGCCCGTGAGCGCTTGATCGAGGCCAATCTGCGACTGGTCTTGAGCATGGCCCGCAAGTTCCTGGGAATGGGGTTGACCTTCCAGGACCTCGTGCAAGAGGGAAACATGGGCCTGATGGAAGCGGTCGAGAAGTTCGACCCGGCCCGCGGTTGCCGCTTCTCCACCTACGCCTGCTGGTGGATCCGCCAGGCCATCAGCCGCTCCATCGCCAACAAGGGGCGCTCCATTCGGCTGCCCGTCCACGTCACCGAGATCGTTCACAAGTACGGGCGCATCTCCGCTCAGGCCTTCAAGAAAGACGGCGAGAAGCCGACTCTCGAGCGCGCCAGCAAGCAGCTCTTCCCGGTCTCCCCCGAAAAGGTGCGCAAGAAGCTCTCGCGCGCCCTCAAGCAGGACCTTCCGCCCAGCGACCCGCGAGTGCAGCAGAAGGTCGTGGAGATGGAGAAGAAGTCGCTGCGGCGCCTGAAGAACATCCTGACCATGGCCCAGGAGCCGGTTTCGCTGGAGACTCCGGTCGGGGATGACACCTCCGACACCCGCCTCAAGGACCTGCTCGCCAGCGAGACGGGCATCTCCTCCGACGTTCTCAACCGGGCCGACTGGGGCTACCTTTTCTCTCTGTTGACCGAGCGCGAGCGGCAGTTGCTCGAGCTTCGTTTCGGGCTGGGCAACCAGGAGGTTCGCACCCTGCAAGAGCTGGCCGAAGCCTTTGGAGTCAGCAAGGAAGCCGTCCGCCAGCAAGAAGGGCGGGCCCTGCGCAAGCTGCGCTCGCTGATGGCCCGCGAAGGCTGGCTCTAGTCCCCGGATTTTTTGTCCTGCAGGCGGAATGCCCGGGCCAGAACCCGAAGTGAGCGCCCATGCCGCCTGAAGCACCCCCCGAGGCCATCGTCCGGCTGATCGAGGTCTCTCGATCCATCACCGCCGTGCTCGACCAGGATGAGCTGCTGCAGAAGATCCTGGCCTCGGCCGTGCTGTTCACGGGGGCCGAGCGGGGTTTCTTGATCCTGATTGACCCCCAGGTCAAAAGTCCGGAAGAGTCCCTGCGGGTCAAAGCCGTCCACCGGATGGACGCCACCGAGCTCGACGAAGAAGATTTCACGCCCAGCAAGAAGTCCATCCTGCACGCCCTGCGCACCCGCCAGCGCGTGGACCGGCAGAACGCCCTGGACGAAGCCGACCCCTCCCGCTCGGTCGAGCTCTACGGCCTGCGCTCCATCCTGATCGAGCCGATGATCGTGCAGGAGCGCCTGATCGGCCTGATCTACCTCGACAGCCGCATCACCTCACGTTTTTCGGCCGATCACAAGGAGATTCTCCCCTCCTTCGTGGCCCAGGCGGCCATCTGCGTCGAGAACGCCCGCCTGATCCACGAACGCGAGGAAGCTCTCAAGGAGCAGCACCGCGAGCAGGTCCATTCTCGCGAGATGGAAGCCTGGAGCGCGGCCATGTCGGCCTTCGTCTCCATCGCCTCGCACGACCTCAAGGGTCCCCTCACGGTCTTGAAAAACGGCATCTTTCTTCTGCGCAGGCTGAGCCCGAGCCCGGAAGCGGCCCAACTGCTCGACGACATGGAAGGCTCGCTCAAGCGGGCCATCCGGCTGGTGGAGACCTATCTCGACGCCACCGCCCTGTTCGAAGAACGCGCCCTGGATCTCTCGGCCACCCCGGTCGAGCTCAAGACGGCGATCGAGCAAGAGGTAGAATTCTCGCGCTCCAAGCTGGCCGAGAATCGACGTGCCCTCTACCCGATCACCGTCGAGGTGCCGGACGACCTGAAGGTGCACGGCGACCCCAACCGTCTCGAGCAGGTCTTCGGCAACCTGCTCGACAACGCCATCAAATACTCGCCCGGGGGCACACCCATCACCGTGCGGGCTCAGGCGCAAGGGGATGAGATCCTGGTCGAAGTGATCGACTCCGGCCCGGGCATCGCGCCCGAACGTCAGCCGAGGCTCTTCGAGCGCTTCGTGCGGGGCGAGACGGGCACCGCCCGGGGCACCGGCCTGGGCCTGTGGATCGTGCGCAGCTTGCTGGCCAGCATGGGCGGCTCGATCGAGCTCGAGAGCCAGCCTGGCAAAGGCTCGACCTTCCGCATTCGGCTCAGGAGAGCCTAGTCCAACAGGCGCGCTTCTGCCGCCAGCATCACCAGCGCGATGCGGTCGCGCACTTCCAGCTTCTGCATCAGCCGGGCCACGTGCGTCTTCACGGTCGGCTCGGAGATCACGAAGTGGGCCCCCAGTTCCTTGTTGTTCATCCCCTTGCCGACCTGGATCAGCACCTCCAGCTCGCGCGAGGTCAGCCGCGAGAGCTTCTCGCGCACCGAGGCGTCCTGGGCGGGCTGGGGGGCGGGCTGGGGAGGGGCCATCTGGGCCATCATGCGTAGAATCTTGTTGGCCACCCGGGGTTGGATCAAGGACTCCCCCGTGTGGGCCACCCGGATGGCCCGCACCACCTCATCGGTGCTGGTCTCCTTGAGCAGGTAGCCGGTGGCTCCGGCCTGGATCAGTTGCACGATCAGCTGGTCGTCTTCATAGGCGGTCAGAATGACCACCTTGGTGCGGGGGCAGCGCTCGGCCACCAGCCGGGTGGCCTCCACCCCGTTCATGCGGGGCATCTCGACGTCCAGGATGAGTATGTCAGGGTCGAGCTCGAGGCATTTCTCCAGAGCCTCCTGCCCGTCGGCCGCCTCGCCCACCACGACCACATCCTCCTCCTCTTCCAGAGTGGAGTAGAGCATCTCGCGGAACATGGCCACGTCATCGGCGAGCAAGACGCGAATGGGTGCAGTCATGATTGGTTCTCCTCATGCACGGGCAGGTGGAACCAGAATCGCGACCCCTCCCCTACCCGGCTGTCGACATGGATGGCTTCGCCGTGACTCTCCAGAATTCTTCGCACGATGTAAAGACCCAGACCCAGCCCCGAGCTTGGCCCGCGCTCACTGGGGAAGTGGGTGAACTTGGAGAACAAGAGCGGCAGGTGCTCGGCCGGGATGCCGGGGCCGTTATCGGCCACTTCCACCCTCAGGTTGGGGCCCTCGACCCGGGCGGTCAGCCTGACCTGCTGGCCAGGCCCGATGTGTCGCAGAGCGTTGCTGACCAGGTTGCCCAGCACCCGACCGATGCGGGTGCGGTCGGCGCTGACCTCGACAAAGTCGGGGATCTCCAGCTCGATCGGGCCATCGGGGCTGTCATCGTCGGGAATGTCCAGGTGCGAGACCACCTCCTGCACCAGCTCGTGAAAATCGAATCGCTCGATGACAGGCTGATTCTGTCCCGCCTCGTAGCGCATGGCGTCGAGCAGGTTGCGCACCAGCTCGAGAGCGTGCGAGTTGGCCGTGCGGATGCTTTTGACGAACTTGCGCTGCTTGTCATTCAGCTCGCCCGACTTGCCCCGGGTCAAGAGGTCGGCGTAGCCCTGCGTGGCCGCCAGCGGGATGCGCAGATCGTGGGTGACCAGCGAGAAGAACTCTCGCAGCTCGCGGGTCTTCTCCTCCACCTGCTGCTCGAGCCCCTCGTTGAGCTGGCGATAGCGGTCGTTGGCCTGCTCCAGGCGGCGCGTCTTTTCCTCGAGCTCGTCCTGGTACTTGCTAAGATCCAGCGACAGGCGATTGAGCGAGTTGGATACGGCCACCAGCTCGTTGGCCGAGAGCAGATCCTCCACTTCCGAGCCCCCGTAGCCCTTGCCCAGGCGCTCGCGGGCGCGCATGAGACCGTCCAGGGGGCGCTTGATGGCGTGCTGGGCCCACAGGTTCAAAGACAGAAAGCCAGTGAAGATGAAGACCAGCCCCAGCACCAGGTTGCCGATGACGGCCACCCGGATGCGCAGAGGCGTGTTGGGCAGGAGCAGCGAGATGTGCACCACCCCGGCCTGGTCGGAGCGGTCCGGCTTGTCCCCCTCGACCTCGGGCAGACGAAAGATGGGGGCGTAGTACTCGAACTGCACCCGTCCCGAGGAGAAGGGGCTGACGTCCTCGATGGCCTGGCCCTTCTGATCCTGCGTGGAGCTGTATTCCCAGAGGCGATAGTGCCGCTCGCCTTCCAGGGCGCGCTGCATCGAGCGCGGGTGGGGAGCCTGCTCGGGCTGAGCCTGCCCGTAGCGAAACAATCGCGTGAGCGGATGCCCATGGACGGAGTAGACCTCCAGGCAGTTGAGGTCCTTGAGGCGCTCGAGGTAGTGGACCAGCGAGCTGGGATTCTGCATGGCCACCTCGTCCAGGTCGCGCGCGCCGATGCTCTTGGGAATCTCACGGGTGAGCCAGTCCTCCACCTGGGCGGCCAGGTTGCGCGACTGCTCCACCGCCCGCGTGTGCACCGCCGTGCTGAGCATGCTGAGGTTGAAGTAAGCCAGACAAAAGAACGAGAAGCCAAACAGGAACAAAAACAGGGCCGTGAGCTGGGTTTTCAGGCGCAGGCCCATTCAGTCGTCCTCTCCGAAGCGGTGCACCCGAAAGCGCTCCAGGGTCACCGGCTCGCTGGCCGACAGGCCGGCCTTCTTGCGCAGGGCCGAGAGCTGGCGCTCAACCGTGTCCAGGCCGGGGATGCCGGGCAAGAGCACTCCGCTCTTGCCGTGCGGCGAGCGAATGATCACGCCAAACACGGCCGGATCGAGTTGCTCGGGCTGAGCTGGCTCAGGCGGATCGAGCAGGTAGACCGAGTAGGTCATCCGGTCGAGCTCCTGTGGCTGCACGGGAGGAAAGCGGGGATCGCGGCTGCAGGCGGCCACGGCGTTGCGCACGATCTCGGCTGCCCGATTGGAAGTGGTGGGAGCCAGCGTGCCGATGCAGCCGCGCAGCTCGCCGTCGTCGGTCTTGAGGGTCACGAAGGTGCCGCAGGGCGCCTGCATCCCTTCAGGGGGCTCGGAGAGCTCGAGCTCTCGCCCTT
Organism: uncultured Burkholderiales bacterium; assembly: GCA_964471395.1. Classification (GTDB taxonomy): domain Bacteria; phylum Vulcanimicrobiota; class Xenobia; order Xenobiales; family QWHO01; genus QWHO01. The sequence continues at coordinate 15,652 of CAYYHB010000073.1, read as the reverse complement.
CGCGCACGAAAGTCTCGACCGCCTCGCGGGCCAGGCCCGCCGGGTCGACGGGCGGCTCGAGCCGGGCCACGGCATAGCCCACGCCGAATGGGCCCTCGTAGGAGAGCACTTTGCCGCGCGCCCTCGGCATGGCCCCCAGCAGCACCAGCAGCGGCTTGAGGCCGCACACGCCGGCGCCCTCCACCAGGTCCTCGTCCAGCGAGCTGATGGCCTCCGGGTCGAGCGGCTCCAGGCTCTGGACCACCGCCGCATCAAAGCGCGGTCCGCGCGGATCGTAGCCATAGGGGCCGTCGGCCTTGAGGCGGTGCGAGAGGTCGCCCGAGGCCAGCACGACGGTCGGGGTCGTGGCCAGCCGGGCCAGGCTCCGGCCAAGCGCCAGGTGAGCCTGGCGGGGCAGGCCCGAGACCGACAGAGCCACCAGCGGGCAGCTCAGGCCGGCCTGGCGCAGGAAGTAGAGGGGCACCATCAGGGCGTGATCCAGCTCGGCTTCCACCAGGTCCACCTCGTGATCGAGCCGGTGACAGAAATCTTCGTCGCAGGGCCACTCCAGGCTGACCTCGGGGCACCCGAAGCGGGCCAGCGTGCCCCGCAGGTGGGGGCCAGCCAGGCAGCTCATGCGGCTGCGCTGGTAGGGGCCGTGGGGGGTGATCAGCACCAGCCGCTCGGGAGCCTGGGAACGGACCTCGCGGCACAGCTCTTCCAGGGCCAGGCGGGTGGTCTCCACCTGGGCCAGGCGGTGGCCGCCCACCTCGGGCACGAGCAGCGGGGGGTGCGGCACCAGGCCGCCCAGCACTACTGCCACGGCGTCCTCACCAGGCGAGCCTGCCCGTTCATGATGCGACCAACCCCCACGAAGGCCGGATCGACTAGCACCACGGTGGAGCCCTCCGGGGGCGGATCCTCCAGCGCCCACTCCTGGCCTGGCATCAATCCGGGTCGGACTCTGACCCGGGGCAGGCCCTCCAGGGCGGTCTCCAGGTCCATCAGCGGGAAGGGCGGGGTCTCCTCGGCGGTGACCGCATCTTCCAGGCGAAAGGGCCCCGAGGCGGTGCGCACCAGAAACGAGAGCACCGCCCCGCAGCCGAGCTGGCGGCCCAGGTCGCGGGCCAGCGAACGCACGTAGGTTCCGGGGCTGCACTCGACATCGATCAAAACACGCGGCCAATCTTCGTGGATCAGCTCGAGGCGATAGAACTCGACCGCCCGAGGCTCAAGCTCCAGGCTCTCGCCCGCTCGAGCGCGCTCATAGCTGCGCTTGCCCTCTACCCGCAGAGCGCTGACCAGGGGAGGAACCTGCATCGTTGACCCGCGCATGGCTTGCAGGAGAGGCTCAAGATCGGCCCGCGGCGCCTCGCGGCGAGTCAGGATGGTGCCGGCCGTGTCCAGGGTATCCGACTCCAGGCCAAAGGTGAGCTCGGCCCGGTAGCACTTGCGAGCGGGAGGCAGGAACTGGATCCAGCGGGTGGCCGCTCCGACCGCCAGCGGCAGCACGCCGGTGGCGGGCGGGTCGAGGGTGCCCAGGTGACCCACGCGCGTTCCGCGGGGCAGCTGGCGGCGCAGCCAGGCGACGGCGTCGTGGGAAGTCATCGCCGGGGGCTTCAAGAAGTTCAGGAAGCCCATCATGGCGCGCTCAGCCCTGCCCGGCCTCCTGGAACCGGCCGGGCTCGGTCAAGAAGACGCGCAGGATCCTTCCCGAGTCGTCCAGTCCCAGATAAACGCCGCGTCGCCAGTAGACCAGCATGCCGACCTCGGTGCGCTCGGGCCGTCCCCAGCTGGAGGTGACGCTGAGCTGGTTGTCGCCGATGCGGAAGGGAACCCCCTCCAGGCGGGCCGACGAGCTCTCCACCAGGATGCCCTGTACCTTATTGGTGCTGGAGTTGATGTCGAACGAGACGCCGTGGTTGGGATAGGTGAACATCACGTAGTCTTCTTCCTGGCGCTGGCCGCGCATGGCCCGCACAAAGTCAGGCGGGCCCATCACTCCGATGACCAGGGGCATCGGGGCGCCGGGGTGGAGGGTGCTGCCGTTGACCACAACGCCCGCCACCGCGGCGGGCTGGCAGAGGGCCGGCAGCGCCAGCAGCCCCAGCATGCAAACAAGGCGTCTCATGACCGGGAAAACTTCGGCTCGGATGGCTTAGCCTCCTGGGAAAAGCTCTTTGCCGGCGCTCAAAGCCAGCCGATAGCCATAAACGCCCAGCCCGCTGATGACGCCCCGGCACACCTCGCTCAACAAAGAGCGCCGACGCCATTTCTCGCGAGCGTAGATGTTGCTCAGGTGGACCTCGATGGTGGGCAGCCCCACCCCGGCCACGGCGTCGCGCAGGGCCACCGAGGTGTGGGTCAGAGCGCCGGGATTGAGCACCACGAAGTCGACCTCGGTCTGGTGGAGCTTGTCGAGCAGGGCCCCCTCGTGGTTGGATTGATAGACCTCCACCTCCAGGCCCAGCTCGTGGCCCCACTTCTGGCACAGCTCCACCAACTCGGCATAGGTGGTGGAGCCATAGACCTCCGGCTCGCGCCGCCCCAAAAGGTTGAGATTGGGCCCGTTCAAGATCAGGACGCGCACAGCTCTTCGAAGACCTCCCGCACGTGCTCCAGCGGCACTCCGCTGACCAGCTCGACCAGACCAGGACGCACCGGCAGCACGAAGCGCAGCTTGCCGTTGAGCCGCTTCTTGTCCTGAGCCAGGGCCGCCTCGACCCGGGCCCAGTCAAAGCCCGCCTCCAGCCTGGTGGGCAAGCCGTGGCGGCTCAGCACCTCCGTGAGGGGCAATGGCTTTTCGAGCACCTTCTGCCTCCTGGCCAGCTCATGAGCCGCCATCATTCCCAGCGCCACCGCCTGGCCGTGACTCAGCCGGGTGTAGTCGCCGGCCGTCTCCAGCGCGTGACCGAGCGTGTGTCCGAGGTTGAGATGCGCCCGCTCACCCTGCTCTTTCGGGTCGCGGGTCACGATCTCCAGCTTGACCTGGGACGCCCGGCGAACCAGCTCGGTGCGTTGCTCCAGGCTCCACTCGGGAAAGGGCGGCAACCGAAGGCACAGCTCGAAGAGCTCGGGCGATGCGATCAGTCCGTGCTTGATCACCTCGGCCATGCCGTTGGAGCCCTCCTTCTCGGGGAGGGTGGAGAGCACTTCAGGATCGACCCACACCGCCCGGGGAGGATAGAAGGCGCCCACCAGGTTCTTGCCCTGAGGCAGGTCCACGCCCACCTTGCCGCCGATGGAGCTATCCACCATGGCCAGCAGGCTGGTGGGGATTCCATAGAGCGGCAGGCCGCGCAGGTAGGTGGCGGCCACGAAGCCACCCAGGTCGCCGATGACACCGCCTCCGAAGACCAGGATCGGGGTCTGGCGGTCCACTTCGAGGCGGGCCAGGCAGCCGTACATCCACTGGGCGTTGTCCAGGGTCTTCTGGGATTCGCCCGACTCGATTCCCACCACGTCCAGTCGCTCGAAGCCGTCATTGAAGGCGCCGAACTGCGCTCGATAGACGTCTTGATCGGTGATCAGGACGGCTCGCTCGAAGCCCTGCTCGCGAAGCAGCTGAGGAACCCGGGCTAAGAGGCCCGGCTCGACCAGGTAAGGATGCACGGCGATCGGCCTTCGTGGAGAGGGGAGCGGGCCCCTCGTGAGCGAAGCTCTCTGGCGTGAAACGGCGGAATATCTACCTGGTGGGCTTCATGGGCACGGGCAAGACCACCATCGGTCGCGAACTGGCCAAGGTGACCGGGCGCAAGTTCCTCGACATCGACCTCGAGCTCGAGCGGCGCCTGGGCATGAGCGTGAACGAGATCTTCGACACCCACGGGGAAGAGTTTTTCCGCCAGCACGAAAAGGCGCTGGCCTGCGAAGTGGCCGAGCTGACCAACCGGGTCATCGCCACCGGGGGCGGCACCATCGTCGACCCGGATACCTTCGAGCTGTTCCAGAAAAACGGCCTCTTGATCTGCCTCTACACCGGGCAAGAAGATCTGGTGGGCCGGCTCGAGCGCACCGACAAGCGCCCCATGCTGCGGGGCGAGCTGCGCGACCGGGTACAGTTGTTGATGCAGGAACGAAAGCGCATCTATGACCAGGTCAAGATCCGCATCAATACGACCCATCTCACCCCCATGACGGCGGCACGCAAGATTCACGAGCTTTTGAATGCCCGCCACAAAATCCTCGACGAGCTGAGCAACCGCTACATCGAGCTCTCCTGACAGGAGGTCCGAGCCACCCGACAAAGCTCGGGCGGTGGGTTTCGAAGCGATCGCCGTGCTCTGCCTGGTGGTGGCGGCCATCATCTTGTTCGCCACCGAGCGCGTCCCGGTGGACCTGGTGGCCCTCCTGATCATGAGCAGCCTGGTCCTGGCGGGCATTCTGACTCCCCGCCAGGGTCTGGCCGGGTTCAGCGACCCGGCCACCATCGCGGTCGCGGGAATGCTCGTGCTCAGCTCGGGCCTGGCGGCCACCGGGGCGGTGAGCCGTATCCCCCAGATGCTCGCTCCCCTCATGCGGCGCAACTTCCACCTGGGGCTGGCGGTCATGATGCTCACCGTCAGCGCCGTTTCGGGCTTCATCAACAATACCGCCTGCGTGGCCGTGTTCATCCCGGTCTGCATCGGGCTCTCGCGCATCACCCGGGTCAGCCCCTCCAAGCTCCTGATGCCACTCTCGTTTGCGGCCATCTTCGGGGGCACGTGCACGTTGATCGGCACCTCGCCCAACCTGGTGGTCAATTCCATCGGCGTGAGTCATGGGATGCGTCCGCTGGGCATGTTCGAGTTCACCCAATTCGGATTGCTGACCCTGGTTGTGGGCACGCTCTACATGGTGTTCCTGGGAACGCGCCTCATCCCCGAGCGCCGCCGGGCCGGCGAGCTGACCCGCGCTTATGGCATGGGCGAATACCTGACTGAGGCAGTGCTTTTGCCGGACAGCCCCAGCGTGGGCCAGGCACTGGCTCAAGCCCCCATCCTGCACGAGCTGGACATCGACGTGGTGAGCATTGCTCGCGACGGCGAGGTGCTCGCCGTCCCTGCTCCCGACACGGTGCTGCACGCCAACGACGTGCTGATGGTGCGCTGCAACGTGGATGCCCTGCGCGAGCTGCAGAGGGGTGGACAAATCCGGCTGAAGACCGATCTCAAGGTGCACGACTACGACCTGCAGCGCAGCCAGGCCGCCCTGGTCGAGGCGGTCATCCCGCCCACCTCGGTGCTGGTGGGAGAATCGCTCAAGTCCTATAACTTCCGCAACCGGGTCGGAGCCACCGCCATCGCCATCCGCCACCGGGGCGAGAGCGAGGTGCTGCACGAGAAGCTCGGCTCGGTACGCCTGGAGGCCGGGGACGTGCTGTTGATCGAGGTGGCTGGCCATCGGCTCAGCGCGCTCAAGCAGAATCGGGCCTTCGTGGTGGTGAGCGAGTCGGCTGTCGACCGCCCCGACCGCGCCAAGATGCTGACCGCCATGGCCATCTTCGCCGGCGTCGTCGCGCTCAGCGCTTTCAACCTTCTGGCCATCGAGATCGGGGTGGTGGTAGGAGCGATCCTCATGGTTTTGCTGCGCTGTATGGGGCTGGAGGCTGCTTACCGCGCGCTGGACTGGAAGATCATCATGCTCATCGCCGGATGTCTGTCGCTGGGAACCGCCATGGAGAGAACCGGACTGGCCGAAGCCCTGGCCCACGGCATCGTCAGCAAGCTCGGGCCTTACGGACCGGTGGTCCTGCTCAGCGGCATCTACTTTGCCACCGCCTGTCTCACCGAGATGATCTCCAACAGCGCCGCCGCGGCACTCATGACCCCCATCGCCCTCTCCTCGGCGGCTGCGCTGGGGGCCGACCCGCGCGGGTTTCTGATCGCCGTGACCTTCGCATGCTCGGCCTCGTTCATGACCCCGGTAGGCTACCAGACCAACACGATGATCTACGGCCCCGGCCAGTACCGAGCGCGTGATTTCGTGCTGGTAGGCACTCCGCTCAACCTGCTGTTCTGGATCGCATCCTCGCTCCTCATTCCCTGGTTCTGGCCTCCGTAAGAGCCCGGATGGCCGCTTCCCGCATAACCGTTGCGCAGTCGGCCGGACGACCGGTCCACCACTCGATGGCCCGCCGGGCCTGGTGCACCAGCATGCCCAGCCCGCCCAGGGTGGCTGCGCCTCGCTCCCTGGCCTCCCGGAGGAAGCGGGTCTCGAGCGGGTTGTAGACCAGGTCGCAGGCCACCACGCTCTCGGGCAGCCTCGCCGGCCAAGTCACCGGGCTCTGGTCGCTCTGCATGCCAACCGGGGTGGCGTTCAGCACCACCGCTCGGGGCTCCAGGAACGTTTCCAGCTCTTGGAGCGAGGCCGAGTCCTTCAGACGAGCCGGGTCCCGGAGCAGCACCTGAAGACGGGCTCCCTGCTCTTGTAGCAGCGTGCCCACCGCCCGGGCGGCGCCTCCCCAACCCAGCACGATGGCCCGGCGGCCCGCCAGGGGCTGGCCCACCTCCTCGCGCCAGCTGTCGAGCCAGCCGTCAGCGTCGGTGTTGGTCCCCTCCCAGCCGTACTGACAGGGGCGCAGGCAGTTCACCGCGCCCAGCTCTCGGGCCCGTTGATCCAGCCTCTTGAGCAGGGGCAGCACGGCCTGCTTGAGCGGAATGGTGAGGTTGACCCCCACCGCCTGCAGCTTCAACAGGCCGTCCAGCACCGTGGGAAGATCCTCCGGCCCCACCTCGGCGGCCAGGTAGACCAGGTCTTCCCCCAGCTCGGCGTAGGCGGCCCGGTGCATGGCCGGCGAGACCGAGTGGGCCACCGGGCGGCCGAGCAGCCAGACGCTGCGGGTCAAAGCTCCTTCCAGGCGCCCGGGAAGCTGTGCCAGAAGCTCGGAAACGAGATGGCCGCCCAGCCGGTGCCCTCGATACGGGTGCTGCCCCGGGCGATCAGGCCGGCCACGGCCAGGCTCATCTCCAGGCGATGGTCGTGGTGGCACTCCACCGGGGCGCCCTTGAGGGGGGTGGGGCCGTGCACCGCAAAGCCGTCCTCGAACTCCTCCACCTCGGCCCCCAGCTTGCGAAGCTCGGTGACGGTAGAGTGGATGCGATCCGATTCCTTGACGCGCAACTCGGACGCCCCGCGCACGAGGGTGGTGCCCCGGGCCTGGCTGGCGGCCACGGCCAGGATGGGCAGCTCGTCGATGGCCCCGGGGATCTCCGACTCGGGCACCACCATCCCGGTCAGCTCCGAGCCCACCGCCTCGATGGTGCCCACCGGCTCGCCCAGCTCTGTGCGGGTGACCCGGGTGGTGATGCGCGCCCCCATCTGGCGCAGAAGGTAGAGGTAGGCGGTGCGGGTGGGATTGAGCCCCACGTTCTCCACGATCACCCGGGCTCCCGGGCAGATGACCGCGGCCGTGACCAGGAAGGCGGCCGAGGAGACGTCGCCGGGCACCTCCAGGTCGAACGAGCGCAGGCGCTCAGCAGGACTTAGGTGCAGACGATTCTCGTCACGGGTGAGGCGCACCCCCAGGTGGCTCAGCATGCGCTCGGTGTGGTCGCGGCTCTGATGGGGCTCTTCCACCACCGTGGTGCCACCGGCCTTGAGGCCGGCCAGCAGGATGCAGGACTTGACCTGGGCGCTGGCCACCTTGAGCTGGTGGTAGATTCCCTGCAGCTCGGTGCCCTCGACCACCAGGGGGGCGAAGCGGTTGCCCTGACGCCCACGCACCCGCGCTCCCATCTCGAGCAGGGGCTCCACAACGCGCCCCATGGGCCGGCTTCGCAGCGAGCTGTCGCCGCTCAACACGAAAAGACCCGGGCTGCCGGCCAGGATACCCGTGAGCAGGCGCATGCTGGTACCCGAGTTGCCGCAGTCGAGCACCCGATCGGGCTCTTGCCAAGGGCTCCCCCTCACGAGGAGGTGCTGCCCATCCCGGCGCGAGGAGATCCCCATCTGCCTGAGGCAGCGCAGGGTGCTGAGCACGTCTTTGCCCATGGAGAGATTGCCCAGGCGGCACAGGCCGTCGCTCAGCGCCGCCAGCATCAGGGCCCGATGAGAGATGGACTTGTCTCCCGGAACCACCAGACGGCTCTCCCAGGGCTCGGGAAGGGGACGGACCTGGATGGCGCTCAAGCGGCGGCCAGGACCTGGTCGAGGGCCTGCTCTTGCTCGGGAGTGGCCTCGATCAGCGGGGCTCGCAGGCCCCCCACCGGGAAGCCCAGTTTCTTGAGGGCGGCCTTGACCAGGATGGGGTTGCTGGTCTTGAACAGCCCCGTGAAGAGCGGATAAAGCTGGCGCTGCAGCCGGGCGGCCTCAGCCACGTCCCCCTTGAAGAAGGCCTCGATCTGGCGCTTGATAGGGCCGGCGGCGATGTGCCCGGCCACGCTCACCACGCCCACGCCGCCGAGGGCCAGGATGGGCAACGTGTTGCCGTCGTCGCCGCTGTACTGGGCCAACTCGGAGCGGATGGCCAGCTCGTTGATCGGATCCAGGCTGGGCAGGGACTGCTTGACGGCCTTGATGCTGGGAATCTGGCCCAGCCGGGCCAGGGTATCAGGCAACAGCTCCACCCCCGTGCGGCCAGGAATGTTGTAGAGCATGATGGGCAGCTTCGTGGCTCGGGCGATTGCCTGGAAATGTTGGAACATGCCCTCCTGGGGGGGCTTGTTGTAGTAGGGGGCTACCAGCAAGAGAGCGTCCACGCCGGTCTCCTCGGCCGCCTGGCTCAGCTCGATGGTGGCCTGGGTGGCGTAGGAGCCGGTGCCGGCCACGATGGGCACGTCTTTGCCCACGGCCTGCTTGACCCGCTTGAAGAGCTCGAGCTTCTCGCTCTTGCTCAAAGTGGGCGACTCGCCCGTGGTGCCGGCCACGATCAGCCCGTCGTTGCCCTCGGCGACGAGCTTTCGGGCCAGCTCGACGGCGCGGTCATAGTCCACCTCGAGGGTGGGGGTAAAGGGGGTGACCATGGCGGTCAGCAGACGGCCGAAAGGCGCGTTGGACACGGGACGAAACCTCCAGGTAAGCTCACCTGCCCTTCGGTTTGGCGCCTCTTGACCCTGCCTCGGGATGGCGGAAATGGCCCATCACTTTCCAGCCCAGCAGCACGGGGTGCTCGGCGCACAGTGGCGGGAACTGGTGGATCACGAAGGGCGGGTTGGTGACCAGCCCGCAGTGATCGGCCACCCCGTCGTCGGTCAGGCTCCAGAACACCACGTCGCCCGGCTCCCACTGGCCGTCGTTGGGCAAGACCTTCCAGTGGCGCCGGAAGTAGACGATCAGGTTGGGGGCCCAGCGGTGGTTGATGGCCCGGTCGCGCACACTGGGATAAAGATCGGGACGACGCTGGATGTCTTTGTCCACCTCGCTTTGCAGGTCGAGACTGACCCGCTGGCAGGCGAAGTAGAGCACGTCCACGCAGGCGCTCTTGCCTTTGGGGGGATAGCCTTGCGCGTAGTAGCCCGAGTCGTAGGCATCGCCCAGGCGCGTGCGGGCACCGTCGATCAAGGCCTTCTTGATGCGCTCGTCGCGGGGCACCTGGGTGGAGAGCAAGACAATGAGTGTGAGCAGGATCTGCATCTCCCTCATGTCGCTTTGTCAGGAATTTTTCATGCCCTTTGGCGAGGATGGGGACGCTATGCAAATTCCGCCCGTTTCCGCCTCTTCCCAGCTCGCCTACAAGGCGCCCCCAGGCAGCCCAGCGCCGGCCGCTGCGACTTCCGCTGATGCTTACGTGGGCCCGGCCCCGGTGGCGCCGTCCTCGAGCGAGGGCTCGAAGAAGACCGGCCTGCGGGTGGCGGCGGGGCTGGCTCTGGGACTGGTTGGGCTGGGGCTGATGGGGTGCGCTCAGCCGCTTGCGGCGGCCCCGCCACCCGCCATCACCTGCGTGAGTCAGCACTACCAGGCCACGGGAGACTTCAGCGTGGAGGTGATTCCCGAGGGGATCACGCGCGTGGACGTGGTCCGCGGCACCCACACGGTGACCGAGAAGGGCCTGGACGGCAAGGACGTAACCCGCACGGTGGACAACGACTACCACCCGGTGGGGGTCTACCTGGGCGACGGCCTGTTCTACGACCTCAACGAGAACCTGGTGCTGGTGAGCGACCGGGTCCAGAACGGGCCCTATGTGCCGGCCGAGGCCAGCAGCATCTGGATCGACCCCACCGGCTGGAGCAATACCACCGGCATCAGCCGCAGCGGCAGCACCTGGACGGTGGACCCGCCCGGCTGGGGCAACTCGACCTCGCTCGGCCAGAATGGGTGTCGCATCTTGATCGATCCGGCGGGCTGGAGCAACTCCACCAGCCTGACCCGCGATGCTCAGGGCCGCACCGTGATCGACCGGACCGGCTGGGCCAACGAGATCGTGCTCAGCCGCAGCGCCGACCAGGTGCAGGTCGACCCCAGCGGCATCGGCAATACGGTCACGGTGCGCCTGGCAGAGGGGCGCAGCGAGGTCGACCCGCCCGGCTGGGGCAACACGACCGTGGTCACCTACGGCTCGAACCAGTCGAGGGTGGACCCGGAAGGCTGGGCCAACGAGACGAGCATCGTGCGCGATGGCAACGTGATCCGCGTGCGCCCCTCGGGCGTGTTCACTCAGGAAACCACCATCACGCTGGGCAAAGGCGAGATCCGCGTGGATCCGCCTGGCTGGAACAACGAGACCGTCATTCGCTATTGAGCTCAAGAACTGTTCACCTCAGGTTCACGTCCCGGTAACCAGCAGGCAAGGCTTTGACCTGTCGTTGCCTTCAGTTAGACTGGTACCCTGTGGGCATGATGCTGCCCACCATGAGCGGGAACTTTCTCCGCAAGCAACGCAAGGCCAGGGCCTGACTCAGCGCGAGCTTGGTCAGGCGGTCGGAGCGGACGGGCGCCGCGTGGCAGACTGGGAGAACTTGCGCCGCCTGCCCGGCACCGAGGAGCAGTCCCGAATGGCGCGGGTGCTGGGAGTGCAGTGGGCCAGGGCAACCGACTGCGCGAGTCGACCCGAGAGCGCCCGCCTCGGTCGGGACAGGAAGGTCTATCACCCTCCCAAGGACCGCCCGATGTCCGTTCGCCTGGCGGCAGCTCGCGACCGCTGGCCGGATCCGGTGGGCCGGTTGGAGGCCCATCTGAGCCGCTTGCCAGAGCACGCCCGCATGAGCCGATTTCTCACCCGGGTCTGTTGCGGCTCGGCCGAGGAAGCATTCTTCGACCTGCGATTACTGGCTGCCAGCGCCCGATGCGTTCAGGCAAGCGGCCTCCGGGCAGGCTTTCGCCAGCGCCCGATCATCGACCCGGAAACCGGTCACGTGGTAGGAGACCTGCGCGTTCCCGCCCTGGAGCTGGAGCTTGGTGGCCTCAGACTCCTGCTGTTGCCGCAGGTCAGCATTCAGGTCATCGCCCGCACCCCCGATGGCATCAGGGTGCGCACTCTCACGGTGGACTTTCTGGTCAAAGCGGTCCTGGACGGTCGAGCCTCCTGGCTTATTCTGGAGGTGGACGGTGCCGGGCATGACGGGCGGGGCGACCGGGAACGCTCCCAACAACTCGGCCTCCCGCTGCTGCGCATGACCACTGAGGACATAGAATCCGAGCAATGCCTGGACAGACTGGCCGAAAGGCTCCTCCAACTGCTCTCCGCGCCCTGATCGGCCCCGTGTCACGGGGGATGGGGATCCCCAGCCCGGGCGGCGGGGCCCGACGCTAGGACCCCAGGACCCCGG
>CAYYHB010000073.1:0-3886 GCA_964471395.1 uncultured Burkholderiales bacterium | reverse complement strand
CCCCAGGACCCCGGCCCCGTCGGGCCCCAGGACCCCAGGACCGGGACCCCGCCCCCCGGCCCCGTCACGGGGGATGGGGGTCCCCAGCCCGGGCGGCGGGGGCCGACGCTAGTTCCAGTCCTCATCGCGCTGGTACCACTCGGCATCGAGCGCTGTGTGCATCAGTTCACGGCCCATGTTGGGTGGAGGCGTGCCGTAGCCCGGCTGGTAGACATACGAGCGCCGGCCCCACCCTCCGAGGCTGAACTCGGCCTCGATCAGCTTCCGGTCCTGGTAGCGGGCGGTGATCCAGAGCACGCCAACCTGGCTCCCTCGAACCGCTCGGGCGATGCGCTCGAAGTCGCGCCGGGTGGCCGGATCGAAGGGGCGGGCCTTTCCCTGGAACAGGCCGCAGGTCGACTCGTGGCTGCTCTGCATGAAGCGCCCGCCGGGATACTCGAAGCACTCGCACCAGTCCTGGTCGCGAAAGACGGTTACCTGGAGGGCTTCCAACTCGGTCAGCACCCCCCTGAGCCGGGCGATCTGGGCTAACGGGTGCTGGTAGCGGTAGTACTCGGCCCCTCCCCAGGCCATGGCCACCACCAGCAGCACCAGCAAGCGGGGTCTCACTCGGATGCTTTCCTCACCCGCACGCCGCCCACGATGACGGCGTCGCTCTGCTCTTCTACCCCGCCCAGCTGCTCGGGACGGGTCTGGGCCAGAATCTTGTAGGCCTCGCCCTGATGGCGGGCCAGCGTGGCCAGGTGCTTCTTGAGCACGGGACGGGGGTCTGTGGGAGCGGCCAGGTCGCGCCGCAGCTCATCCAGGACGGGCGGGGCCAGCTTGTCGTCGCGATAGGCCCGGGCGGCCGCGCTGAGGGCATTAAGGATGGGTTCGGTCAGCGCCCTGGCCGAGGGCTCGTCCACCGAGCCCACCAGCGTGCTCAAGGTGGCGGCCAGCCAGCCCGGATCGTGGGTGGCCGTGGCCGCCACGCCGTCCACCAGCACATTGTTGAGCGCTTGCTGCTGACGCAGACTGGCCAGCTCGACCTGGTGCAGGCTCTGACAGGCCAGGAGCACTCCCGAGGTGGGCTCGGGGCGCAGGTCGGCATAGAGACCCACCTGCTCGAAGCAGAGCCTGCCCAGCGCGAGATTGTCGACCGGGTCGCTGGTTAGCAGGGGGGTGCTCTTCTGCGTAAGCTGCGCCAGTTTCTGAGGCACGCAGGGGGCCTGCGGGTCGGCCTGCTCGATGATGCGGGCTATGGCCGCGCGCACTTCGTTGGGATAGCCGGTTCGTTGCCGGGCGATGCCGGCGGCCAGGGCCATCTGGGGCTGCAGAGCCCCGCCCGAGCTGCCCGCCAGCCGCTCGGCGGCGGTTTGAGCGAATACGAAGTGAGGGGTGTCGCCGGTCCCGTTCTTGAGTACCCCCCGCACGAAGGCACGCGGGTCGGTGAAGCTCTGCTCGGACAGGTCCTTGAGGGTGCGCAGCCAGAGAGCCCGCTTCTGGTCTTCCTGCGGCAGCGCGGCACATGATTGGGACACGATCTCCACGATTTCGCCCTGGCGGCCATTGAGGGCCTTGAGGGCGACCACGGCCACGTCATTTTGGTCCACCGGGTTGGTCAGGTTGGCCTGCAGGCGCTGGGCGATGTAGGCCACCCGGTCGCCCTTGATGGCTGGCTTGAAAGCGGGGAGCGCGTAGCGCAGGTAGATGTCGGCCGCTTTGGCCGAGTCGCGATACTCGAGCCCCGCCAGGTCGCGGGCCAGGGCGATGCCGTCCAGCTCGTCCGGGGTCTGGGCCAGGGGCTGCCAGTGGTCCAGGCAAGCCGCCACGGCCCTCATCCGGATGGTCTTGTCGCCGACCTTCTGCAGCATGCCGTCCAGACCGGCCACCAGCTCGGTCAAAGGCTGGGCAGCGGCCAGGGCGGCCAGCACCGGCTTGGGCTCGGCTCCCACCTGCATCAGCTCCTGCAGGCCCAGGGCTAGCGGGGCCGTCTTCTGATCCGATTGCATGGCGCCCAGCAGGGCGGCCAGCTTGTCAGGGGGGGCCACCTGGGCGGCCACCTGGTAGGGAGACAGCCTGTCGCTTTTGGCCTGCAGCATGGCTCCCCGCGCCAGCTGCCCACCGCTCAGAGCGAGCTGCTGGCCGAGGGCCAGGAAGTTGCCCAGGCGCGGCTCTCGCTCGGTCAGCCCGGCCACCAGCTCGGTGGCCAGGGCCAGGGGGGGCTCGGCGGTTTTGGCCAGGAAGCTCTCCACCACCTGGCTGCGATCGGCCTGCTGCTCGGCGGCGCGCAGGCAGAACTGGACCAGGCGGCCTTTGCTCTGCGAATCGGGAGCGGCCGCGAGGAGCCGGTCGGTCCAGTCTCGCCAATCCTGCGGCATGGGGGCCAGCAGGCTGGCGCTGTGGGTGGCGCAATCGTCCAGCCCCAGCCCCGAGGCTGCCGCAGCCGCGATGGCAAGCTCGGGCTTGTCGGCTCCGATGGCGTCCAGTCCCGGTTTGAGGGCGCCCGGGGGCAGCGAGGTCAAGAGCTGCGAGCCCAGCTCCTGGGCCAGCAGGCGCTGGCCGGCCTGGCGGGGTCCGCTGCTCAGACTCTCGAGCCGCCCGGCATAGGCAGCCAGGGCGCGCCGCTCGGTGGGACGCGCGTTGCTCAGGAAGTGCAGGCACTCGCCCCCGCCGCCCGCCTGGGCCAGAGTGGCTGCCAGGGGATCGAAGGCGAGGGCCTGGAGCCCGGCTCTGCCGGCGGGGGCGGAGGGGCTCTCTTTCTGGTCGGTGACGCTGGCCTCCCAGATGGCCACGGCCAGGCCGGCCAGGGGAACGACCTTGCCCGTGGCCAGCGCCGCTGAGCGCTCGCCGATGGTCACCAGGGCTGCCCGCAGCATGGGCACCTGCTTGTCCTCGGGGGCGGCCGCCACCATGCCCTTCGCCAGTTGCACCGAGCTTTCCAGGGAGGGCTCCTGGGCCAGCTGGTCGAGGCCCTGCTGGCCGGCCTCGATGCGCTTTCGCTGGCGGTTGAACAGGTGGAACTGGTCGACCCGCGAGACACTCTCGCGCGCGACGGTGGATGCGTCGATTCTCATACCCGTGAAGCATAGCCGCAAGGGCTGAAAGAAAGGCAAAAAGGCCCCGGACCGGGTGGTCCGGGGCCTTTTTTCGTCAGCGCGAGGAAGTCAGCACTCGGAGTGGCCGCAGGAGTAGCAGCTCTGGCAGCCCTCGATGCTGAGGAAGGTGGTATTGCCGCAGGACGGGCACAGATCGGCCATCCCCTCGCTCTCGGGCATGGCTTGCACCTGCTCTTTCACCTTGACCCGGTAAGCCGGGGTGGCGATGTCGAGCTCTTCGGCGGCGCCGAGATACTGCTCTTCCAGGGCCTGGGCCAGGGCGTCGGGCAGCGAGCGCACCCGGTCCTTGCCGAACCCCATCGAGCGCGGGCCACCGATGCCGCGAAGCTGGTTGACGATCTCCGAGACCCGCTCGCGGGGCGAGAGGGGCGAGTTGACCCGCAGCACCAGTGAGCCGAGCCGTCCCAGGGCCTCGGCCATCGCCTTGATGTCCGAGCCGCCCTTGCCGATCTCGATGAACAGCTCGAAGGGCGAGCCGTCGGCGTCGTCGTTCATGGTGATGTGAGCGGTGCCCGAAGGGGTGGCCTTGCTCATGGTGACACCGTAGCGCTTGTAGGGCCGCGGGCGCACTTTGGGCTGCTCGGCCAGCGGCACCGGCTTGGGAGCCGGGGCGGGCTCGGGGGTCTCCTCCTTCAGGCTCAGCACCTGCTCGTCTCGCGACTTGTCGCGGTAGATGGTGCCACCCTTGCAGCCGAGCCGGTACATCAGCTCGTACAGCTTGCGGGTGTCCTCGACCGTGTAGTTGTTGGGCACGTTGCAGGTCTTGGAGATGGCCGAGTCGACCCAGC
>CAYYHB010000072.1:0-20830 GCA_964471395.1 uncultured Burkholderiales bacterium | reverse complement strand
GGCTCTCCAAAGAGCTGGGCGTGCTGCCTCCGGGCGACGTGCGCAACTGCCTGGTAGCTCTGGCCGATGACGAGTCGCTGCTGGGCGCGCTGTTTAACCACCGATTCGTAGAGGGGGGGCTGGAGGGTCACTCTTTCGGCAATCTCTTCCTGGCCGCGATGACCGAGGTCGCCGGCGATTTCGAGCTGGCGGTGGAGCTCTCCAGCCAGATTCTGGCTACCCGCGGCCGAGTTCTGCCGGCCACCCTTACAAGCACCGTGCTGTGTGCACGCTATGTGGACGGCAGTGTGGTGCAGGGCGAGTCGCAGATTCCCATCAGGCGACAGCCCATTGAGCAGGTCTACCTCGAGCCCGGAGGCTGCGTGCCGCCAGACCGCGTGCTGGTAGAGATCGCGGAGGCCGACGCTATCGTGCTCGGACCGGGCAGTCTCTACACAAGCGTTCTACCCAATTTGCTGGTCGAGGGGATGGTCGACGCAGTGCTGCGCTCCAATGCCCCGAAGATCTACGCCTGCAACGTGATGACTCAGCCGGGGGAGACCGACGACTTCACGGCTGCCGATCATCTGGATGTGCTCTTGCGCCACGCCGGCGGCCCCCTGGTGGATTACGCCCTGGTTAACCTGGCCTTCCCGGCCTCGCGCCTGGCCGCTAAGTACAAGGCCGAGGGCGCCGATCCCGTACTGGCTGACCTGGCTCGCATCGAGAAAATGGGGATCGAGCCCATTGGAGCCAACCTGATCAGCGAAACCGAGCTCGTGCGCCACGACTCCGACCGGCTGGCCCGAGCCATCATCGATCTGATCGCCCGCCACCGCTCCAAGGAAGTCGAGCCGGGCTCGGCCGGGCTCGAGTTCCGTCGACTTCGGGCTGTGAAGTAGAGTTAAGGCGCCGCGCGTTGAATACTTCACGAATTAGCGCGGCGCCGTTCAACAGATTGTCTACAGTCCCGCGCGTTCCAATTCTGAACTGGTCAACGCGCGGGACTGTAGAAGGCACAAAGCACAATCTCGATCAGTCGTAGCGGGCACTGATACCCACGGTCACTCCCCAGTCCAGGCCCGAGCCCGATATACCTTTGAGCACGGCCAGGTCGAGTTGCAGGTCCTCGTTGAGGAGGTAGGTGAAGCCGCCGTCCATGGCCAGCTGGAAGGGCCCGTTCGTTCCGTCAGGTCCGCTTCCGAAACACTCCACGAACATGCCCAACTCGTCGGTCAGAGCGAAGCCGAGCGAGGTGGCGAAGAAACCTTGCAGATAGCGTCCACCACCGGCTTCGTCCTCGGGCACCCCCCCCTGGAGGCTGACTGCGATGGCCATGCTGTCGTTGAGAGGGAAAGTGGTCAGAAGTGCCAGTTCGGGCACCACTGCATTGCCAGCTAACGGACCGGTGCCACTGGGTAGATTGACGCGCCCGAGCAGGGCGATGGCGCCCCACTCCTCGTCAATGAGGTTGACTTTGGCTCCCAGACTGGCGTCGGAGAGACCGGTGACCCCTTGAGCTGCGGTGATGAAGTCGCTCTCGAGGCGCAGTTCTGTGTTGGGCCCGGTGCCGAAGCGTAGCAGGGTGGGGGTGGCGAAGAATTCCTCCCCCCCGCGGGTACGCTCGTAAAGCAGACCCGATTCGATCTGGAATCTTCCCGAGCCCACCGTATAGGGTGATTCGGCCTGGTCGGGCCGGTCGGTGATAATCGGCTGTGATTCGGGATGGGACGGCGCCGGTTGCGTCTCCCCTTCCTGGGCGACCACGGGAGCAGTAAGCAACAAGACAGCGAGAATCAAACGTTTCCACACGAGTCCGTCCCACCTCCAAAATTTGATGAAAAAGGATTTTTAGGCTAGGCTAAAAATCCTGCCGGATTCCTTCAAGCAGGCATCCAAGATCAACCTGAGATGTCAGGGACTTTTCAGTCCCCCGGGGGACAATCAGGTCATGATGATTCCCAGCCTTCAGACCGCGAGCCTCACCGCCCTCACTCCCCGTGCCGCCAACGGCGGTGCTCCGCAACCCCCGGTCTTCACGCCGCCGGCCGAGGTCTTTACTCCGTCCGAGCAGACAATCAAGGCGCGCAGCGGCCTCTCGGCCATTGTTCGCCAGGATCAGATGGGAGTGGCCATCAAGGCCACCCTGCCCGCCGGGGGAGGGCTCTTGCCCATTCCGGTAGTGCTCGAGGGCACTCTGGGAGGGAGCTGGGCGGCGTGCACGGGTGAAGATGCCCGGGAGACCCGGGTGGGCAGCGATGGCCGCGTCTACGTGCAACTCGAGCCGGGCTCGCCGGCCGTGGTGTTTGATCCGCGCAACCTCGACTTCGGCCTTTCGGGGACCTCCACGCCCACTCAGGCTGGTTGGAATCGCGAACAGATGGAGCTGCTCGACCAGAATGGCGTGCGCAAGTACCTCTTCAACGAGGAGATGGAGCATGTCTCCCCGGGTGTGGTGCGCAACGAGTACACCGAGGTGCGCTGGGACGGCCAGCAGTTGACAGCAAACCGGGTCATTCGCACCCAGGGTCAGACCCCGGAGCAGGCCGGCGGGCAGTTGCTGAGCGGTTTTAAGAATTATGTTCACGGGCCCGACAACCAGGACATCCAGCTTGGCGTGCAGGGCAACGCGGACAACTCGCTGACCATCACTCCCCCCAAGCTGGGCCAGCTGGCCAGCAAGAACGCCGTGCGTCTGCTGTTCGGTGACGTGGTCACGCCTTACATGCAGCACCAGAAGAATCAAGGCTATGCGGGGACCTTCATGCCGTTCTCGGCCCTGCCTCCGGGCACGCTCTTCCCGGCCCTGGTGGGCGGCCTGCAGGCTCCCCCGCGTGCCCCGGTGCAAGCTCCACCACCCTTGCCCCCGGCTCCCCCCCCCACGCAGAATCAGGGATTGATGGAGCAGCTCGGCCTTGGGGGCAACGATCAGGAAGGCGGCGGGTTCATGGATCAGTTGGGTCTAGATGGCCTGTTCGGCCAGCGCCCCCGGCAGCCGGCACCTCAGGGTCCGCCTCCGCAGGCCCCGGTCAACTTCGCGCAGCCCGCGCCTGAGCAGTCTCCTCCGGTCCAGTTCGGCCCTCCTCCCACCCAGGCCGACCCCCTTCAGGCTTTGCGCCAGCGTTACCCTCAGGCCAGCGAAGCCAAGCTGCAGGCGGCCTGGACCCTGGCCGACGGCAATCCCCAGAAGGCCGAGCAACTGCTCCTCCAACTGGGCATCCGCTGAGCACGGAAACCATTTTGGCGTGCGATGGCTTGTGATCACTCTCTTGTGTTGCGCTCTGGCCGTGGCTGACCCGCCGCTGGGAGGCGTCTGGTACCTCGAAGAGGTCCTCCAGAACGGTCAGTCTGTCTGCGACCCGCGCTGGTCGGTGATCTGGAGCCTGGAGTCGAACGGCGCTTTCGGCTTCAGCTCCACCACTGCCGTCGAGAAGCGTAAGTCGGATGGCACGACCGGTCTGGTTACCGAGAACCTGCAGCTACTCGGCCGCTGGAGGATGGAGGGTGATCGCTTGCGGCTGAGCCTCTCGGAGGTTGCCGACCCGCAGTTCATGGAGCTCAATTTCGGACCCCCGGTGGCTCCGGCCGAGTATTCGGTGGCCCTGGATTCTTCCTCAGGCGGATTGCGCCTGCTGGCCCCGCGTCGCACGCTGGTGTTCGCCCGTCACAAGCGGCACTGACCGTCAGGAAGCCTGGCGGGCCTTGCGCAGGTAGCCGATGGCCCGGGCGGGCTGGTCGGCGTTGAGCTCGGCCAGCTCGAGTAACCAGCGACGGCGAACGGCCGCGGAGGTGTTGGTCTTGCCAGCCAGCTCGTCCAGGGCCTCGCAGTAAGCGCGCAAAAACCGTTTGTGGGCGTTTCCGCGCAGTGAAAAGGCCAGCTGGCGGGCAAAACGCGAGCCTTCCATGCTGCTGCCCACCATGGCCCAGCTCTGAAAGACCTTCTGGTAGAACTCGGAGAAGGAGGGACTGTGGCCGCCCAGGGTGGCGAAGATCTCCAGCGCTTCTTCCCCTCGACCCAGGATGATGCGCTTCATGGCTTTGATCAGCATCCGATCCACCGACGTCAGCGGTGGCAGAGGGGGCGGGCCAGCCTTCTTGCGATTGGCCTGATTGCGGGCGGTACGCAGCTCGGCCTCCAGCTCTTGCACCCGCGAGCCGGCCCTGGCCAGGCTCTGCTGCAGGGTCCCTTTCTCTTGCTCGAGCTCTTGCAGGTCCTGACACAGCACCGACAGGTCGCGCTGGAAGGCGGCCATCTGGGTCTCGCTGCGCTGCCTCTCCTCGCGCAGGGCCAGCGCCAGGGCAAGATTTCGCTCGGTCAGGTGGTGGTTCTCTTCAGTGGGGCCAAGAGGGCTGTCGGAAAGGTGGGCGACGGACACGGTGGCGGGCCTCCCGTCTTGGAATCTGGGGCTGGCAGCTCCCGCTTAAAGTCTACCCCATCAGGCTGAGAGGCGCTGTGTGCCAGCACACAATTTTTGACCGCTGTCGTCGCTGAATGTCAGCGCTCGAAGGCCACCCCCAGCGCGGCCGGCTCGCTGCGCCGGCGGGGGGTGAAGGCCATGACAGCGATGGTCAGGAGGTAGGGGAGCATCAGGGCTAGCTCGGAGGGGATGGGCAGACGGGCCACCTGGATCCAGAGCTGCAGAGAGTTGACGCTGGAAAAGAGCAGTACGCCCGCCAGCACCCCCCAGGGGCTCCAACGCCCGAAATAGACCAGAGCCACGGCGATGAAGCCCCGGCCAGCGATCATGTCCTCCTGGAACAGGTTCAGGTTGGCGATGGAGAGCGAGGCGCCCGCCAGCCCTCCCAGCATGCCCCCGATCGAGACGGCCAGGGCTCGGGTGCGGGCCACCGAGATGCCCAGCGCGTCGGCTGCCTGAGGGTTCTGGCCCACCGCCTTGACTTGCAACCCGAAGCGGGTGCGGTCGAGCACGAAGGTCATGATCGGCACCAGCGCAAAGGCCAGGTAGGTGAGCAGGTGGTGGCCCGAGAGCACCGGACCGATCCAGGGGAGGTCGAGGGCTGGGAAGCCGTCCACGGTGCGCACTCCGCCCGAGGTCACCCGGTAAAGCACCCCCGCGAGGCCCAGCCCGAACAGGTAGAGGCCGATGCCGCTGATGCCCTGCTCACCTTTGAAGACCACGCTGGCCAGGATCAGGATCATGGCCATGGCCAGTCCGGCGGCCAGGGCGGCCAGCACGCCCAACCCCAGGCTGCCGGTGCGCGCCACGGTGAGGAAGGCGGCCAACGCACCCACCAGCATGGTGCCCTCCAGGCCCAGGTTGAGCACTCCCGAGCGCTGGCCCAGTGTCTCCCCCATGGAGGCGAACAGATAGGGCGTGGCCAGCCGGATGGAGGAAAAGAGGAAGCTCTCAAACATGGCGATTGCGGCGCCTCCGCTCCCAGGCTTCGGCGCTGACCAGCAGGCACAAGATCAGCCCCTGGAGGGCCAGAGCCAGCGAGGCCGGCACCTGCATGGTGCGTTGCATCTTGTCGGCCCCGACCAGCAGGGCTGCGAACAGCGCGCCGGCGGGAAGCAGCCAGCGCGGGTCGAGCCGACCGAGCAAAGCGGCCACGATGCCGGCAAAGCCGGCTCCGCCGGTCATCCCCTCCAACGAGCGGTGGTGCAGCCCGGTCACCTCCACGATGCCGGCCAGGCCGGCCAGGGCGCCCGAGACCAGCATGGCCAGTACCAGACGGGTGCCCACCGCCATGCCGGCGTAGCGGGCCGCCAGTGGGCTCTGGCCCACGGCCCGCAGCTCGAAGCCCAACGTGGTGCGGCGCAGCAAGAAGTAGACCGCCAGAGCCAGCACCGGCAAGAGCAGCAACCCTGCGTGCAAGGTCGTGCGGGGGATCAGCCGGGGCAGCCAGACTTCGGCCGGCAGGGCGGCGCTCTGAGGAATGCGCGTGCCGGCGGCGATTTCGGCAGGGTCGAGCATGGGTCCACTGAGGAGGAAGTTCATCAACTGCAGGGCCACCTGGTTGAGCATGACCGTGCTCAGGATCTCGTTCACCCCGAAACGGGCCTTCAGGTAGCCCGCCAGGCCGGCCCAGAGGGCCCCGGCGGTAACCCCTGCGGCCAGTACCATAGGCAACAGCAGCGGCCCGGGGATGGACGGGACGGCCAGGCCCAGGGCTGTGCCGGCCAGGGCACCCACGATCATCTGGCCTTCGGCTCCGATGTTGAAGATGCGTGCCTGGAAGGCCACGATGATGCCCAGCCCGACCAGTATTAGCGGGATGGACTTGGAGAGGGTCTGGGCCAGGCCCTTGAGGCTACCCAGGCTGCCCATGAGCATGGCTTCATAAGCCTGCAGGGGGTTCACCCCCAGAGCAGCCAGAAGCAATCCCCCCAGCGCGAAGGAGCCGAGCAGGGCGACCAGGGTGGGCAGCAGATCGGGGCGCTTCACCCCCTCTTCTTAACTCAGCCTGTCAAGGCAGCTCGAATCGATCCGGTAACACATCGCTAACACCGCCCTCCTTCGCTCCCCCTATAGTGGGCCACATTATGATGATCGCAACCCTGACCTCGCAAGCTCCGGCGCGCCGAGCGGCTGCGCTTTCCAATCCGCCCCCTCAGCCTCCGGCCGAGCAAGATCCTGATGAAGCGCTCATGAAGCGCACCTTCATCTGGGGAGGAGCCAGCGCCGCCATCGGTGCGGTCAGCTGCGTGGCCACCACGGCTGCCTACGCCCTGGGGGGACCCGGGGTGGGCCTGGGCGTGCAACTCGGTCTGTGCCTGGCCGGCGGTCTGGGGGGGGGCTTCTATGTCGCCAATTTCCTGCACACTCCCGAGCCCCACAACCGCACCCTGGGCTTTCTGGCCGGGGCGGGGGCCATGGCCCTGACCACGACCTTCGGTCGCATGGCCGGGGTCTCGGGCGCTCCGGTCATGACGGGTCTTGCGGCCAGTCAGGCCAGTATGGGCTTCGGCCTGCTCTACGGCGGCTACGGCTCGATCATTCTGGGCAACAAAGGAACCTGAGCCTGGCAGGTCGGTTTCAAGCTTTGAGGAATGAGGTCCGCATGCTCAAACGCTTGATATTGCTGATTGTGATACTATCCGCCGTGGTCCTGAGCCAGGACGCGGTGGTGGGAACCTATAAGAAAACCATCAATACCCGCACCCAAACCCTGGTGCTGAGCAGCAACCGCAACGCTCAATTGACCACCGAATTCTCCGGCGGCAAGACCATCGTGCAGAAAGGCACCTGGAAACTCAGAGGGGAGCTGTTGACCCTGAGCTTGACCCAGAAGAACGGCCAGAAAGCATCGGAGACCATCGTCTTGCAGCGCGACGGAGACGAGCTGGTGGCCACCCAGTACAGCGTCAAGAACTGGGGGGCCAGCGGCATCGTGCTCGAGCGTTACGATCCCAATCCTCCGCCGGCGGCCGCCAAACCGGTCATCGATACCCTGGTGGTCAGTCCCGCCCGGGTCATGAAAGTGGGCGAGGAACTGACGGTGCTGATGACCGGTACCCCCGACGGACAGGCCAGTTTTGAAATTCTCGGTGCGGCTCAGGACGTGGTGCTGCCCGAGGTCGCCAGCGGTCGTTACCAGGCCAACTTGAAGCTGACCAGCGCGATGGTGGTGCGGGATGCGGCCCTGGTGGGCCGGCTCTCCAAAAATGGCCAGGAGGTGCTCAAGGAGGGCAGCCGCACGGTGACCATCGAGGGGGCGGCCCCACCTCCGGCCGCCCAGGTGGAGCTGCTGCCGCGTCCCAAGAGCCGCATTTTCGACGCGCGGCCTCTGGTGGGGGCAACCTTCTCTGCCCCGGTGGAGGGGGCCGCTTACCGGCTCTGGCTCGATGGTGCCGAAGTGACCGGCTACAGCCAGATCACCGTGAACATGCTCCACTACAAGCCTCGTACGGATCTGACCCAGGGGCGGCACACGGTTCGTCTGCTGGGCCCCAAGATGGATGAGACCTGGAGCTTTACCGTGGCTGGCCAGATGCGGCCCCAGGTGAGCCCGGCCGAGGGCGCGCAGGTGAATACCGCCCGCCCTCAGCTGCGAGTCCTTTTCGATCAACCCGTTCAGACCATCACGCAACGCCTGTGGCTCGACTCGAGCGAGGTCACCGGCTACGCCCAGATGAGCAGCTACGAGATTGCCTACCAGCCCGGCTTTGATCTGACTCCGGGAACCCACCAGGCCCGGGTGGTCGCTCGCGGAGCCAGTGGAGAAAACTGGGACTACAGCTGGACGTTCCAGGTCGACTCGGGCGCTCCGGTGGGTCTGCAACTTCAGGTCGCCTATCCCACCACCGGTCAGAAGGTGCCCCAGAGCTTCGTGATGACCGGAACGGCCACGCCCGGATCCATCGTGGAGCTGACGGGCACGGTGACCCAGCCGCTGATTCCCGGTGTGATCGGCATCAAGAGCCAGAATCTGAAGTACAGCGTTTATTCCGACCCGACCGGCGGCTGGCAACTGCCTGTTGCCGTGAAGGCCCCCAACGGGTCGGCGCTGGACCTGGTCGTGGTGGCCCGCGACTCGGCCGGAGCACAGTCGAGCCCGGTCAATGTGCGTTGCACGATCCAGAAGTAGGCGCCTGACCGGCAAAAAGGAGCCCGAGCTCTTCTGGGGATGTGTCCGGGGGGACGAGCCCCACGATGCGCCCCCCTTCCATAACCGCCAGCCGGTCGGAGAGCGTCCGCAACTCGTCCAGGTCTTCTGAGATCAGCAGGATGGCGGTGCCGCGCCCTCTTTCCTCGAGCAGCATGCGATGGATGGCCCGAGTAGCTCCCAGGTCCACCCCCCGGGTGGGCTGGGCGGCCACCAGCAAGCGGGGTTGGCGCGAGAGCTCGCGAGCCAGCACCAGTTTCTGGAGATTGCCGCCCGAAAGGGTGCGGGCGGGCGCGTCCACCGAGGGGGTCTTGACCGCGTACTCCTCCACCAGCACTCGGGCTCGCTGCTGCACCGCGTCAGGCTGCAGCACGCCCCGCCGGGCCAGAGGCGGACGCGAATAATCGCGCAAAATCAGGTTCTCGCTCAGGCTGAAGTCGAGAATGCTGGCGGTACTCTGGCGGTCCTCCGGCACGTAGGCCAGCCCCGCCTCCAGGCGCTGGCGGATGGACAGGGGGGCCAGCTCCCGGCCATCGAGCCGAGCGCTGCCCTCAAACGGGCTCAGGCCGGCTAGAGCGTCAGCCAACTCGCGCTGACCGTTGCCGCTGACTCCGGCCAGGCCCACGATCTCGCCCTGGTGCACGGTGAGCTCCACCCCCCTCAGCCGAGGGGGCACGGTCAGGGCGCTCAGCTCCAGCCGGGGGGCAGACGAGACCGGACCGCGCTCGAGCGGCAGCGGCTCGAGCTCGCGGTCCACCATCAACCGGGCCAGCTCCCCCGGGGTCGTCTGGGAGACACTCTGGCTCTGGCTCACCAGCCTGCCCTGGCGCAGCACGCTGACCCGGTCGCAAAGCACCATCACCTCGCCCAGCTTGTGACTCACGAATACCACCCCCCGGCCCCGGGCCGCCATCTGTCGCAGAGCGGCAAAAAGCGGCTTGACCTCGAGCGGGGTGAGCACGGCGGTTGGCTCATCGAGCAAGAGCAGCCAGGCATCCTGGGCCAGGGCACGCAGGATCTCCACCCGCTGGCGCTCACCCACCGACAGCTCGCCCACCGGGCTGCTCCAGGGAAGGCTCAGGGAGTACTCCTCGGCCAACCGCTCGGGGCGCTGACGCAGGCCGGCCAGGGTCATGTTCTGGGCCACGGTCAGCTCATCTACCAGCATGAAGTGCTGGTGGACGGTGGCGATGCCCTGACGCAGCGCTTCGGTGGGTGATGTCAGGCTCAGGGCCCGGCCCTCGGCCAGCACCTGGCCCTGGTCGGGCCGCACCAGACCGCTGAGAATCTTGAGCAGAGTGGACTTGCCGGCCCCGTTCTCGCCCAGAAGGGCGTGGATCCGCCCGCTTTCAAAGCTCAGGCTGACGTCCTGCAGAGCCTGAGTGGGCCCGTAGCGCTTGCTGATGCCCTGCAGGGCAAGCTGCCTCACTTTTGCTCGCGCAGGGCCTTGTCGTAGGCGGCTCGGAGCTTCTCGGGCACCGGGACCTGGGGATTGAAGACGCTGACCAGGCCGCTGGCGTAAGTGAGCCGGTACTGCTTGCCGCCCGGGCGGCCCTGGCGCCGCTCGCTGAGAATGTCCTGCAGCACCGGGGTCCAGTCGTAGGTCTGGCAGACCACCACCTGCTCGGGGGCCAGGGCCGCCTGGTTGGCCTGGGTTCCCACCCAGTAAAGCTTCTTGTCGCGGGCCACGTTGATGGCTCCCGCTACCTGTTGGGCCGAGCCCGTCAGCACGTCGGCCCCGGCTTGCACCTGAACGCTGGCGGTCTCGGCCGCCTGGGAAGTGTCCGAGAAGCTGCCGGTGTAGGCCACCAGCACCTTCACATCCGGCCGGGCCGCTCTGGCCCCCGCCTGGAATCCGTCGATGTAGAGCTTGGCGTCGCCCGCCTCCACCGGCCCCACCACGCCCAGGACACCCTTCTGGCTCAATCCCGCGGCCAGCACCCCGTTCACGTAGCCGGCCTGATCGGCGGCTGCGTCGTAGGCGAAGACGTTCTTGGCCCCGCGGGTATCGGTGGCGGTGCCGTAGGCGAAGCTGACCTCGGGAAAGTCGTCGGCCACCTCGAACAGACCATTGCCGTACTGCGTGCCGTGAGCCACCACCAGGTCGTATCCCTCGTCGGCGTAGTCACGCAAGGCAGCGTTCGCGTCGGCCACGCTGACCATCTTGTCGGAGATGGCCACCTCCAGGTTGGGGTCCTTCTGCTTCAGGGCGCTCAAGGAATCTACCATGGACTGGCTCCAGGCCAGATCGTCGGTGGCGCTGGGCAGCACGACGGCGATTCTAGTTTTGGATGTGCCGGCGAGAGGCGAGGGGTCGGGGGCGGGCTGGCTGCACCCCACCAGCCCGAGCGCGAGGAGCACCAGCAGACGGATCACGGTTTCTCGACGGGGACAGGTTGGCCGGAGGGAAGGATCAGGTCTTCCTCGGCCTCATCAAAACCGGTCGGGGGCGTGTCGAAGCCAGCGGGAGCAGCTTTGACGCTGGAGCGGGCGGAAGGCTTGGCGTGCTGGCGCACCTGGAGAGGATCTTCCTCGGGGTCGCCCAGGTTGGCCTTGAGATGGTCCTCGCCTTCCGGGGTGGGTCGCATCTTGAGATGGTCTTCCCCTTCCGGGGTGGGGCGCATCTTGATCTCCTGGGGCGAGCCGATGACCGCCTTGAGCGAGTTGCCTTTGCGCGGGGAAACGGCCTGCAGGGGGTCGGGCTCGCGCGCCTCCTCCACGGGCACCGGGTTCGGCACCGGCGCCTTGTAGATGGCCGACGAGCTCCAGGCCAGGCTCTGAGTCAGTCGCCCCCCGGGGACCTGGACGTAGATCCCCACGCCGGTAAGGGGGTCCTCGAAGCGGTAACCTCGCACCAGGTAAGGGATCTGCTCGACCGGCTCGCCTTCGAGCAGGTGCACGGTGTAAGCCTTTCCCCGGGGCTCGAGCTGGAGCCGGGTCTTCCCGTTGGGCCCGAAGATGGTGTAGGTGTTGGTGGAGAAGGTGGTGCGGATGTTGACGCTGCCGGCTTTGCCGTGGATGGCGGTAACCCGCCCGTAAGTGAGGGTGTAGTTCACCCTGTCGCCCGGCAGGTTGGCCACGAAGGCCGTCTTGCTGCGCTCAAAAACATAGGTATCGGGCCCGAAGCGGATTTTGAGCGAGCCATCCACCTGCTCTTGCACCGTGGCCGACCATTTGGGGAACTGGAACACGTAGCCAAAGCCGCTCTTGGTGATGGTTACCGGGCCGGCCTGGGTCTGCATCAGGGTGCGGGTACCCGTCTGGCCAGGAACCCGGGTGGCGCTGGCAGGGCAGTAGATCCCTCCCCAGCTCTCCTTGAAGAGTGCCTGGTGCTCGCCCTCGGCAGCCAGCGGAAGGCTAAGCCAGAGCCAGGCCGCCAACACGATCAGACCCGCCGTCAGACGCCTATGTGGGCTTAAATTCAACATCTGCTGGGAGAGGGTTTTAAGTTTTACGCCAGCGAACTCCTGCTTTCGAATTCCTTGCGCGGCCCGGGCCCCGGTACGTTGCGGTTTCGAACATGAGGGCCCGGCAGCGCCAGAAAACTCCCGGGGGAGCCGATGCCTGAACTGCGCATTCTCGACAATTGCGGCTGGGATAGCCGCGTTTTAGCCGTGGGGTTGGATGATCTGGTGCAGACCTTCATCGTGGTCACCCGCCGCTTTAACGTGCTGGTGGATACCATGGTCAACGAAGAGACGGCCCTGGAGCTGGTCTCCCTGGCGCGTCAGGCAGGTCCTGGACGCGAGTTGCTGGCCCTCAACACCCACGCTGACTGGGACCATTTCTGGGGGAACCAGGTTTTCGCTGGCCCCATCCTGGCCCAGCGCCTGGCGGCCGAACGGGCCCTGGACCAGGAAGCTCGGGAGGACCTTCGTCTCCATGCCGCCCGCGAGCCCGAGCGTTATGCCAGAGTGCGCCTGACCGCGCCCAACCTGCTGTTTGACGAGCGCCTGAGCGTGGATGGAGGCGACCTCACTCTGGAGCTTTTCCGCACTCCAGGGCACCAGATCGACCACATCGCGGTTTTCATCCCCGAGATCGGCCTGCTCCTGGCCGGGGATGCCGCCGAGGACCCCTTTCCACTGGTCGGCAGCCGAGGTTGCCTGGCGACTTTGCGAGCTTCGCTCCGAGCCATGCGCGAGTTGCGTCCGCGCCACGCCCTCTATTGCCACGCCCCGGTAGAGTCGGGCCCGGCGCTGCTCGATCGCAATCTGGCCCACTTCGACGAGATGGAGCGGCGCTGCCGTTCAGGCCGAGAATTTCCTCTGCTGGAAGCGACCGGGGGGCGCGCCTACCTGCCCGGTTTCTATGCCGAGAGTCACCGCAAGGCCCTGGAGCTCATGCGTGGACTCACAAGCAGTTAACATTGAGTTAACACGTTGTTCACATGCGGAGTCCGTCGGCAACAGGTTGGCAAGTGCCCTCCCCCATCATGAGGCAAAGCTCATGGGAGGTGTCCAATGTTGAAAACTCCGTCAGATGCCATCAAAATTCCCGTTTCCATCGCTCGCAGCTTGACCGATCTGGGTCTGAGCGGCCAGTTCAACTGGGTCACCCCCCGGCTGCTGGCTAACCTGGCCCGTAAGCCTTTTCTGTTGATGCGGCGCGGTTGGTCGCTGACCCAGACCGAGCCGCTCGGCTACCTGTTGGGGAGCAAGCAGGTCGGGCAACTGCTGCGCATCGAGCCGGAACGGGGGCGGGCCATCCTCGACAGCAACACTGCCGACTGCTGGCACCGCATCGTTATCACCCTGCAGGGCGAGCTGATCAGCGCTGGCCCGGCCTACGCCGACGGGCGCGACCTGGAGGAGGCGGCCTGACTTACAGTCCCGCGCGGCGCCTTACAACCGCCCGCGCGGGTCGACCGGGTTGCCCTGGTAGCGGACCTCGAAGTGCAGGTGGGGCCCGGTGGACATGCCGGTGGAGCCGACCGCAGCCACCACCTGGCCCTGGTTGACGGCCTGTCCGTAGCCGACATAGAGGGCTGAGCAATGGCCGTAAAGCGTCGAGTACCCGTCGCCG
Source organism: uncultured Burkholderiales bacterium (assembly GCA_964471395.1). Classification (GTDB taxonomy): domain Bacteria; phylum Vulcanimicrobiota; class Xenobia; order Xenobiales; family QWHO01; genus QWHO01. The sequence continues at coordinate 7,258 of CAYYHB010000072.1, read as the reverse complement.
TGGTCGATAATGAGCGCGTTGCCGTAGCCGCCATACCAGCCGCTGTGGATCACCCGGCCGTTGTCGGCCGCCTTGATGGGAGTGCCCGAGCCGGCCGCGATGTCGAGTCCGGCGTGGAAGATGGAAGTGCCCCGGATGGGGTGGATGCGGTAGCCAAAGTTCGAGGTGATCCACCCGTTCACGGGCATCACGTAGACCCCGGCGCTGGGCCGCACCGGACCGCCCGGGCCGGGGTTCTCGGCCTGGCGGGCCCGGATCATGGCCTGCAACTCTGCCTCCATCTCGACGGTCAGGTGCTCGAGCTCGACCACCCGGTCCTGCACCTGGTCTCGCTGCTCGCGCACTTTGGCCAGCAGGGCCGCGCGCCGGGCTTCCACCTTGGCCAGCTCCCTGGCCTGGCTGGCCTGCAGCTTCTCGGCCGCGGCAATCTCGGTCACGGTCTTCTGGGCGGCCGCCTTTTTGACTTCCAGCTCCAGCTTGCGAGCCCTGACCTCTCCGATCAGCTTCTGGTCGCTCTGCACGATGCGCTCGAGGTATTCGCTCTGGTTGAGAAAGTCGGTGAAGCTGACTGCTTCGAGCAGCACGGACAGGTAGTTTACGTCTCCGGTCAGATAAATCTGCTGCAAGCGCCTCTCCAGAGCTCTCTGGGCCTTGAGCAGGCGGGCTTTCGTGGCCTCGATCTGGGCTTTGAGGGCGGCCAGGCGCTCTTGAGCCGCGGCCAGCCGGGCGCGGGTCTGCTCAAGCTTGGTCTTTACCGTTCCCAGGCGCGACTGAGTCTGCCCTAACTGGACCGAGACATCCTTGGCCCGCTCGTTCATGACTCGCAGGCGAGCCCGCTCTTCTTGCAGGTTGGCCCGGGTCACCTTGAGCTTGCGCTCCAAAGAGCCTTGTTGCGCAGAGCCAGGTAGGGCTAGACCGAGCAGCAGGGCCAGCAGCACGAAACGCACCGGGCTACACCTTCAAGAACCGGTTGACCGATATCCAACTGCCCAGCAGGCCGACAAGGGCGCCCAGGAGCAGCAGGGCGGGGCAGAGCCAGGGGAGCAGGCTTTCGGGCGAAGCCACGGGCAAGAAGGATACTGAGGTCAAGAGCTGGGGCACCAGCAGGCGGTAGGACTCGCTGACCACGGTGGCAGCCAGGGCTGCCCCCACCAGACCTTGCAGGATACCCTCCAGCAGAAACGGCCAACGGATGAACCAGCTGGCCGCTCCCACCAACTGCATCACCTCGATGTCGCGTCGGCGGGCGTAAACGGTGAGACGGATGGTGTTGCTGACGACCAGCAGGGTGGAAACCAGCAGCAGGACAAGCACGACCAGGCCCACCGTGCGCACGATGCGGTTGAGAGCCAGCATGCGCCGAGCGACATCCTCGCCGAAGCGCACCTTCTCGATGGAGCCCACCCCCTTGACATTGTGACCGACCTTCTCGAGGTCCTCGGCGCGACGAACCCGTATCTCGAGCGCATCGGGAAGCGGGTTGTGGGTCAGATCCCCGAGCTGGATGCGGTTGTTCATGCGCTTCTTGAGGTGCTCGAAGGCCTGCTCGCGAGAGACGAACGAGACCCCCTCCACGCCTGGCAGCTTCAAGACCCGCGCGCGCAACTCTCCGAGCTGATCGCGGTTGAAGTCAGCTGCGAGGTAAGCCACTACCTTGAGGTCGGAGGCCAGGTCGCGGGCCAGGTTGCTCAGGTTGGCCATCAAGACCAGAAAAAAGCCCACGATCATGGTCAGCACCATGACGGTGGTGACCGAAGCCACGCTCATCAGCGGGCTGCGTCGCACGTTGACCAGGACCTCGCGGAGGAAGTAATGGGCAAGTCCCATGACTAGACCACCTGCGAGGCGCGTTGCGCCACGGTGTAGTTGCCGCGCTCGAGATCCTCGGCGATTCGGCCTTGACGCATCACGATCACGCGCTTGCGCATGGTATCGACGATCTGCTGATCGTGAGTGGCCACCAGCACCGTGGTTCCCTCGGCGTTCACGCGTGACAAGATCTGCATGATATCCCAGGAGGAGTCGGGATCGAGATTGCCGGTCGGCTCATCAGCGAGCAGCAGGCGGGGCTCGTTGACCAGGGCCCGGGCGATGGCCACCCTTTGCTGCTCGCCGCCGGACAGCTGACCTGGCATCCGTTTGCGCTTGCCCAGGAGGCCCACCAGCTCGAGCACCCGGGCTACCTTGCGGGGAATCTCGCGGCGGTGGGCGCCGGTCACTTCCAGGGCGTAGGCCACGTTCTCCCAGGCGGTTTTCTCGCGCAGCAGGCGGAAGTCTTGGAAAATGACCCCGACCTTGCGTCGCAGGTACGGGATCTCGGAACGCCGCAACTCGCCCACGTCGTGATTGTCCACGTAGACCGAGCCATTTTTGGGCTCGTGCTCGCGATAGAGCAGCTTGAGGAGGCTGGATTTGCCCGAGCCGGTGGTGCCCACCAGGAAGACAAACTCGCCCTTGCGGACCAACAGCTCGACCTCGTGGAGGGCCTGGTATCCGTTAGGATAAACCAGGTTGATGCCGTGCAGCTCCACCATGGAGTCTTCGTACTCGGCCTTGGGGCGCCGCATCGCGGGCGAGAGCAGGTTCTTCCAGGAGAACAAAGGCCGCCTCCCTTTCTGGAGGAAAATTCTTCAATGATTGGATTTCCTTCCAGCTCCTGGGAGTCCTTTCGAACGGGTGTTTTATGCGTGCAGAGCGGGGTTGGCTTCGAAGCAAGCGAGAGCGGCCCGAGCATCGTGACCGCGGGCCAGGGCCAGGGCCGCCTGGGCCGCTCCTCGCAGGCTGGCCACCATGGGCGGGATGCGACGTTGCAGCTCCTGACGCACCGGAGCCCGGGCTCGCAGGAGGTGGAACAAGGCTTTGTGCAGCCCCTCGGCGCTCAGGCCTTCCAGGGCGAGGGACATGGCCCCGCAGCGCTGGCAGAATCGCTCCACCTTGGGGTCGTAAGCCAGGCCAAGGAAGGGGATGCCGCGCGCTGCCGCCATGATGGCGGCATGCAGTCGCATCCCCAGTACCATGTCGAGGCAGGAAAGCAGGCCCATCAGTTCCTTGGGTGTGTAGTCGGCCCGCAGAAGACGGGCATGAGGGGCAAGCTGGGAGCAGAGCTCTTCGCTCAGAGGACGGTCGCGGGAGGGCTGAAAAGGCAGGAGCAGCAAGCGCGCTTTGTCTTCCTCGGCAAAGCGCCGCAGTCCCCCGACCAGGGCTTCTCGATTCAGCCCTGGCCAGTGGCGCACGGCCACACCCACCAGCGGCCCGACTTGCGAGCCCGAGCCGGCCGGGCGTTCCATGCGAGCCACGTCGGCTGCCAGGTCTTCCTGGGCCAGAATCTCGTTGATGCGGGCGGGCGCGCATGGTTCCAAGCCCAGCACGGGGTCGGCCGTCAGCCGCGAGGGGGGGCGGCCCACGCCCAGGTCGCGGATCTCGTCAGCCGATTCCTGGTCGCGCCAGGTGAGCAGCTGAAAGCCGTTGGCCAGTCGGACCAACTGGCGCCCCAACCCGGTTCGTACTGGTCCGAAGCCCTGGCAGTACAGCATCACCGGTCTTCGCGCCAGGCGCGCCAGCACGCAGACCCCGAGGTAATAGATCACGCTGTTGATGCCGGTGCTGTCCTGAATCAGTCCGCCTCCTCCCGAGAGCAACAGGTTGCACGAGCGCAAGGCCTTGAGCACAGGCCCGGGCGCGCTGCGCGGGATCGGCTGGAGGCCCAATCGACGCGCACCTTCCGGGTCGGCGGTGAGCACCGAGATCTCCACCTCGGCTTCAACCCGGCGCAGGTCCTCCACGATGGCCTGCAGGATCGCCTCGTCGCCCGCGTTGCCAAAGCCGTAATAGCCGCTGATCAGGATGCGTGGCATTGCAGACTGACGTTTCCCGCTCGGCGGGAAAACTCCCTGGCCCGGTTCGAACACAGGTCAATGAGCCTGTTTGATGGACAGAAAGCTCTTGAGCATGTGCGAGCCCAGGTGGAGTTGGGCCCCCGGCCGCCCGGTTCGGCCGCGCTGACCCGGCTGCGCGCCTACGTATCGGAGCATCTGGTGGGCCTTGGCTGGGGAGTCGAGGAGCAGCCTTTCGAAGCGATCACGCCCAACGGCAAGATCTCCATGGTCAACCTGCTGGCCCGATTTCCCCCCGGTGAGGTGCCCGGGCAGGGTTCCATCCTGCTTGGGGCCCACACTGATACCAAAGTCTTTGATTTCGAGTTTGTGGGAGCCAACGATGGTGGCTCCGGAGTAGCCTGTTTGCTTGAGCTGGGGAGAGTCGTGCCCCAGCTCGACTTGTGGCGACCGACCGTGCTGGCCTTCTTTGATGGCGAGGAGGCGCAGGTCGCCTGGGGCCGTGGGGACGGGCTCTACGGGAGCCGCCAGCTGGTCGGCCAGTGGTGGAGCGAACGCCGCCTGGCCCAGCTTCTGGCCGTGGTGGTCCTGGACATCGTGGGGGATCGGGAGCTTCGGGTGACGCGCGATCTTCACTCGACTGCCTGGCTGCAGGACCTGGTCTGGGAGGTGGCCTGCGAGCAGGGAGTGGCCGATGTCTTTGAGGGGCCGCTGGAGTGGATTGAGGACGACCACCTTCCCTTTCTGGCTGGGAAGGTGGCCTCGGTGGTGCTGATCGGTTTTGGCCATGACGATCAGGGCGGATACTTCCCGCCCTACTGGCACACCCCCGAGGATACTCTGGACAAGGTCTCGGCGCTCAGTCTGGAGCGGGTGGGGAGGGTGGTGGAGCGGTCTCTGATTCGCCTTCAGGGGCCCCCGCCGGCGGAGCGCCCGGGGGCTTGAGATAACGGTCGTAGGCCAGCACCGAGATCTTGTGGATGTCTTCCAGGAGCATGGTCTGGGCAACGAACGAGCATCCCTGGATGCCCGGGGCATACAGGGCGCATTCAGCGAAACACTCGCGGTTGAGAAACGGGCATGTGGGCACAAGAAGCTATTCGGTGGATGACTTGAATAACCTTGCAGGCGTTTTCGGTGTCGAGGGTGAACCATGGGCCCCAAAGAAGGCGGAGCATAAGGGTGAGCAGAGCCGAGTGACCGAAAATCGAGACAACTCAAACGAGGCCAAGAAACTCCCCCCCTATACCGGGACCACTTCAGACGGCTCTCGGACCGGAGCGCCCGCCCGCCCGCCCGCGAAGCCGCCGGCTGGCCGCGCGGTTCCCTCGGGAGGGGCGGTCAAGCCTCCCTCGACCTCGTTTCTCAAGCCAGAGAAGCCCGCTTCTGACGATCCTCTGCGGGCGGAGCTGGCCCGGTTGACCGAGGGGGCCGAGGAGGAGAAACCCAAGATCCCGCCCCCCCCGCCTCCGCGTCCAGAGGCTGAGGCGAAGGAGTCCCCCAGGGTCGATCAGTCGAACAGCGAAGTGGCCCAGGCCAGCGCCCGGGAGCCAGATCTCCTCGGCCCGGCCAGCGAGCCCGAGGAGATGAAGTTGGAGCAGGGCAACGACCCCCGATTGGCAGCCGAGATTAAGGAATTGATGGACATAGTGGCCGGGCTCGAGTCTTTAACTTTCCTGCGCCCTCGGGTAGAGAAGTTCACCAGAGAGGGAGCCGATCTGTCCGCTCTGGTCAGCGTCTACCGGCTCACCTCCCGGACCCTCAAGGACGAGCTGAACGAGAAGAACAAAATGCTCGATCAGTTTCGCAAGGAGTTCCAGAAGCAGCGCGTGGCTCTGGAGGAGGCGCGCAAGAAGGAGGTTCCTCCTTCCCGCCCTCTTGCCGACCCGGCCGACACCGACAAGCTGAACAAAGAGATTAAGAGCCTGCAAGACCAGGTAGACGCTTCTCAGGAGCAGCGCAACCGTTTGCTGCAAGATTTCCAGAACATGCGCAACCGGATCCAGATCGATACCGACTTGAAGGTTCATCGCGAGAAGGAGACCTTGATCAAGAAAGTCCTGCCTGTGGTGGACGGCTTTGATCGTGCTTTGGAGACAGTGCGCTCTGCTACCGAGACCGATGAGGTGGTTCGCGGCATCGAGATGCTGTTTCGCATCTTGATGGAGGCCCTCGAATCAGAGGGTCTGTCGCCGGTGATCACCAAAGACCAGATGTTTGATCCTCGCTGCCACGAAGCCATGGGCCAGGTGGTGACGGCTGATGTCCCCGAGGACAGCGTCTTTGACGAGCTGAATAAAGGCTACTACCTGGGTGAGAGATTGCTGCGTCCAGCCATGGTTCGTATCGCCAAAGCGCCCGAAGGGGGCGCTCCTCCCCCTGCTGTCAAACCGCCTCCCGAGATGCCCGGGCCAGAACCTCCCAGGGAAGAGGTCTCGGACCCCTCCGAAGGAGCTTCGGGCGAGGAGAATGTTGAGAGTTAGCGAAAGATTCCACGGGCTGGGGAGAACTGACCACATTTGCTCTGGATGCTAGGGAGGAACGGTAGTTCGTGAACAAGATCGTTGGGATCGACCTGGGTACAACCAACAGCCTGGTATCGATTGTAGAGGGTGGCCAGCCGATCGTCCTGCCCAGCGCCGAGGGGGATTACCTTTTCCCTTCGGTAGTCGGCTTCTCCAAGAGCGGTGAGCGACTGGTGGGATCGGTGGCCAAGCGTCAGGCCATCTCCAATCCCGAGCGGACGGTGATCTCCATCAAGCGCCACATGGGCACCGACTACCGGGTCAATATCGACGACCGCTCTTATTCTCCTCAGGAGATCTCGGCCATGATCTTGCAGAAGATCAAGGCTGACGCGGAAGCCTATCTCGGCTTCCCCATCGAGCAGGCGATCATCACGGTTCCCGCCTACTTCAACGACTCCGAGCGCCAGGCCACCAAGGACGCCGGAGCCATCGCGGGCCTGGAAGTCCTTCGCATCATCAATGAGCCCACCGCCGCTTCGATGGCCTACGGGCTGGACAAGCTCGACAAGACCGAAACCGTGCTGGTCTGGGACCTGGGCGGCGGCACCTTCGATGTTACTATCCTCGAGCTCGGTGGCGGCGTCTTTCAGGTCAAGTCCACCTCGGGCGACAACCGCCTGGGTGGGGACGACTGGGACCAGCGCATCATGGACTGGCTGGTGGACGAGTTCAAGAAAACCACCGGCATCGACCTGCGCACCGACCGCGTGGCCATGCAACGCTTGAAAGAGGCGGCCGAGAACGGCAAGATTCGTCTTTCCACCGAGACCACCACCCAGATCAAGCTCCCCTTCATTGCGGCCGATGCTTCCGGTCCCAAGCACCTTGACATGGAGCTGACTCGCGGCAAGTTCCAGGAGCTGACCGTGGACCTGGTCGACCGCTGCGTGGGTCCGG
>CAYYHB010000071.1:0-20929 GCA_964471395.1 uncultured Burkholderiales bacterium | reverse complement strand
AGTAGGAAGCCAGCACCGGCACGGTGGTCAGGGCCAGCAAGAGCGAGCCGCTCAGAGCGAAGACCACGGTGGCGGCCATGGGCACGAACATTTTGCCTTCCATCCCGGTCAGGGTGAGGAGCGGCAGATAGACCAGTATGATGATCCCCACCCCGGTCACCACCGGGCGGGCCACCTCCTGACAGGCCTGAAGCACCGTGCCGTCGGCCCTGCGCAACCGGCGCACGGCGTTCTCGACCATGACCACCGAGCCGTCCACGATCAGCCCGAAGTCGATGGCACCCAGGCTCATCAGGTTGCCGGAGATACCCGCCTTCACCATCAAGATAGAAGCAAACAGCATGGAGAGAGGGATGGCCAGGGCCACGATCAGGGCGGCTCGCATGTCGCCCAGCGTGAAGAAGAGCACCAGGATGACCAGTACGGCCCCTTCCAACAGGTTGCGAGCGACTGTGGCCAGGGTGCGGTCGACCAGCTCGGTGCGGTCGTAGAAAGCGTCCAGGTTGGCCCCCGCGGGCAGCGAGGGCTCGATCTCGGCCGAGCGCTTATGCAGGCGGCGAGCCACGTTGCGACTGTTCTCGCCCACCAGCATCATGGCGATGCCGGTCACGATCTCGCCCTGACCGTCCCGGGTGACCGCCCCCTGGCGCAGGGCGGGGCCCATTTCCACGATGGCCACGTCCCCCACCCGCACGGGCACGCCCCCCGACTCGGACAAGACGATATCGCGCACGTCCTGCAGGCTTTGAATGCGGCCCAGGCCGCGCACCACGTACTGCTCGCCGCGGTATTCGAGGTAACCGCCGGCGGCGTTGAGGTTGTTCTTCTCCAGGGCCTGGAACAGGTCGGCCAGCGTGAGCCCGCGCGCCTGCAGCCGGGCCGGGTGGGCCAGCACCTGGAACTGAGCCTCCAGGCCCCCGAACGAGTTCACCTCGGCCACCCCGCGCAGGTTGCGCAGCTGGCGCTTGACCACGAAGTCTTGCAGCGAGCGCCGCTCCATCAGGTCGAGCCCGGGGGCGCGCACCTCGTACTGGTAGATCTCCCCCAGACCGGTGGAAATGGGCGCCATCTCGGGGTCGCCCATCCCCTCGGGGATCTGCCCGCGCGCTTCCTGCAAGCGCTCGAGCACCAGCTGGCGGGCGAAGAAGAGGTCCACCCGATCCTGGAAGACCACCGTCACCTGCGAGAGACCGTACTTCGAGAGCGAGCGCACCTGCTCCACCCCCGGCAGGCCGGCCAGCGACTGCTCGATCGGATAGGTGATCTGGCTCTCCACCTCCAGGGGAGAGCGGGCCTGGGCCTCGGTGTTGATCTGCACCTGCACGTTGGTGACGTCGGGCACCGCGTCGATGGGGAGCTGGGCCAGCGACAGGGCCCCGTAAAGGGCCACCAGCAGCGTGAGGAAAAGCACCAGCGGGCGCAGACTCAAAGACCAGGCGATCAATGCGAGTGTCCCTCCCCCAGAGCGCCGCGCTGGTCCTCCGACTTGACGAAGAAGGCTCCGGCGGTCACCACTCGGGCCCCCGGCTCAAGCCCTTCGAGCACGACCACGCGGTCCTCGCTGGCCGGTCCGAGCTTGACCCGAGTGCGATGGAAGTGGCCCGGCTCCTCGGCCACGTAGACCACGTCCTGGCCCTCCACGGTCTGCACGGCCGCGGCCGGCAGGCTGATGGCCTGCCCGCGGCCGGGGCCGAGCAGGCTGACCTGGGCAAACATATTAGGGCGCAGCCGCCCCCCGGCGTTCTCCAGCTCGACCCGGGCGCGCAGGCTGCGGGTCTGGGGGTCGAGCTGAGGGTCCACGTAGGTGATCCGGCCCCGGTAGCTCTTCTGCTCGACCTTCAGCTCCACCGAGCGGGCCTCTCGCAACCCTTCCGCCTGGCTCTCGGGCACGGCGATCCAAAGCCAGAGGCGGCTGGGGTCGAGCAGCGTGAGCAGGGCCGCGCCCTGATCCACCGTCTCCCCGCGGGTCACCGTGCGGGCCGTCACGATGCCGTCGATGGGCGCGGTCAGGGTGGTGGAGGCTCCTTGAGCCTCGGCCACGGCGCCCATGGCCTCCACTACGTCGCGAGCGTGGCGCACGTCGGCCCGGGCTCGGGCGGCCGCAGCCTGAGCTTCGGCCACCTCCCGGTTGGCCACCAGGCCCTGCGACTGGATGGTCTTCTCGCGCTCGAAGTGCGAGCGGGCCCCGGCCAGCTCGCTCTGATACTGGCGCACGTCGGCCTGGGCCTCGCGCAGGGCTCCGCGCGCCTCCTCCTGCTGCTGGGCTGAGGCAATGCCGTCCTCGAGCAGTTGCTGCACCCGCGCCAGGCGCCGCGAGGCCACCTCCTCGCGAGCCCGGGCCGAAGCCAGGGCCGACTCGGCCCGGGTGACGTCCACCCGCGCCTCTTCCATCTGGCGACGAGTCTCGTCCCCCACCAGGGCCAGGCTGGTCCGGCGTCCCAGCTCGCGCTCGGCCAGGGCAGTCTCCACCAGGGCCCGCTGGTAATCGGCTCGAGCCCGGGCCAGCTCGGGGCTGTCGAGCACCACCAGTCCCTGGCCGGCGCGTACGCGCTGGCCTTCGGTGACCAGCACCTCCAGCACCCGTCCAGCCACCTGGGCGGTCACGTGCACCTCGCGATCGGGGTCGGCGGCCAGGCTGCCGGTGGCCTGAAAGCTGGCCTGGGCGGGGGCCAGCCGCACCGTCTCGAGGACGATGCCGGCCCGGAGGACCTGCTCGGCGCTGAGCTCCACCTCGCCCTCGGGATGCTCGTCGTGCTCTTCGTGCTCCTCATGCCCCTGATGCTCGGGGGCGCCCCGGGAGGGGCGCGAGCCGACCCACCAGCCCAGCGCCAGCGACACCAGGATGAACACTGCCAGAATCCACGAGGGTATTTTCACGGCTTCTCCTCCTTGACCAACGGGAACACTCCGCCCGAAACCAGATGAAGCTCGAGCCGGCTGACCTGGGCCTCGGCTTCCGATTGAATGCGCTCCAGCAAGGCCTCGCGGTAGGCGCGCTGGGTATCCAGCGTCTCCACCAGCGTGAGAAAGCCAGCATCGTAACCGCGCTGGCTCAGCTCGGACAACTCGCGGTAGCGCAGGGTCTGGTCGCGCAGCGAGTCGCGCCGGCCCAGAAACTCGAGCTGGCGCTGCCAGGCCTCCTGCACCTCGAGATCGAGCTCGAGCAGCAAGCTCTCGCGATCCACCGCGCGCGCCCGGGCCTCGCCGCGCTGCTTGTCCACCTCCGCCCCCACCTCGCCGTAGTCAAAGAGCGGCAACGAGAGAGAGAGCATGACGCCCTGCTCGATGTTGGAGCTGTATAGTTTGGAGCGATAGGCCATGAACTCGAGCGAGGGAGCCATCTCCTTGGTGGCCAGCTCGGCCTGCTTGTGACCCAGCTCGAGGTTGCGCTCGGCCGCGGCCACCTCGGGCCGCGAGCGAGCCCGCTCGAGCAACTCGGCCACCTCCGGCAGCTCTTCGCTCGGGAGCGCCTCGGGGGCCTCTGACCCGGCCGGCAGCACCAGCGGCACGTCCTGGGCGAGCCCGAGCAGCAGGGCCAGCTGCAGGCGGCTGCCACGCTCCTCCGACTGCACCGCCGCCAGCTCGGCATCGGCTCGAGCCTTCTCGAGCTGAGCGCGCAGGTGCTCGTTGCGGGACACTTCGCCCACCTCGTAGCGTCGCAGAGCTACGAACTCAAGCCGCCCGGCCAGCTGCTGACGCGTCTGGGCCACCTCCAGCCTCCGGCTGGCGGCCCAGTAGGCATAGTAGGCCCGGGCCACCCGCAGGGCCAGGCGCCGCTGCAGAGCGGTCAGGCCCAGCTCCTCGCGCTCGAGCTCGAGCCGGGCGATCTCCGAACGCAGCCGCGGCTGCCCGGAGATCTCCAGGCGCTGGGTGAAGTTATTGGTCTCCTCCTGGGCGTCCCCCAGGACACCGGCCAGGGTGAGGACCGGATTGGGTTGGGTGCCGGTTCCCTCGGCGAAGGCTCGGGCGGCCTCCACGCGCAGCTGACGAGCGCGCACCTCGGGGTGACGGGCCACCCCCGATTGCACGGCCTCGCTCAGGCTGAGCGCGGATTCTTGAGCCGCCAGCGAGCCAGCCAGCAGGAAGACCAGGCAGAGCAAGACACGCAAAAGCCTGCGCTCCTTCCGGACGACTCGAGCTGAATGCTGTCGTCAGGCAGGAGGGGCGCGGGGAGGCGAAAGCCGACCTTCAGGCGGCTCGAGGGGTCGGTGAAAGCTCTCCTGGATGCAGGCATCGAGGGCCACGACCCGAGGGGGCGCAAGGAGCGTTAGGGTGGCCTGCGGGGGGGCCGCGAACTCGCCCGAGGACTGGCTCGGGTTGGCCTGAACCGTGGCCGGCAGCAGGCAGCCCCCGCTGGGAGGGCAGTGGCAATCGCTCAGCAGGCAGTCGGCGTCCAGGGCGTGGAACAGGAAGACCGCCAGGACAAATACCAGCCAAACCCGCCCTCTCATACCCTGGAGGTTCTCGCCGGAGACAGGGAGCCCCTTTTCCCGGGGTCAAGACAGAAGTCCCCGCGGCGGGCGAACCCGCGCAGGGACTGCCTCCGGACGGGGGGGAGGACCCGCCCGAATTCTCCATCAGGCAGGCAGGGCCGAGGGGGGAGCGAGCAGCGGGATCAGGCGCAGGAAGTCGCTGGTGGTCACAATGCCCACCGCTTTGCCCTTGCGGGTCACGATCAGGCGGTGGATGCGAGCCGTCATCATCAGCTCGGCGGCCTGGGCCACCGTGGCGCTCTCGTCGATGTCGAAGACCACCGGCGTCATGATGTCGCCCACCTGGGTGGACCCGATTTCTTCGACCGTGAAGCCCTCGATCTCCTCTTCCTCCATCCACACGTCACGGTAGTAGTTGGGGCGCTCGTGCCTGGTGAGCACCCCGGTGCGGGCGTGGGCCACCAGGTCGGAGAGGGAGATCACTCCCACCAGCTTGCCGCCATCCTCGACGGGAGCGCCGCTGATGCCCTTGTCGATCAAGAGGCGAGCGACCTCTTCCACATGCATGCTGACCGGAACGGTGATGAGTCGGGTTTCCATGATGTCTTTCAGTGTCATCTCGTCCTCCTGAGCTACTGGGGTCATTCTCAGAGTAAGATCTCGGGGCGATTGCGGCGATGATCCAGATCAGGGCCGGAAGCGATGCGCTGACTCATCATCAGAGCATGGAGCTCGGCCCTTCGCATACCTACCTCGAGCAGGCTCCCGAGCACGAGCCGGAACTGCCAGAGGAGGAGTTGACCCGCCCCCAGCGGTTGGCCGACAGCCTGTCCGCCACCGTGGGCAGCTGGAAGTTCATCCTGGCGCAGTCGCTCCTGATCGTGCTGTGGGTGATGGTCAACCTGGCCTGGGCCAGGGGCTGGGACCCGTATCCCTTCATCTTGCTGAACCTGTTTCTCAGCTTCCAGGCCGCCTACACGGGGCCCATCGTGCTGATGAGCCAGAACCGCCTGGCCGAGCGCGACCGCGAGACCCAGCGAAGCGATCTGCGCGTGGACCTGCGCGCCGAGCGCGAGATCGAGGTGATCATGGAGCACCTGATTCACCACGACCACGTGCTGCACCGACTCGAGCAGAAGCTCGACCAGCTTCGGAGCGGGCGACACTGACTCCGACAGTCAGTTGGTCTGGAAGCTCTCGAAATAACGGTGGTGGTCAGTGCCGGTGCCGTAGGTCGTCAGGGCGTAGATGCGGATCTTTCCACGGCCGCGGGATTCCCGCTGAGGCCGGAGAGACCTGCCGCTACCCGGTCGTGCGTAGTCCCGAGGCCACCCCCTGGATGGTCAGCCGCAGAAGGGCGTGCAACTCCTCGTGCTCTTCGGGGGGAGCCTGCTCGAGACGGCGGAACAGCTCCACCTGAACGAAGTTCAGCGGATCCACGTAGGGGTTGCGGATGCGAATAGAGCGCTGCAGCCAGGGCAGGTCCTCGAGCAGCTCGCCCGTCCCGGTGACGGCCAGCACCGCGGCCCGGGTGGCCTCATGCTCGCGCTTGAGCCGTCCCCAGATGGACTCGCGCACCTCGCTCTCGGCCAGGCCCGCGTAGAGGCGGGCGATGCCCAGATCGGACTTGGCCAGGGCCAGCACGCAATTGTCCATGGTGGCTCGAAAAAAGGGCCACTCGACGTACATCTCGCGCAGCCGGGGCAGCTCCTCGGGCTGGCCCAGAGCCGTGCCCACGCCGTACCATGCGGGCAAGAGCACCCGGGCCTGGGTCCAGCTGAAGACCCAGGGGATCGCGCGCAGGTCGCTCAGGGTGCGGCGCCCGCGCCGTCGCGACGGGCGTGAGCCCAGCTTGAGGTTCTCGATCTCGTTGATGGGCGTGGCGTGCGAGAAGTAGTCCAGGAAGTGGGGATGCTCCACCAGCTCGCGGTAGGCCACCATGGAGCGCTCCGACAGGGCCTCGATCAGCTCCAGCCACTCCGGGCGAGGCGGGTCGGCGGGGCGGGCCATGACCGAGATCATGCCCCACATCACCTGCTCGAGGTGGCGATAGGCGATGGGCACGTCGTCATAGCGCTCCGAGAGCACCTCGCCCTGCTCGGTCAGGCGCAGCCCCCCGCGGGCGATGCCGGGCGGCATGGTCAGGATGCTGCGGGCAGCCGGCCCGCCTCCGCGCCCCAGCGCGCCGCCCCGGCCATGGAACAGGGTCAACTCCACCCCCAGCCGCCCGGCCGCCTCTCCCAGCCGCAACTGGGCCTGGTAGAGGGCCCAGGCGGCAGCGAGGTAACCGCCGTCCTTGACCGAGTCGGAGTAGCCCACCATCACGATCTGGCGATGCTCCTTCTGGTGGGCGGCGTAGGCCGGGATGGCCAGGGTCTGCTCGAGGATCTCGGTGGCCCGGTGCAGGTCGTCGATGGTCTCGAACAGCGGGATGGTGGGCAGCGCGATGCCCGCCCAGCGCTCGAAGAAGACGGCCGCCAGGAGGTCGGAAGGATGGTGGGTCATGCTGATGACGTGCCCGCCCAGACAAGCCGGCGAGACCCCGGCCAGCCCCCGGAACAGGGCCAGCGTCTCCACCGTCATGGGCGAGGCATTCTCGGGAGTCTCCAGAGGCTGGCCCAGGGACCCCAGCAGAAGCTGGATGCGTCCGGCCTCGTCGGCCTGCTCGTAGCCGGGCAAGAGCTCCGAGAGCACCTCGCTGTAGCGCCCCGACTCCTGACGGATGTCCAGTCGGCTGAGGTGGAAGCCGAACACGCGCGCCTGGTCGAGCCAGGTGGTCAGCTCGGCGTGCTCGATGGGCAGGCCGCTCGGACTGTGGCCCGCCAGCGACTCCAGGATCAGCTCCAGATCGCGCTCCAGCTCGCTGGCCTCGGCGTAACCGCCGTCTTTGCCGTCCAGGGCCAGCTCGAGCTTGAGCTCGACGACCCGCAGCCAGAGCCGGTAGGGCTCGTGAGGCGAGTAGGGGGCCAGAATCCCGGACCACCGCTCACGGGCTACCTCCAGCTCTCGTTCGAGCCCGGGCGCGATCCGCACGCGGTAGTCGGAGTGGCTCAGGTAGGGCGCCAGGTCGCGCACCCGGCGCAGGTGGCCCAGCAACGCCTCGCGGCGCAGGCGCCGGAGCGTCTCGCGAGTCACCTCCCAGGTGACGTTGGGATTGCCGTCCCGGTCGCCCCCGATCCAGGAGCCAAAGTGGAGGATCGTGTGCAGCCGGAAAGCGTGGCCCGGATAGTACTCGGCCAGGGCCGAGCGCAGGTCGTGCAGCAGCTGGGGCACCACCGTCCAGAGGGTCTGCTGGAAGTAGAGCCCGCGCTCGACCTCCTCGAGCACCGAGGGGGGGCGCTCCTGGATGGGATCAGACTGCCACAGGCTGACCAGCTCGCTGAGCAGGCTGGCCTCCAGGCGCTGGCGCTCGGAGTCGAGCAGGTCGGCGCTGTCGAGCTGCTTGAGCCGCTCGCGCATGCGTCCGAGCTTGCGCCGGATGGTTCGCCGCCTGGCCTCGGTGGGATGGGCGGTGAAAACCGGCTCGATGTCCAGATCGTCGAGCAGGCGTTGCACCTCGGCAGGGCTCTTGCCCTGGTCGAGGAGGGCGGCCACGGCGGCCCGGATGGACTCGCGCCGCGGGGCGGGGGCCATCTCGCGCTCGCGCTCGCGCAGCACCCGGGCCCGATGGCGATCCTCGGACATGTTGGCCAGATCGAAGAAATGCGCGAAAGCCCGACACAGCGCCCAGGTATCCGACAAAGGCAGCTCGTGGACCACCCGCTCGAGCTCGTGCTCGGCCGCGGCATCGCCCTTGCGGCGCTCCTTGGAGAGCAGGCGCACGCGCTCTTCCAGGGCCAGGATGCGCTCGCCCTCCACCCGGGCGATCACCTCTCCGAGCAGCTTGCCCAGCCAGCGGATCTCGTTGCGCAGAGCCTGGTTATCCGACAAGCAGCTCCTCCACGCGGCGGCGGCGGTAGTCAAAGATGTGGGCCAGCATGAAGCGCACCGCCAGCTCGTGGGCCAGAACGCCCAGCAGGCCGAGAGGAAGGCGGTAGAGCACGGTATCCAGCATTACCGTCTCATTGCCATCGGCCAGGAACTCGTGGGTGTGATGCCAGAGGGCGTAGGGCCCGCGCTCCTGGCGGTCCACGAAGCGACGGTTCAGGGCGAACTCCTCGATCAGGGTGTGCCAGGTGAACGGGATGCCGAACAGGCTCAACCGGTACTGGATGCGCGTGCCTGCCTGAACCACGAATCCGCGCGGGGTGAGGATGCGAAAGCGCAGGAACGGGGGCGTGATGGCCTCCAGGTTGAAAGCGTCCGCAAAGAACTCGAAGACCTTCTCGAGCGGCAGGGGCAGCCGCTGGATACGCTCCAGGCGGTAAGTGGGGCTCATCGGGGCGGCTTCACCGGGGCGAGGGTTCTTCCTGGCCGCCGTCCGCAGCCGCTACAACGGAACGAAGAGAACATGTCTGCCCTGGAACAGGAGCCGAAGCCCAAGGTCATCATAGTGCCAGGTTGGATAGAGCATGTTTGGGTCCCCTTCAGGGGGACCGGGGTAGCTGAGCCGAGTTGGTGGTCCCAGAGCCTGGCGTAACTGGTCGGACGTCGAGCGCTCGGTCGCGATGAGTTGTCCCTTGCAGTACAACCGATTGCCCCAGTGGTGTACACGTCCCTCGGGGCGATTCACAGAGCGCAAGAATTCCTGGCCGTTCGGTCCACTGGTCGCTCGCGCACAGCTCAGAGTGGCATACGTCAAGCCGGGAGGGCGAACCGGAGGCGCTGCACGGGTCCACCAGGAAATGACGAGCAACAAGCAGACGAATTCGGCGAGGCGGATCTTGCGCATGCTCACGGCCCGTAGGTCGTCTGCATGAAAACGGAGGCCAGCACGATGACCAGCACGATCAGGCATCCCCACAGGCCGCTGTTGTCCGGGCCGTGCTCCACCTTCAGGCCTTCTCGCAGCAGGCGCGTCTTGAGCCGGCGGCGCTCGGCCTTGAGGTCCTCGTGGCTGACGGGTAGCGCCGGCACCTCGAGCCGCCTGGCCAGGTCGTTCACCTCCAGCAGGCGCCCTGTATACGGGCCCTGTTTGGCGTAGTCGGACACGCGCACTTTCCGCCCGTCCTTGAGCACCAGGAACAGGGCATGGTGCCATGATCGAGGCTTTCCCTTGCCCTCCGAGCGCTGCACGCCGCTTTCCGTGACGCACTCGAGATCGGCAAAGCGGGCCACCGGGCTGGTCGTCTCGGAGCCGAACAGGTTGCGGCAGAGCAACACCTGCTTGCGCTCGAAATCGAGCAGGTAGTGAACCTGCACCCGAAAGCGCACCCACAGCAACCCGGAGGTGAGCGCGAAGGCTGCCAGGCTGGCCAGCAGAAACTGGAGATCGATGCGGCCCGAGGCGATTTTGTAGAAGAAGACCCCGAGATAGAGCGCGCTCAGCACTCCCAGCCCGGTGGCCACGGTGGTCAGCAGCCGCTCCAGGACACTCTCATACTCCAGAACCTCGCGGCCATCGGCGCGCTCGGTCCTCGGCTTCCAGCCCAGCCACTGCAGATAGTCAACCAGCGGGTCGGCCTCCTCCCCCGGCCTGACTGCAGGCTTTTCCGGCTTTGCCGGCCACTTGAAGGCGCGCTTGACATCGTCGAGACGAAACGGCTCGCTCGCCTCGAAGCCGGCCAGCAGGGCCAACGCTCCCAGGTTGATCGCAACCTGCTCGTGGCGGGGCGTGTCCGGACCGGGCTCGTAGGCATACTCGGGGGCGCGTTCCACGTAGACCAGGCGATGCTCGCCGTCGTCGAGCAGCAGGTAGTTGTAGTGGTGCTCCTTGTCGTCGCCTTCCCGGCTGACCCGGTCGAGCTCGAAGCGCTGCAGGCGGTCCAGGGCCAGGCGCACCCGGTTCCCCGCGCCATCGGTACCCTCCACCCAGCGCCCGTCGAAGTCAAAGACCAGCTCCTCGGGAGACTTGTAGGCGGCCACAACCACCCGCTTGCCGGTGCGGCGCGCCTCGCAGAAAAACGCCTCGCGGGCCTGGTCGTGCTCAGTTGTGGTCACCCGCCTGACTTCGGCTCTCCGGTCAACTGGCCTCCCTGCAGTCGCAACCCTGAGAAAGCTGCTCAATCTGGGCTGAGCTCGACATGGCGCATCCAGGCTTTGAACAGGAAGGGGAAGAGGATCGACGTCACCACCGCCAGCATGATGATGGAGGCGTGCATCCCCTCGTCGATCTCACCCATGGAAAGCCCCAGGTTGGCAAAGAGGAAGAAGCCATTACCCAAACTCGTGAACTTGACCTCCAGAGGGCCTTTGTGCCGGAATGAGAAGCTGAAGAGCGCACCGGCCAGAAAAGCGCCCAGAATGGGCTCAAGGCGCAACATGGTGGCCACCGCCACGAAGATGAACATCAGGGCCAGGCCGGCACGGACGCCGATCTCCGAAGAATCGTGAGTCTCCATCAGGCGGGCAAAGGACTCCGCCCGCCACCAGACCAGAGTGCGCAGCACGACCAGCCAGAGGTAGGCCAGCACGAAGACCGCGGCAAGGGCCAGCAGGGCCAGGAAAAAGCCCCTCCCGAGCGCGCGTAGGCATTGGTTCCGGTCGCGATCAAGAGGCAACCGAATTCGCCCAGCGAGCCCACCAGCAGAGTTTGTTGGCCCAGCGAGCCGCGGGTCAGGCCCAACTCATTCAAGAGCACCAGGGTGACGCCGATGGACATGGCTCCAACCACCATGAAGAGAAAGACAGGCCAGCCCAGAGTAAAGTCGCCCCGATCGCCAGCGCAAACATCGCCAGCACCGCCACCATGGCGGGAACTAGCTTCTTTCTGCCACTGCGTTCGAGCTCGGAGAAATCGAGCTCGAGGCCGGCCAGGAACATCAGGAGAAATAACCCCACTTCGGCCAGCACCGGGATGAAGCCACCCAGTGAAACCCAGCTGAGAACATAGGGGCCGACCAGGATGCCAAATGCGATCTCCCCCACCGCGGCCGGAACCCGCAAAGGTCGACATACCAGCGGAATGGCGAGGGCTCAGCCATGAGGGAGCACCATCACCGAGACAGTTGCTCGCAGCAAGAGATGGCGGGAGATGTCAGGTTGAGTAAACGAGAAACCCTGCTTGACTCGGTGTTTGAGCACCAGAAGATTCTTCTCCAGGGCAGCCTCCAGAATGCTGTGCACCGGGTTTCCCTGCAGTTCTGCGGTCTCCACGGCCAGGCCATAGATGGGGTAGATGGCAGCCACCAGCCAGGACACGGGTCGCAGACTGGAAAGGCTGCGACCCACGCGGGTGAGGTCGCCAGCACAATGACGTCGTAGATCTCCCCTCGGCCGATGCCCACGTCGCTGGCCGTGCGCTTGCCAGAAACCAGGCGCGACTCCACGGCCAGAGCCATGGCGTGGGCCCGACTGAGCACCCCGACCCCTTCCTGCTCGAACTCTTCCGTGCGGGAAGGTTGATGCACGATGGCAAGCCTGGTCTTCAAGCCGAAAACCTGGGAGGCAAGACGGCAGACTTCAAGATTGACCTCATCTCGTCCGGTCAGGGCCAGAACCGCGTAGGCCCTCTCAATCTGGGCCTGACGCAAGACAAGAGAGCTGGTTGCATCGCCGCAGACCTGAACGAGCCCCGCCCGCGTTACGCCCAACCGCTGGAGGGCGAGGGGGTCGGAGTCGATCACGACCAGCTGCCAACGAACTTGCAGCCGATCAGCCAGCAAGCTCCCGGTGCTTCCCGCCCCGACCACTACGTTTCATCGACCGGGCTTCTGACACGCCTTATCTCACTCCTTGCGCTTTGCGCAAAAACACATGCGCCCTGCGCAGTCGAAAAGAGGATTCAGGCTTGTCTGGTTCAAGGCGATAGTATCTCCACCTTCGCAGGCGGTTTTCGCCCGGCGAACCGGGAAGCGGCGACGGTGGCAAAGACCGCCGCCACCGTCGTCGCCCCCTCCTTTAAGAAATGTCGAGAATGCCCTCCATACGGCGCCGGGTTGCCCTTCTCCTGGAGCATCGCACCTCGTACGACCGGCGCGTCGTACGGGGTTTAGCTGCCTATGCCCGCGAGAATTCCTGGGAGTTGCTCTCCGAGGCATATGGAGACGTGGGTGCCTCGGCCCTGCGCAATAACTTCTTCGGGGCCATCGCGGCGGTCACAGATCGTCGTCAATGGCGTCGTCTGCGCACCTGGCGCCTGCCGGTGGTCAACGTCTCTGGCGCCGTGGGCATTCACGACTTGCCCACAGTTTGCAGCGACAACGCCGCTATCGGACGAATGGCGGCCGAGCATTTCCTGGAACGGGGCTTTCGCTCCTTTGCCTTCGCCGGCCCGCCCGGCGTTCTTGGCTCGCATGAAAGACTGCAGGGGTTCTCAGAACGGCTGGCCCAGGTCGGTTTTACGGTGGAGTCGCTCGACTGCGATATCGAGTGGTCGCGTCGTTGGCAGCGCGAAAGACTCCGCCTGGAACGCTGGTTGAGCCACCTGACCAGGCCTTTCGCTTTGTTCGTCGTCAATGACATTCTGGCCCGACGAGTGCTCCAGGCCTGTGAGCGTCAGAAGATCCAGGTGCCCGATCAATGTGCCGTACTCGGAGTAGGTGACTACGCTCTCCTGAACGAACTGGCTCCTATCCCAATATCCAGCGTGGTTCAAGACGCCGAGCAGATCGGGCGGCAGGCCGCCGAATTGCTTACCAGCCTGGCCGAAGGTCGGGCAACGAGCTCAGCCCGCATCCTGATCCCCCCCCTGGGAGTGGTAGCTCGCCTGTCCTCCGACACCAATGCGGTCGATCACCCACAGTTGGCCAGCGCGCTTGATTACATTCGCCAGAACCTGTCCTGCGGCTTGAAAGTGAGCGACCTGGCCGATCATCTCTCCGTATCGCGGCGCTGGCTCGAGATGCAATTCCAACAGCACCTTGGCTGTTCCCCGCGGGGGATGATCCGAACCCAGCAGATTGTTCTGGCCAAGCGCCTGCTGGTGGAAACGGACTGGCCCCTGGCGGTCATCGCCCGACGCTGCGGACTGGCCTCGCCCGAGCGCCTGAGCACCATGTTTCGAGGCCTGGAGGGAATGCCACCGAGCACCTACCGAACTCGAATGCGGGCCTACAGCAACGACCTGTGAGCCGTGGCTTTCGCCCCGGGCTGTGCGCTGAGCGACATCCACCCTGCGCATCCTGACATTCCCCGATCGGTCGCCCGAAGTACATAATTAGTCGAACCATGGGAAAGGAGCCCTGCCACCCATGCCGGCTTTGAACGACCGTGCTCTGCTCGACCTGCCCAATCGACGGCTCAAGCTGTATGAGGTGGAGCCGACCGACCTGGGCGACCTGGCACGCTGCCAGTCGGGCTGGGGTCTGGCCAGCAAAGTGCTGGCCTATGCCCGTCCGGGAAGAGACAGCCAGTGGATTGAGCTGGGCTGGAGGCGCGAGGGGGTGATCCACGGGTTCTTCAGTGATCGCGCGACTGCCCACCTCTGGGCAGCCTACACCGAGCTCACCAGGGCCCGCGAGCTCGGGCGGCCCGGGAACGAACAGAATCTGAGGGTGGCCCTGGCCCGGCCTTTGCTGGGCTCGGCCACCATGCCAGAAGGCTACCGAACTGAGCTTGCCAACTCGTCCATGGCGGGTGAGATCTCGGCTCTTCTTCAGTCCACCTTCCCTGTCTATCCCACCCCTCTCCACCCCGAACACATCTCCCACGCCATCTCCAGCCGGGCCAACCTCTTTCGCGTCGTGCGGGATTCCGAGGGCAAGCTGGCCGCGGTGGCCTCGGCTGAACTCGATCTCCAGCGGGGGTCGGCCGAAATGACCGACTGCGCCAGCGCGCCCGCCCACCGGGGGCGCGGACTCATGGCCAGGCTGCTCTTTCGCCTCGAGCTGGACGTGCGCCGGATCTTTGGTATCTGCGACTTCTACTCGTTGGCGCGAGCTTGCGAGGTCTCGATGAACTGCGTCTTCGGAAAACTCGGATACAGCAGCACCGGGCGACTGATCAGCAACTGCCGCATGCCAAACGGCTGGGAGTCCATGAACATCTGGTGCAAACAGGTCGGCGCCTGAGACTCAGTCCATCCAGTCGGCCAGCCGATCCAGCGCCGTCAGGACCCGACCAGCGTGCTCGCGCACGAAGGCTGCGTCCACCCGGGCGACATCCAGGTCGCTCTGCGCCATGGCCCAGGTTCCGTTGAAATCGACGAAGGCCACGCGCAGGCTCAGCTCCTCGGGCGACCTCCCGAAATCGCGCCCCGGCAGCGTGGCCACGCCGGTCTCCTGGAGAAGGCGGGTGCACAGCTCGGGGCTGGTAGTGATGCCCCGGGCAGCCAGAGCCGATCGCCGGCTCGCGAAGTCGGGGAAGCTGTAGAAGCCTCCCTTGCAGGGAGTGACCCGGGCTCCCGCGCGGATCAGGCGCTGTTGCACTTCGTCGGCCAGCAAGCGCAGGAAAGCACGCGACACACTGAGATAGCGCTCGATGTCCGTCCCGAGCTCGAAAGCGGTCACGGCCGCCCACTGCACCGGCGCGCTGGTGGTGGTATACGTCTCGCTCGCTGCGGACGAAGGAGAGCCTCCCTCGAATCCACTACTACTCACGCGCCAATCTCGAGAAGATGCCCTGCCTTGACCGACTCAGCGCCGAGCAGGTCCACGCGATTCGAGTGGTATCCACGGTGCTGCCCTTCAAAGTCAATCAGTACATGCTCAGCCTGATCGATTGGGATCAGGTTCCCCGGGACCCTATCTTCCAGTTGACCTTCCCGCAACGGGTCATGCTGAGCCCCGAGCACTTCGACCGTATCGCCAACCTGCTGCGCTCGCAAGCCTCCCCCAGTGAAGTCCAACTGGCCGCGCGGGAGATCCAGAAACAGCTCAATCCGCACCCATCGGTCCCCGTCCTGGACGGACAACGGTTGCCAGGAATGCAGCACAAGTATCAGCAGACGGTGCTCTTTTTTCCAGCTCAGGGCCAGACATGCCACTCCTATTGCACCTTCTGCTTCCGCTGGGCCCAGTTCGTAGGCCAGGAAGAGGTTCGCTTCTCCTCACGTCAGGTCGAGACGCTGGTGGAGTATCTCAAGCGTCATCGTGAGGTCACCGACGTGCTGATCACCGGGGGAGACCCGATGATCATGCCCTCTCGCATCCTGCCCCTCCTCCAGCCGGGTCTGGAGCACATTCAGAACATCCGCATCGGCACCAAGTCGGTGTCCTACTGGCCCTACCGCTATCTGACCGATCCCGACGCGGACGAGCTCTTGCTTCTGCTCGACAAGGTGGCTTCCAGCGGCAAGCAACTGGCCATCATGGCCCACTACAACCACTACCGCGAGCTCGAGAGCGAGCCTGCCCAGCGGGCCGTGGCCCGGCTGCGGTCGGCCGGCTGCCAGATCCGCTGCCAGTCTCCCCTGGTGCGCCACATCAACGATTCCCCCGAGGTCTGGGAGCGGATGTGGAAGCTGCAGACCCGCCTGGGCCTGGTTCCCTACTACATGTTCGTGGAGCGCGACACCGGCCCGCGCAACTACTTCGAGGTCCCGCTGGCGCGAGCCCACGAGATCTTCCGCCAGGCCTACCGCCGGGTCAGCGGGCTGGCGCGCACCGTGCGCGGTCCGTCGATGTCAGCCACGCCCGGCAAAGTCCTGGTGGAGGGCGTGACTGAGCTGGGCGGGCAGAAAGTCTTCGTGCTCAAGTTCCTGCAAGCCCGCGACCCCAACCTGGTGGGACAGCCGTTCTTCGCGCGCTTTGATCCGGAGGCCACCTGGTTCGACCAGCTCAAGCCCGTGTCCGGAGAGGGCTTCTTCAGCCTGGCCCCGGCTTTGGCAGCAGCGGGGCAAACAGCGCCATCGCCTGCTGCAGGGTTGCATGCACCGACTGCAGGCGCACTTCCGCCTGGTCGAGCATGGCCGGCTGATGGGAGGCGCGATACTCGCGCAACAGGCTGAGCACCTCGTCCATGCCGCCCATCAGGCCGGCCACCATGGCCAGGGCCGGGCCGGCCAGAAGCCGGAGAGCCTCGGGCATCTCGAACTCGTTGAGCTGGCGCCGCGCCAGCTGCAGCTTGAAGGTCAGAGCTCGATCATAGGTCTCCAGCTCCTTGTCGCCGGCCTGGCCCTGGCGAACCGCGCGCAGCAGGGTGAGCAGCGACCCGAAGGTGGGGTTGCCCATGTTGACCGGAATGGCTCCTGCCCGGGCTGAGGCCTCGTGCAGGACCTCATCCATCAGCTCCGAGCGTTCCTCAGGCAAGCGAGCGAGGGGCCTTTGTCATGTCAGCCCCTGTTTGCGACCGCCAGCAGGTAATCCTGGGAGGGGTCTTCCTGGCTGGCCAGCTCGCCGCTGCGCAGCCAGGCCGTGTACCACAGGTCGCGCAGCACCTCGGCCCCGCGGGCGATGCGCCCCACGGCCAGGTCCAGCCCCCGCGGGCTTGGCTCGGAGGGGCTCAGCTCGCCGTTTTTCTCATAGGTGTAGAGGTCGCGCACCAGACCCTGCGACTCGCGCACCAGGCCCAGCCCCCATTGCAGCGGGTCGCCTTCCCAGCGGCGCGGCTCACTGATGCGGTCGGCCACCGCCTCGGGCTCCACCTGGCGGTCCACCAGCCGGGTCTCGAACTGGCTGTGCAGGCCTGGCTTGGTGCGAAAGCCCTCGGGGTTGGGCTCACGGCTCTCGTCCCAACCGTCGTGATGCACCGTGGCGTGCAACGGCTGGGTGGCGTCGGCCACGAAGTGACCCAGCATGCCGGCTGTGTAGATGGCGTTCTCCTGAAACTGGCGCGTCAGCGGGCTGTCCGGGCCGCTTCGGGCCAGCTCCTTGCGGTAGAGCGTGAACTCAGCCACCAGGGTCTCGTACATCTCGGCGATCTTGTAGGGCAGCGTGCCGGCCTTCTGGGGCTGGTTGTTGTCCGGCTCGAGCTCTTTGAGGAGCAAGGCGTAGCCGTAGCGATCGCGAGGCGCCTCGCGGCCCTGCAAGAGCTCGGAGTTCATGTAGTGGTCCACCGCATTGGCGTTGTTGAGGTGGCGCAGGGCCCGGAAGCGCAGCCGGTCGGGATGGGCCCCAAGCACGCCCAGGCGGTCGGCCGCCTCGCGGAAGAAGGGAGGCATCTCGTCAGGCATGGTTTCGGCGGCCTGGGAGTTGACCAGGAAGTGCCCTTTGGCCCCCCACATGATACCGGTTTCGTCCTCGGGAGGGGCGCAGCAGGGCTCGAAACGATCCACCGGGCCGGATTCGGAATGAGCTGCCTGCGGCCGAGCAGCGGAAGCAATTGTGGGTCTCGTGAGGATGGACTGGATCACGCTGGCATTCTAACCGGCCCGAGGTGACCGAGGGGTTAACCGGAAGTTAACCTGTGCCTAGACGCCCGCGGCCGCTCCTCCGCTGCGGAAGTCACCCGCCCCGTAGAAGATCTGCTCGGACTCCGACCACATCACCGCGGCCGAATGACTGCGATTGGGCCCCTCGAGCACATGGTGGCCGAGTTGGCGCAGGCCGCGGCGCACGTCCTCGGGAACGGCCTTCTCGACGTGGGTCTCGTCGGGCAGCCACTGGTGGTGCACCCGGGGAGCATCCTGGGCCTGGCGCAGGTTGCTCTGATGGTCGATCAGGTTCATCAGAATCTGCAGCACCGAGGTGGGAATGCGCGGGCCGCCGGCCGAGCCCAGGGCCAGGTAAGGCTGGCCCTCGCGGGCCACGATGACGGGGCAACTCGACGAGGCGGGACGCTTGCCCGGCTCCACCTGGTTGGCCCGCGAGCTGACCAGCCCGAAGGCGTCGGGGGTGCCGGGGCGGCGCGAGAAGTCGTCCATGATGTCGTTCAACACGAAGCCGGTCCCGGCCGGAACCACCATGCTGCCGAACCACAGGTTGATCGACTCGGTGGCCACGGCCAGGCCACCGCGCGCATCGGCGGTCGCGAACGAGGCCGTGCCGCCGGTGCCCACGGCGGTGCGCTCGGGGGCGGTCAGGGCCAGGTCGGGCAAGGGGGGCAGGTCGCCCACCGAGCTGGCCTCCTTGGGGTTGACCAGCACGTGCAACTCGGCGATGCGCGCCGGATCGAGCATGGCCTCGACCGGCACCGGGAAGAAGGCCGGGTCGGCCACCCAGGTGGAGCGCTCGGCGAAGGAGAGCTTCATGGCTTCAGCCTGCAGGTGATAGGTCTGCGAGCTGCCCATGCGCGAGGGCGCGAAACGGAAGGGCTCCAGGATGCCCAGCATCTGCAAGAGCTGAATGCCTCCCCCCGAAGGCGGGGGAATCACGTAGATCTCCTGGCCCCGGTAGACTCCGCTCAGGGCTTCGCGCCAGACGGGCTCGTAGCCGCGCAGGTCCTCGGCCGTCAGGATGCCGCCCGAGCGCTTCATCTCGCGCACCATCAGCTCGGCCGTCTCGCCCTCGTAGAAATCGCGCCAACCCTTCTGGGCCAGGCGCCGGTAGGTGCGGGCCGCGTCCGGCTGGCGCAGCACATCGCCGGGCCGAGGGCCTTCGCGCGAGGGGCCCAGGAAGATGCGGGCAGCTTCCTTGTAAATAGAGATCAGCTTGCGCCGGGCCAGCAGGATGCGACGCAGGTTGGGATAGTAGGCAAAGCCCTTCTCGGCCAGCTCGATGCCAGGCGCCAGGGCGCGCTCCATCGAGATGGTGCCGAAGCGCTCGAGCAGGGCGGCCAGGCCGGCCAGGGTGCCGGGCACTCCGATGGCCAAGGGGCCGCGGGCGCTGGCCTGAGCCCGCGCGCTGTACATCCCCGGGAAAGCCGCTCCGGGCGCCGTCTCGCGGTAGTCGAGCACGACGGGGCGCTCCATCTCGGGCAGCCAGACCATCATGAAGCCGCCCCCGCCGATGCCAGTATACTGCGGGCACAGAATGCCCAGAGTGAGAGACAGAGTGACAGCGGCGTCCACCGCGTTGCCCCCCTCGGCCAGTATCTCGGCTGCCGCCGCGGCCGCTTGCGGATGGTCGCAGGCCGTCATCCCTCGGGTTCCCCAGTTGGGGTAAGGCGCCTCGAAGACGGGAGGCGACATCGAGCGACGGCGCAGTTCCATGCAGGTGGGTATGCTTCGGGACCACCCCTCGGGTTCCCCCTGGAACAGGAATTCCTGTCTGGTCGCCTAAGGGCGGCGCGTGCTCGTCATCTGGCTGATTTTCCTGCTGTTTGCGCCCGTTCTGGCCCAGGACGACCTGGGCATGATGCGCCTGCCCGGGGGGGCGGTGGAGCGGGTGGAGGTTCCCGGCGGTCCCCTCGTGCTGCTCCAGCCCATCCCCGATCTGCCCTGCGCGGCCGTTTGCCTGCTGGTGCCGGCTGGCTCGCGCTCGGACCCGGTCGGCAAGGCCGGCATGGCCCACCTGACCGAGCACTTCATGTTCCGGGCCACGCCCGGCTTCCCGGGTGGTCTGCTACCGGCCCTCTACGAGGAGATCGGCGCTCGCCGGGGAGCGGCCACCACCGAGGACTCGCTCTTGTTCTGGGCCACCGTGCCCTCGCGCCAGCTCGACCTGGCTCTGAAAGTGGAGGCCGATCGCCTGGCCGGGCTCGAGTTCTCCCAGTCCGATTTCGACCGCGAGTGCGAGCTGGTGGCCGCCGAGCTCGCCCGCACCTCGCCCGCCCAGCGCCAGGCCCAGGAGCTGCGCCACTCGCTCTGGCCCTTCGACCCGGCCCGCAGCGAGCCGGTAGCCGGGCGCGCCGAAGCGATCCAGGCCCTGCAACCGGCCGACGTGCGCCGCTTCTACGCCGAGCATGTGCGCCGCGACCAGGCCGTGCTGGTCGTGGTGGGCGGCTTCTCGCGGCCCAAGGTGCGCCAGCACCTGTGGCGCATCTTCCCCCGCTCCTCCGACGGCGCCCCCCCGCTGCCCCCGGCCGCCCCCATCGCCCCTCAACCCGGCCTGCGCGACCGGGCCGGTGAGGCCGGCGGCGCTGCTCCCGCGGTCGTGGCGACCTACTCGCTGGAAGGGGCCCGCTCGGGCGACCTGGCCGCCCTCCAGGTGGCCTGCGCGGCGCTCGGCTGCCAGTGGCTGCTCGACCCCGCCACCTCAACGCTCCAGATCAAGCTGAGCCTGGACTCATCCGGCTCGCCCGCGCGCGCCCTGGAGCTGCTCAAAGCCCGGTTGGCCCGAGTGCGCGAGGTGGCTCTCGAGCCCGCCGTCCTGGAAGCCGCCAAAGCCCGCGCCCGGGCCAGCTTTTTCGAGGCCTGGGAAGATCCGGCCCGACGCTCGCGCGACCTGGCCGTGGCCGAGGCCTGGGGCCACCTGGACTGGTATGTCGAGCTGCCGGGCCGCATCGCCGCCCTGCGAGCCGAGCCCCTGCGCGAGTCGGTCCAGCGCTGGCTGGCCCCCGAGCGGGCCGCGGTGGTCTACCTGGAGGGCACACCCGGCGCCGGCCCGGCCGCCGCCGAGCTGGCCGAGGCCCGGGCCGACGAAGACCTGGCCAGCCCGGGACTGCCCCCGTTCGCGCGCATCAAGCTGGACAACCAGCTGGTGGTGCTGGTGCAAAAGGTGAAGGATCTCCCCACCGTGGCCATCCGCGGCTACGTGCTG
>CAYYHB010000070.1:0-21211 GCA_964471395.1 uncultured Burkholderiales bacterium | reverse complement strand
CGGCCGGTGCAACAACAACTCAAAAAGGTGGCTTGACTTCCGGGGGTCACTACACGCCTGGGATCTGGCCCTCGGAGGCGAGAACGAGTCTTCGTCTGGGGTCGTGTTCAGTGCATCGGGCATGACAGAGTCGGGCCCCCTATGTTCGTTGAAGCTCTCGTTCGTCAGGCCGCGGTCTGCGAGGACCGCGATCTGGCCGCCAGAATCGCTTGTTTCGGTCAGGTCCTGAGTTCGATGCTCATCCTGTTAGCGTGGCGGGAGGCTCTACGCGCGCCGGAAATCGTAATCCCGCCGGAAGTCCGAATTTGCCTCCGGAGAGTTCCTTGAGCAGAGGAGCGTGCTTGAGCAGCTTCTCGAGGCTGGTCGGTCGGGCCGCCAAGGTGTGGCGGGCCGCTCTCATCCGGGTTGCAACTCGTGCCCGCTTGCGTTCGTCGAGTTTGGCGTCGCGATCGCGGTAGGCCTCGCCGGTTTTCAAGATGTGCCAGATCCAGACCAGGAGCTTGCGCGCGCATGCGGCCATCGCGAGGTTTTCTCCCTTGCGCTTAAGCCGGCGGTACAGATTCCGGAGCCTGCCCGGCCGCTTCACTAGAGTGATTGCTGCCTGGGTAACCGCCCAGCGCAACCGCCGTGAACCCGGCTTGCGGCGAGAGCCCCGGCAGGGTTTGCCGCCCGAGGAGTTCTCTCGCGGACACAGACCGCTGTATTTCACCAGGCTGGCGGCCCTGGAGAAGCGGTCGATGTCCCCGATCGCCGCGAGGATACTCAGGCTCAGCAGCTGATCCAAGCCCGGGACAGTCATGAGGAGTGATATCTCAGGACGTTCACCGGCTCGAAGAGCTACCGCAGCGTTCACAGGCTCGAGACGCTCATTCAGGCTGTCGAGCTGGCGCAGCAGTACGTCCAGGACGAGCCGGGCGGTCTCCGGCAGGCGAGCGCGTAGCCGGAAGACATGCTCGCGACAATTACGCCCGCGCAGGTCTGCGGCCGGCGACTGTAGCCCATTGCTCGCGAGCAGAGCGCGGATCCGATTGAGGCAGCGGGTCTGTTCCTGGACCAAGTCGGTGCGCAGGCTCAACAGGCGCCGATCCTGCTCGGTCTGCTCGTCTGGCACCCAGACGGACGGCAGGCGGTTGAAGTTGTTCAAAAGCGCCAACCAGAAGGAGTCGTTGCGGTCGGACTTGTCCTCCTGAGCGATCCAGGGCCGTAACTTGATCGGGTTGGCGATCACCACGCTGCTGACCCGGGGTTGCAGGCGGCGGTGGAAATAGTAGCTGTTGGTCGTGGCCTCCAGCGCCAGACGATCGTCGGGACGAAGCGTCTGCTCAAAGACCTGGAGGGCCTTCTCTTCGACCGCAACTTCGTACTGCTCGAGCGTGCCGGCCTGGAGATCCAAGGCGGTAATGTAGATGGTGGCCTGGTGTACGTCCAGGCCCAGAGAGCGTGCCATTCTAGCCTCCCATTGGTACTCCCGGCACCAGGCTAATCATTTCTTGGCGATGGCGCTCTTCTCGCAAAGAGTCCCCGCCAGTCGGGGTTCGCCCTGATCGGTGCCTTTTGCCCATTCACACGGTGCAGCCGCGCAGGCTCAGTGCTGGTACGGGTGTAGGAGAAATTTCACCCCAACTGGTTGAAAATTCAACCAGGGGCGGGAGGGTCTCCTGGCGAAAGTGCATCATTGAGAACGTGTCATTCACAAAGAGCCCGGTGGCAAAGCTCGTCTCGCAATTCTTGAGCGCCGCCAAGCTCTATTTTTTTCCCGCTTCTGGGAGCCTGAGCCCCGTTCTGTTCCGCAGCTTCAGCCCGATTCAGGGCTCTTCTCACCCGCTGCCTGCCGCTTCCGGTCACCGTCGCCCTCGTGTCCGCCTGAGAGCCGGGGAGGCGGGCTCCGTCCAGGCCTTTAGAGCGAAGCGTGCCTGGATGGGGCCCGCCTCCCCGGCTACCGTGCTGAGGAGAGGGCAACGTGACGTCAGAGTTTAGGCCGGTCGCGTCTCTTGCCGCGGCGCCCCCAACTGAGGCAGCGGTGTAACTTGCGACGGGTCCTGTCCGCCGGGGCATCCCGGTAGGGCTCGCAATAGGTTAGGATGCGCCAGACGATCACCAGGAACTTGCGGGCCGCCGCCGTCATTGCAACACCCTTAGGGCGGCGCTCTTGGAGACGAAGCTTGAAATCACGCAGCGGTCCAGGGACGCGGATCGCGTTCATGGCCGCGATGCTCACCGCCCAACGCAGAGTGCTGCGTCCCGCCCGAGTGATCGGGCCGCGACGACTGCTCATCCCCGACAACTCAACGCGTGGAACCAAGCCAGCATAAGAGCACAAATGGCCGGGCGACGCGAACCGCGCGATATCCCCGATCTGTGCAATCAGGGTGCAGGCGACGACCGGGCCGATTCCAGGGGCGGTCAGCAGGAGCTGCGCCTCCTCAGAATGCTTACACCACTCGGCCAGATGCTTATCGAGTGCTACGATCTCGCGATCGAGGGAATCATGAGTGAGCACCTGTGAGTCAAAGCATTTGCGCATATGGGGATCCCGCGCCAGAGCTCCGGCCAGGAAGCCCAGGTTCTTGTCGTTGAAGACGCTGCCTTTGAAGGGCTCGAGCAACTCTTGTTGCATCACCGCTCGAACCCGCTGCGAAGCCGATCCGCGGAGGACACTCAGGTGGCGCCGTTGCTCGACTAGGTGACGCAGCGACCGCACATGGGGAGGCGGGACCCAGACCTCGCGGGTGAAGCCGGCAGCCAACAACCGTGCCAGGGTCTCGGCACAGCGATTGTCAGTCTTGGCTGCGTGCGCTGCGGCCCCCCGCGTCTGTGCGGGATTGGCTACCACGAATCGGTCGACGTGCGGCGCCAGTTCATCGTGGAGTCGAAAGCAGTTACTGGTCGCCTCCACCACCAGCTGGTCCTTCGGTCGAAGTTTCAGCCGGAACGAATCTAGTTCGTGCGGCAGCTCGACACGGAAGCGCTCGACGACCTTGCCTTGCTCGAGCACGGCGACGACGAGGTAATGTTTGTGGGAGTCGATTCCAAGAAAGCGCACGGGCCCTCCTTGCTCGCCGATCGGTAGGGCCCGGACATCCATTTCTTCGTGCTCGAGGCACATACTGGCGGATTCGTCGCGGACGGTCATACGCTCGGCGGGCTCGAAGCCCACGGCCAGGGGCATAGACATTGGCCGGTTTTTCACGACCGCTCTGACTTAGCCGGTCATCGAGATCGCATGCCGTTGCGCCAAACACGACACGATGTCGTCAGGGGACCAACCGGCGTCGGGCACTCAATCGCGACTTAGGGCGGGTGAAGCTTGTGAACCGAAACCCTACCAGACCGATGGCGGACGAGCAACGCCCAGTCACCGGGATCGCTCAAGCGAGCACGATCATAAATCCGGGCTGTAGCTCTGTCCGTCACCGGCCGAGAGCATCATACCAGCACCGGCCTCAAAATCACCCCCGATCACCATGGCATCCCAGAAACACCCCAACCCACTTAAACCAGTGTCAGCTCTAATCTCCAGCACACCCAACAACATGCCAGTTCACCCAAGATCACGCCCCTGCTTATCTACCCGGGGAGCCTACATGGGGGCTCTACGATGGCGCCCCGATTAGGTTTGCGGGGCGTTCAGTGGGCGATGACCATCTCTGATGCGTGTCAAGCCAGCATGATTGAGCCATTTCTGTCCCTAGCACAGTCCCGAATACCAGTCTGGCAGATGCTCTGCCTCGTGCGATGTGCGTCCCTGCTCGATCGTGGCAATGTGCCGGAATGGGGTGCGAAGGTCGGAATTGTCGAAGATCAGCACATGTGGGAGCAGGCGGACCGCGCGGGACAGGTTCGCAAGGATGCGGGGGAAGCGCTGGACGAGCTTCTCCGCGGGCACATCGTGGCCCCCTTGGGACACGCGCATCGCCACCCGATCATCCGACATCGCTGGCCCGTTGATTCCGATAAAACAGAGAATCACCTCATAGCCCGCCTCCTGGGTCTTCTGGAGGAATTGGACTTTGTCGCCTGCGGGGTCGGAGAAGACCGTCTCGAAGATAAAACTCTCCCCGCTCTGCACCAGCGCGGCCCGGATACTGGCGGCCAGTTCTGCGGCGGCGTATGCGTCCAACTCTAGCTCTTTCGCCAGTACGTCGGAATTCACGAAGCGCAGCCCCGTATTTTCGAGGTGCGCATGGAAGAACGTGCTCTTGCCTGCACCGTTGGGCCCTGCGATGGCGACGATGACGGGACGTCGGTCGAATTGCGAGAAATCGATCAATGCGCGGGGACGAACTTGCGGTTCAGGAAACGTCCCAGGGTGCGCGTTCCGTCGGCATCGATGCGGACGAGAAGCCCTGGCACTTCGGGCGAGCTTTCATAGTGCGGGTAGGGCTGGCGCTCCAGATACTCCAGGACACGTCTGTGACCCTCGGTGGTATCGATCGTCTCGAGACACTGCGAAAGCCTCACCTCTTGACCTGCTCTCAACAGGGCCGTGACCTCGCGTCCACGGAGCAGAGGGTCCACGGCGCGACCGAGTTTCGCCCAAAATTCGATCTGTCCCGCGATCGACCGCGCTGCGGTTTCCCCCGTCAGGCGCGCATCGAGCACGAGTTCATCAGAAAGTTTGACTGGCTGACTCATCATGCAATGGTAGCATATTGCTACCGCATGTCAATCCCGGCTGAGAACAGGGGCTACAATCTCAGCCCGTCACGAAGGCTTCCTCTCAGGGTTTCGGAGCCTCCGGGGACCTGCTAAGCCCCATTCCCTGTGGTTTTCGAAGCCCCATAAAGCGTTTTGTGCCCCGGTTGGGCGGGCTTTGCTGGGAAGGCTCGCCTCGCACCCGCCATGGGTCCAAAAGTTGGCATCAATCGGTGTCGGTAATTTGTCTGCTGTGGTTTGGAAAAATTGATGATGTCATAAATATTTAATAGCAAGGACATTTTTTAGAAACATGTCTTGGTTAGAATGAAGTCGGAGGGACGAACACATGACCATCGACTTCAACCCCGCTCTCAACAACATCTCAGGACCCGCCCGGGTCTCTCGGCCAGAGCTCGTGCCGCTCTCGGAAGCGCACGAGATGGGCCTGGTGACCGCGCCTTCGCCGGAGCAGATCAGGCAGCTTCAGGCCTACTATGGCGACGTGCTCGGGTCGTGTGATTGCATCCGGGGGCTCGGCTCGCGGTGTTATCGCTTCGAGGATGCCGGCGCCGGTCAGGCCATCGAGAACCTGCAGCACCAGAATCCGCAGGGCCCTCTGACCGCTGAGCAGCTTGTGCGCCTGATTCAGAGCGCCACCGAAGACCTCGATAACAGCGCGGCCGGCGCCGAGTTCAACGACCTGCAGAAGTTCGTCCAGAGCAACTGGAACCGGATGGACGACAAGGCCAAGCAAGTCTGGCAGGTCTACTACGAGAAGGTCATGGAGTCTCGCTCCCAGGGCAAGAGCGGCATTGACAACCAGCAGTATGAAGAGATGCTGAAGGATATGAAGGAGATCGCTGGCTGCCAGGATGACAAGCAGTTCAAAGACGCTAGCGCTGGCGAGGCTATCAAGGCCCTCGAGCAGGAGAACCCCGAGGGCGTGATCTCGGGCGATCAGATGCGGCGTTTGATCTACGACGCCACCAGCGACGCCGATAGCCAGGCCGCCGGCAAGGAGTTCGACGACCTCTCGAAGTTCGTGAAGAAGAACTACGGACGGCTCTCAGCCGAGGCCAAGGAGATGTGGGACATCTACGCACGCACCGTGGAAGATCTGCGCGGTCAGGGTCAGACCGGCATTCCTTCCGACCGTTACGAGCAGATGTTCGAGGAGATGGAGGAGATTCAGGAGTCCAACGAGGAGGCCAGCGAGAACTACGAGGACGCCGGAGCCGGCGATGCCATCGAGAGCCTGCAGAGGCGCAACCCGGAGGGCCAGATCTCGGGCGTTCAGATGCGCCGACTCGTGCTCGACGCCACCAAGGACAAGGACGGTCAGGCGGCCGGGGCCGAATACGAGGACCTGAAGCGATTCGTGGACGCCAACCGCGATCGTCTGTCCGACGAGGCGCTGGCCATCTGGCAGGTTTACAGCCGCACGGTCGAGCGCGCCCGCTCCCAGGGCCAGAACTTCATCGACGATGAATCCTATCAGGAGATGGTGGGCGAGATGAAGGACGTGCTCGAAGGGGATTGATACCGGTAGGAGCCGGCCCGGGTCGTTCGCGAAACGCCTGTTGTGGGGGATCGAGCCAACATCTACGTCGTCCAGCACCCGGTCGGCCCGCCCAAGGGCGGAGTCTACCTCTACACCCACTGGGGCGGCGAAGACCTTCCCAGGGTCGTTCAGGCCGCTCTGAAGCGAGGCCGCGACCGCTGGGACGACGAGTGCTACCTGGCCCGCATCCTCTTGAGCCAGATGACCCGCGGAGATGCCATGGGCACCACCGGCGTGGGCATTACCAGCTACCTGACCGACAACGAGTATCCCATCCTGGTGATCGATACCGACAGCGCGACCGTAGGGTTCTCCAGGCCGGGCAAAGAGCCCAAGTGCTTCGTAAGCTATTCCTTTGAGGGCTTCCTGGCGCTCAAGAAGTTCCCCGACTGGGAGCCGGTCGACTGACCCCGGCAGGGTTCCCCCCTCCTTCAGGAAGAAGTCCGGCCGACTTTCCGACCAGAGCCAGACCAGAACTGTTGAGAGGGCATCCGACCGATGCGGCTTCGCGCCTTGCTGTTACTCATGCTGATCCTGTGGGGGGGGCTGCAGGCCTTCTCGGAAGAGGAGGATGAGGCCGTGTCCACTCCCGCTGCCAGTCAGGGCCTTCGTTTTCAACTGAGCGAAGGCGCGCCCGCCGACGGCGGCGCCGACCGGGTGACCCCGGCCCAGGCGCGACCCCTCTCGACCTCCGAGGCCGAAGCCGTGCTCAAGCGCATGCCGCCTTTCAAAGTGGCCGGGCAGACCACCGAGTTTGCCCTGCGTGAGAAATCCCAGCCCGCTCCTCGCACCGGCAAGACCGTGGAGATGCCCTTCCCGCCTCCGCAAGCCCCGGACCGGCCGGCGGTGGCTCCCAAGACGCTGGAAGTGCTGCGCAAGATTCCCGAAGGCGCGGTGCCGCTCGCTCCCCAGCTCTCGGTAACCTTCAACCAGCCCATGGTGGCGGTGACCTCGCACGCCGAGCTGGCCTCCGAGACGCCCGTCAAGCTGACCCCGCAGCCTCCGGGCAACTGGCGCTGGGTGGGCACCCAGACCATCCTGTTCGACCCCCGAGGCGGCAGCAGCGTCAAAGCGCGCTTTCCGATGTCCACCGACTACCGCATCGAGGTGCCGGCGGGAACGAAGTCGGCTTCAGGACAAGCTCTCAGCTCGGCTGTGAGCTGGTCGTTTCAGACCCCCAC
Source organism: uncultured Burkholderiales bacterium (assembly GCA_964471395.1). Classification (GTDB taxonomy): domain Bacteria; phylum Vulcanimicrobiota; class Xenobia; order Xenobiales; family QWHO01; genus QWHO01. The sequence continues at coordinate 13,831 of CAYYHB010000070.1, read as the reverse complement.
CGTTCAGATCGAGTCCAGCTCTCCGAGCAGCGGCCATCCGCAGCCCCTGGACCCGCTGATGCACGTGACCCTCAACCAGGACATCGACTCGGCCGCCGTGCTGGCCACCATCAAGCTTTCCGCCGACGGCCAGCCGGCTTTGCCGCTGCGGGCGGCCACCACGGCCGAGATCGAGAAGGCCGGGCTGAAGGACCTGCCCGCCAACCGCCGGGTCATCTTCAAAGCGGTCAGTCCGTTGGTACCGGCCACCAACTACGCCGTTACGATGGGCCCGGGCACCCCCTCGCTGGAGGGCCCCCTCAAGACACCCTCGCCGCAGAGCTTCGGATTTCGTACCTACGACAAGTTCAAAGTGGTGCAGGCGCGCTGCGGCTGGAACGACAACTGCCCGCCCCTGACGCCCTTCATGATCGAGTTCAACAACCCGATCGACGTCAAGAAGTTCAAGCCCTCGATGGTCAGTGTCAGCCCCGAGCTGCCGCGCATGAAGATCGACGCCTCAGGCGGCACCCTGGTCATCCGGGGCGAGTCCAAGGGCCGCACAACCTACAGCGTGCGCCTCTCCAGCGAGCTTCCGGACAGCTTCGGACAGCGGCTGGAGAAAGAGGAGCTGCTCACCTTCAAGGTCGGCTCGGCCAACCCCACCCTGATCAACATCGGCGGGCAGCTCGCCGTGCTCGACCCCTACGGCCCGCCCAGCTACTCGGTGTACTGCATCAACCACCAGAGCCTCAAGGTGAAGATCCACTCGGTCACGCCCGAGGATTGGAGCGAGTTCTCCAAGCGGCTGGCCAGCGAGACCCACAAGACCCCGTTCGTATCGCCCGGCCAGCGCGTCTTCGACGGCAACGTGCCCACCGGGGCCCGGCCCGACGAGCTGACCGAGGTGCGCATCGACCTCAAGAGCGCCCTCAAGGAGGGCCGCGGCATGGCCGTGGTGGTGGTGGAGCCGGCTGTGCAGCCTAAGGAGGACTACCGCCGCCAGCGCATCGTGACCTGGGTTCAGGTCACCGAGCTGGGCCTGGACGCTGCCAACGACGCCACCATCCTGCAGGGGTGGGTCAACTCGCTCAAGGACGGCCAACCCGTGAGCGGAGCCAGCCTCAGCCTGCTGGACGTGGACGGAAAGCCCGTCGCCAAAGGGGAGACCGGTGCCGACGGCCTGGCCAGGCTGCAGCTGGGAGCCAACGCTCCGCTGCTGGTGGCTCGCAAGGGCGCCGACACGGTCATGCTGCCCCAGCAGGCCAACTACTGGGGCTATGCCAACGGCTGGCGCGCCTCGCCGCAATCGGACTCGATCAGCTGGTTCGTGGTGGACGACCGCAAGATGTACCGTCCCGCCGAGACCGTACATCTCAAGGGCTGGCTGCGCCGTTACGGGGCCGGTCCTACCGGCGACGTGAGCCCCCTCAAGGGCGAGGTCACCAAGCTCAGCTACAGCGTGGACGACTCGCGGGGCAACGAGATCCTCAAGGGCGAGACGCCCGTCACAACCGACGGAGGCTTCGACCTCAAGCTGGATCTGCCCAAAACCCCGAACCTGGGGCACGCCCGGGTGGAGCTATCGGCCTCGCCTGCTTCCGGCTTGAGCGGCTCGACCTACAACCACGGCTTCCAGATCCAGGAGTTCCGACGGCCCGAGTTCGAGGTCAGCGCCAGCGCCGACCCCTCCAGCTCGATCGTGGGCAGCTCGGCGGTGGCCAGCGTGGCTGCCAGGTACTACGCCGGCGGAGGCCTGGCCGGGGCGCCGGTGAGCTGGTCGGTGAGCAGCTCACCCGGCTCCTACACCCCGCCCGGACGCAGCGAGTACAGCTTCGGTACCTGGACCCCCTGGTGGGGCTGGGGCTGGGAAGGGCGCTACTATTCGCGCCCCGGGCACTCCACTTACCAGAGCTTTCAAGCTGTGACCGATTCGGCCGGGGTGCACCATCTCAAGATGGACTTCCAGGCCATGGAGCCGCCCGCGCCCACTGTGGTGCGGGCCGAGGCCTCGGTTACGGACGTCAACCGGCAGGCCTGGAACGCCTCCACCTCAGTGCTGGTGCATCCGTCCGACCTGTACCTGGGCCTCAAGACCCCCCGCTCATTCGTGGAGAAGGGCCAGCCGATCCAGCTCGAGATCCTGGCCTGCGACCGCGAGGGCAAGGCCGTCGCCGGGCGCCCCATCGAGGTGCTGGCTTACCGCCAGGACTACGAGGTGGTGGAGGGGGAGTACCGCCCCACTCGCACCGACGTGCAGAAACAGTCGGTCGTCTCCTCGGCCGGCGCCCCCAGCAAGCTGAGCTTTCAGACCCCCGCTGGAGGCACCTACAAGCTGGAGGTGCGCGGCACCGATGAGCAGGGTCGTGCCAACCTGAGCGAGCTGACGGTCTGGGTGGCGGGGGGCAAGCGTCCCCCCGAGCGCAAGGTGGAGCAAGAGCAAGTCACCCTGATCCCCAACCAGAAAGAGTTCCGGGCCGGCGATGTGGCCGAGATCCTGGTGCAGGCTCCCTTCTACCCGGCCGAGGGCGTGATGACCCTGCGCCGCTCGGGGCTGCTCTCCACGAAGACCTTCCGGATGGAAGGCCCCTCGACCATCCTCAAGGTGCCCATCGAGGAGGGCTACGTTCCCAACCTGTACGTGCAGGTGGACCTGGTGGGGGCGGCCGAGCGGCCTCCCTCCAAGCGCCCCGCCTACGCGGTGGGCTCGCTCAACCTGCCGGTGCCACCTTACGCGCGCACCCTGAAGGTGGCCGTGCAGCCCGCTCACCCGGCCACCGAGCCGGGGGCCCAGACCTCGCTCCAGCTCAAGGTCACCGATCCGGCCGGCCAGGGCGTGGCCGGGGCTGAAGTGGCGCTGTTCGTGGTGGACGAGGCGGTGTTGTCGCTTACCGGCTATCAATTCCCCGACCCCCTGAACGTGTTCTACGGCCAGCGGGGCGCCGGGGTGAGCGACTTCCACCTGCGCCAGTACGTGCTGCTGGCCGAGCTCGACCAGTTGCAGCAGGCGGTCGAGGAAAAAGAGCGCGACAGCATGGCTCAGCCCATGGCGGCGGGAGTTCCCCGCCCTGCCGCGGCGCCCGGAGCCGCCCGGCGTTCCAAGTCGGAGGGGCTCATGTCGGCCGAAATGGCCGATGACGAAGGGCGAGCCGGCAAGGACGCCAGCAGCCCCATCGCCGTGCGTACCGATTTCAACCCCCTGGCCCTGTTCGCGCCCGTGGTGCGCACCGACGCCTCGGGCAAGGCCAGCGTGCCCTTCAAGCTGCCCGACAACCTGACCCGCTACCGCATCGTGGCCCTGGCCGCGCGCGGGCGCGATTTCGGCAAAGGCGAGGCGGGTCTGGTGGCGCGCCTGCCCTTGATGGTGCGCCCCTCGCCGCCGCGCTTTGCCAACTTCGGTGACCGCTTCGAGCTGCCGGTAGTGCTGCAGAACCAGACCGACCGTCCCCTCGAGGTGCAGGTGGCGGCTCGCTCTTCCAACGCCAGCCTGACGGCGGCCACAGGCTACGCCCTCACGGTTCCGGCCAACAACCGCCTGGAGGTGCGCTTCCCCACGGCCACCGAGCAGGCCGGACGGGCCGCCTTCCAGGTGGGCGCGGTCTCGGGCACTTACGCCGACGCGGCCGAGTTCAACCTGCCCGTGTGGACCCCAGCCACCAGCGAGGCCTTTGCCACCTACGGCGTCATCGACGAGGGCTCCATCGCCCAGCCGGTCAAGACGCCCGGCGCGGTGTTCCCGCAGTTCGGCGGGCTGGATGTCACGACCACCTCCACCGCCGTGCAAGAGCTGACCGACGCCGTGCTCTACCTGGTGCGCTATCCCTTCGACTGCTCCGAGCAGGTGTCGTCGCGCTTGCTGGCCATCGCCGCCCTCAAGGACGTGCTCACGGCCTTCAAGACGGCCCAGATGCCCGATCCCGCGGCCTTGAAGGCGGGGGTGGACCAGGACATCGAGCGCCTGCGCCTCTTGCAGGCCTATAACGGCGGCTTTGGCTTCTGGAACACCTCCTCGGAGACCTGGCCTTACCTCAGCGTGCACGTGGCTCACTCGCTGGTGCGCGCCCGCGAGAAGGGCTTCAAAGTGCCCGACGACATGCTCAACCGCAGCTCGAGCTACCTCAAGCAGATCGAGAGCCACATCCCCGGTTGGTACGGCCCCGACGCGCGTCGGGCCATCATCGCCTATGCTCTCTACGTGCGCCATCGCATGAAGGACTCCGACTACGCCAAGGCGCGCTGGTTGATCGCCGACGCGGGCGGGGTGGACAAGCTGCCCATGGAGGCGGTGGGCTGGATCCTCTACGTGATGAGCAAAGACCCTGGCTCGGCCCAGCAGGTGCAGGCCATCCGGGCCTTCCTCAACAACCGCGTGACCGAGACCGCCAGCACGGCTCACTTCGTGACCTCCTACAACGAGGACAGCGGCTGGCTGGTGCTGGCCTCCGACCGTCGCGTGGACGGCATCATGCTGGAAGCGTTGATCGAGGATCAGCCCAAGAACGACATCATTCCCAAGCTGGTGCGGGGGCTCTTGAGCCACCGCAAGGCGGGTCACTGGCTCAACACCCAGGAGAACTGCTTCGTGCTGCTGGCCCTGGACCGCTACTTCAACACCTACGAGAAGATCACGCCCGACTTCGTGGCCCGCGTCTGGCTCGGCGACAAGTTCGCCGGCGAGGCCAAGTTCGCCGGGCGGCAGATCGAGCGCCAGAACATCCGCGTGCCCATGAGCTACCTCGAGGGTAAGGGCACCCAGAACCTGATCCTGAGCAAGACCGGGGCGGGACGGCTGTACTACCGACTGGGGATGGAGTATGCCCCGCGCAACCTCAAGCTCGATCCGGCCGATCACGGCTTTGCAGTGGAGCGGATCTACGAGGGCGTGGATTCGGAGAAGGACGTCTCTCGCGACGCCGAGGGAGTGTGGCACGTGAAGGCGGGCTCGCGGGTGAGGGTGCGCCTGACCATGGCCGCCCCCTCGCGGCGCTACCACGTGGCTCTGGTGGATCCGATGCCGGCCGGGCTGGAGGCCCTCAACCCGGCCCTGGCGGTGACCGGCAGCGTGCCGGCCGACCCCAAGGCCCGAGGCGCCTACTGGTGGTGGATGAGCACCTGGTACGAGCACCAGAACATGCGAGACGAGCGGGTGGAGGCCTTCGCCTCGCTGCTCTGGGCCGGGGTCTACGAGTACAGCTACGTGGCTCGCGCCACCACGCCGGGCAACTTCGTGGTTCCGCCCGCTCGGGCCGAGGAGATGTATGCTCCGGAGACGTTCGGGCGCTCGGCCAGCGACCGGGTGATCGTGGAGTAGCTCAACGCCATCAGGCTTGACTGAGAGCCCCTCGCTTCTTGAGGCGAACGCCCGGCAAGTGGACCTCTTTGTCGGACTCAAAGATGGCGCTGGCGCGCCTGATCCCCTCCCCGAGCCGCCGGACCTCGTCTTCGGCCTCACCTGCCAGCAGGGCCTCGCGAGCCTGATTGAGCAGGCTCTTCACCTCGCCCACGGCCTTGAGCGAGTGGTCGAGCTTCTTCTGGTAGAAGGCCTGCTCGCCCTTGTAGACTCGCACCTCCATCAGGTGCTGATACGAGTCGCGCCAGCCTTTGAAGAAGCAGCCGAAGCCAACCAGCGCGGCCAGGTTGGCGCCCGGAACGCTGAGGCCGACCGCAATGCCCGTCAGTCCAACGGCTACCCAGAGGCAGGACTTTGTAAGGCTCTTCTTTGCCGTCGTGACGGCCGCCTCACAGCTGTTGACCTCGCTGGTGTACCGGTCCAGCATGGGCTGCCAGGCTGCGATGTGTAACTCGTGGGCCTGGATGCGGTCGCGCAAATCATTCGAGCGAGGAGTGGGGGCTCCGATCTGGATCATGGTCTGACCTTAGTGGGGTGGGCTGAAAAAGCCCTCACAGGGAGGGCATCAGGCGGAGAGCCGTCTGCAATCCGAACAAACGTTTGTTCCCTGTGGGGACGAAAACCTGCCGAACACTGGACCGCGAAACCGTTGCGAGGAAAGGCTTCCGCAAACCATTGTTCGGCTGCAGGTTCTATCTGGCCGCTGTTCGGCAGGAATCAGCGAAGACAGGACCCTTTGAGAGGTTTTTCAGACCCTCGAGCTAGGCTGCATGCTGAGAGAGGAGGGGCTCGATGCAGATCAACGCAAACGTCCGCGAGCGGCTTTCCCGCAACTTCTCGCTCCAAGAAGGCGGCCAGCAGCACTTCTTCAGCCTGGAGCCGGGCGAGGCCGAGTCGCAGCTGGTCGTGCGGCCCGACTCGCGCATCATCGCCGCCTTCCCGGCTGACAACACGGGGGTTTCCCTCTGGTTCGAGCCGGGGGCCAACGTCACCGCCCAGGCTCCGCCTCGCTCGCAGTCCGGCAACGGACGCCAGGAGCTCGAGATTGAGTTGCGCTCGCACAACTCCACCCTGGGCATCTCCGAGGCGATCATGGGCAGCATCCGCACCATCCGCGAGAAGCTCCAGGATACCGGCGAGGTCGAGCGGGTGCGCCGCGAGTCGGCGGCTTTCTCCGAGGCCACCGGGGCTCCCGAAAGCTGGGTGGCCGAAGAGGCCCAGATCAGCCCCGGCCAGCTTCGCTTCCTGCGCACCGAGCTCGACGGCCGTCCCTACGAGGCCACCCTCAGCCTGCCTCCCGAGGTGAGCGTGACCCGAGGCCCGCAGGGCTTTCAACTGGAGGCTCCCGGACCATTCGACTTCCGCCTCAAAGTGGGCCTGCCCCGGGCTCCGCTCGGGGGCTATGCGCCCGAGGAGCTGTTCTCCCCTCGCGCTCTGGACCTGGCCGAGAAGCTGGCCGAGCAGAACGATCCCCGCGCCGAGCGTTGCCTCTCCTCCATGCAGAGTTTGATGTTCCTGGCCCGTCAGGACAAATTCATGGCCGGCTCCTGGCGCTTCATGACTTACTTCGGTCGCGACACCATGCTCAGCCTGATGCTGTTGCAGCCGGCCATCACCCCGCACGCCTACGCCGACGGCCTGCAGAGCGTGGTCGACCGGCTCAGCCCCCAGGGGGTGGTGGCCCACGAGGAAGACCTGGGGCCGTGGGCGGAGCAGCACCGCATCCATCAAGAGCTGGCCACCCCGGCCCTGGCTGCCGGGGGCTCTCTGGCGGCGCTGGTCGCCGGCGCTCGCCAGGAGCCCATCTACGACTACAAGATGGTGGACGACGACTTTTTGCTGCCCCTGGCCACCGAGCGAATGGACAAAAGCTTCGTCGAGCGCAACCTCGACAAGCTGGCCGCCAACTGGGATCACGTCCTGACCAGGGCCGAGAGCCAGGAGCGCATCCGCATTCTGGATGGCCTGAACGTGGGCGACTGGCGCGACTCGGAGGAGGGGCTGGGCTGGGGCAAATACCCGGGCAGCGTCAACGTCGACCTGGTGGCTGCCAGCGTGCGCAGCATCGCGCGCATGGCCGAAGGATTGGAGCTCTCGCCCGAGCTACAGGCCAAAGTGGACAAGAGCGAGCAGATCGCCCAGCGCTGGGACCGCTCTCGCGAGGACTTCCGCGTCAAGCTCAGCCCCGACGAGGTGCGCTCGCGCCTGCAATACTTCTTGGAAAGCGCTCCCCTGGGCCCGGCCGAGACGGCCTTCTACCTGAGCCGCCCGGTGGGGGAGGGAGGTCCAACGTTGGGAGAGTTTCTGCACCAGGGAGTGGTGCCGCCCGCTCTCCAGGACGGTCTGTCCTTCATGGCCCTCTCGCTCGACGAGCAGGGCAAGCCGGTGGAGATCCCCAATACCGATGCGTCGTTTCGCCTGTTCCTGGGGGATCCGCCCCGCCAGGACGTGGAGGAGATCCTCACGCTGCTCGAGCTGGAGTACCCGGTCGGCCTGATGAGCGCTGTCGGTCCGGTGGTGGCCAACGCCGCCTACAGTCAGGACCCGGTGCACCACCGCGAGCTCGACCGTCAGGGGTATCACGGGGCAGTCGTCTGGTCCTGGCAGTCGGCCATGCTGCAGGCCGGGCTGGCGCGCCAGAAAGATCGTCATCCGGAGCTGGCTCCCCGCCTGGATGCAGCCATTCGGCGCCTGCAGCAGGCCGAGCAGCAGGCCGGACCGCTGGCCACCTCGGAGCTCTGGACCCACGAGGTGGTCGAGGGCGAGTGGAAGGCTGCTCCCTGGGGCGGTCAGGCGGCGGCCGGAGGAGATGAGTCCAACGCCGCCCAGCTCTGGAGCACAGTCTATCCGGCCGTCTTGATGCGCACCGGTTAACGGACCTGGTCGGAGGGCCAGGGTCCCTGATCTGGAAGGCGTCGGGCAAGATCCCGTGGACCTCGCTTGTTTCGGTCCCTTTTCAGGCCGGCGGTCTACCCTGAGACGAGATGAACCTCAAAACCTCCTGGCTGAAATTCACGGGGGTGATCCCGCCGGGTCGCTTCGATCCGGCCTCGGGTGAGGTGCGCCATTATCTCGAAACCCGCCACGGGATGCTCGAGTCACAGGAACGCCACGGCTCGGTGCTCGTTCGCCGCACCCAGAGTGGCGAGTGGAGGCCGATCGAGCCACGCGATGGTCTGACCCTGACCCACAACAATTCTCAGCTCGGCTTCTGGAAGGACGGAGCAGCCATCTTGCCGGCCGATGGCAGGGTCTCGTCCACGGAGGTGGTCTCCTTTCAGGAGGCCTATCCGGAGAGGAAGAACTGGGAGCTCGACCTGTGGGCCGACCACGCCGTCCTGGCTTTTCACGATGGCAAGCCTCGTAGCGGCAGGATCGAGACCCCTCAGGTGGGAAAATTGCGCAAGCCGGTCAAGCACAAGGCCGTGCAGCAGCTCAAGAGCGACCCGCTGGCGGCCGTGTCCAGGCGCTTCGTGGGGTTGCTCGAGCGACGTATCCCCACCAGCTTCGACATCCCGAGCCAGGAGCGGCGCGAGAAGATTCTGGCCGCCCTGGAGCCGGGCGATGTGATTTTGGAGACCAACCTGTCCTACCCGGGCTGGAAGCAGATGCTGCACCACGGGCTCGGCTCCAACTACACGCACGCGGCCATGTACGAGGGGGACGGCAAGTTTCTGGAAGCCACACCGCACGGGGGAGTGCAGCGCTCGGACCTGGAGAAATATTTCAACGATACGGTCAAGGTGGCCGTCGTCAAGATGCCCTACGCCACTGAGGCCGACCGCGAGGCGGCCCTCAACAACTTCCGCTCCATACGGGGCAAGCCCTACAACCGCACCCCGAACTTCCTCGAGTCAGCCCATCCGCAGGCCTTTGGTTGCACCGAAGCGGTCACCTACTGTCTGGAGAACCTGCCCCATCCGATCCGGGTGCCCCGGGCGGTGGTGTTGACCGGCCACAAGGCGGTGAGTCCTGCGGCCTTCAAAGAGATTCCCGGGGCAGTGGTCAAGTACGACGACGAGGCCGACTACTACCAGGACCTGCAGCACAGCTGGCCGGTCGGGGTGATAGGCCTCGGCACCGGATTAGTCAGCGATGCCCTGGCATCTTCCTTGCTGGGCCTGTCACCTGCCGCGGCGGCCGCGGTGGGGGTGGTGGGCGGAGCGCTGGGCTACTATCTCACCGTCTCCTATGGAAACTGGCGCCAGAAGGGCAAGTTCGGGATGTTCGTGGACGGAAAGTAGGCTACTGCCCGTTCCACACCGGTGGCTCGCCGTCGAACTTGACCGGCTCCTCGCCGCCACCATTGTAGTAGACCCACACCTTGGGCTTGATGGTGGTGGCGCCGTAAATCTCCCACTTGAAGTTGAGATACTTCTTGTCGCCGGCGTTGAGCTCGCCGAGATCCTTGGTGAGCGTCTCCAGCTTACGGCCGTTGTTTCCGTTGTAAAGCACCATCTCGACTTTCACGCCGTCCACAGCGACGTCGCTTACGTTCTTAAGCCAGAGGGTGGCGTCACCTCTCATGGCCCCCAACGAGGTTCCGTTGTCGGAGTTGATAACGCCTTTGAGCACCGCGAGAGGGTGCTTGCCCTTGAGCTTCTTATCGTCGTCGGCCCGGGCGGCCAGAGCGACCAGAGCGACGAGCAAGGCGCATGAAAGCGCCAGCAAACGGTTTCGATTCATGACCATCCTCCTGAACCTGGGCGCCCTCAGCTGAGCCCCGGCTGCAGATTCTGGCTCCGGTCGGTCAACCCTGCAAGGCGCGGGTGAGAAAGTCCAGCGCTTCGAGCACTTCCTCGCGCGAGCGGCTCTCCAGGGTAAGCTCCACCTTCCAGACTTCTTCCTCGGCGTAGGGATAAGAGCCCAGTCTAAGGTCGGGAAAGCGCTCCACGGCCTCTTCCAGGATCAGGGCGATGTCGGCTTCCTGGGCCACCAGCTTGAGCTTCTCCAGATGGAAAGGAATGCCCGCGAAGTGGTCGGCCACGGCCTCAAACTTCTCGCGCAACAGCTCGGGCACACCCGGGAAGACGTAGACGTTGCCCACCACCAGTTGAGGGAAGCGCCGCCCCCGAGGATAGACCAGTTTGGAGCCGGCCGGCACGCGCGTCATGCGAGCCTGCACCTGGTTCAGTCGGTCTACATTGTAGTAGGCCTTGACCAGGGTTTCCAGTTCGGGTAGCGCTTCCAATTCGAGTCCCAGCCCGCGGGCCACCCCCGCCAGGGTCACGTCATCGTGGGTCGGACCCACGCCGCCGCTGGTCAACACCTGGTCGAAAGCGGTACTGGCCGAGGCCACCGCCCGGCCGATCTCCTCCACCTCGTCGCCCACCATTTCCACGCGGCGCAGCTCGGCGCCTAACTCGTAGAGCCGACGGGTCAGAAAGGGAGTGTTCTGATCGTGCACTTTGCCCGTTAAAATCTCGTTGCCGATGACCACCAGGCCGACGGTGGGCACTCTAGAAGCCCTCCACCAGGCCGGGACGGCGAGGATCCGTGCCTCCCTCCCACCAACCATCGGGTCGCCGCCAGATCATCTGCACGTGGCCGAAGGTGTTGCGAGGGCTCAGGGTATGGCCGTACGAGCGCAAGAGCTGGAGGGTGTCGGGACTGATCCCCTCCTCGTAGTAGAGCTCGTCGGGCAGCCATTGGTGGTGCACACGAGCCGCGGCTACGGCCGACTGGGCGTTCAGACCAAAGTCGATCACGTTCAAGATAGCCTGCAACACAGCCGTAATGATGCGTGAGCCACCGGGCGAGCCGACCACTGCCACCAGCTTTCCATCTTTCTCGACGATGGTGGGGGTCATCGAGGAGAGGGGACGCTTGCCCGGCTGCACCGAGTTGGCTTCGCCTCCCACCAGGCCGAAGCCGTTGGGCGAGCCTGGAGCGGCCGAGAAGTCGTCCATCTCGTCGTTGAGCAGGATGCCCGTTCCCTCGGCCACGGCTTTGGAGCCATACGAGAAGTTCAGCGTGTAGGTGAGCGAGACCGCCATCCCCTGGCCGTCGACCACCGAAAAATGGGTGGTCTGGGGAGGCTCCTCGGGTGGCTTGCCGGCCTGAACCTGGCTCGACTGGCGAGCCACGCCCGGCTTGATCTGCTGGCGCAACTCGGCGGCGTAGCCCTTCGAGGTCAGCCAGCTTACCGGCACTTTGAAGAAGTTCGGGTCGCCCAGCCAGGTGGCCCGATCGGCATAGGCGCTGCGCATGACCTCGGCCAAGAGGTGCAGGGTGGCGGCCGAGTTGTGGCCCAGGGCGGCCAGATCATACCCTTCCAGGATGTTCAGCATTTGCACCAGGTGGACGCCGCCCGAGGAGGGCGGAGGCATGGCGTAGACCGCAAAGCCGCGGTAGGTGCCTTCTGTGGGCTCTCGCCACAGGGCGCGGTAGCCGGCCAGGTCGGCCATGGTCATCACGCCACCGTTCTTCTGGATGGAGGCAATCATGCGCTGGCCGACCTCGCCATGGTAGAAGGCGCCCGAGCCCTTCTGGCCGATCTGCTCCAGGCTCCAGGCCAGGTCTTTCTGGACCAGCCGGTCTCCCACGTCGGGCACTTTGCCACCTGGCAAGAAGATGGCCGCCGAGGCGGGGAACTTGCGCAACTCGTCCTGAACGCGAGCGAGGTCGTCGGCCAGATCCCGCGTCACCAGCATCCCGTCGGCGGCCAGTTGGCGGGCTGGCTCCACTGCCTGGCTCAGGCTGATCGTGCCGTAACGCTTCAGCACGGCCTCCATTCCGGCGACGGTCCCTGGAACGCCGCAGGATTGATAGCCCAGCGTGATGCGCTGGCGATCGACCTGGCCCTGGGCGTCGAGGTAAAAGTCTCGATGGGTGGCGGCGGGAGCCGTCTCGCGGAAGTCCAGGGCCTCGATCTGGCCGTCCTTCGTACGCACCAGCAAGAAGCCGCCCCCGCCCAGATTTCCGGCACTGGGCAGAGTGACGGCCAGAACGAAGGCGGTGGTCACGGCCGCGTCCACGGCGTTGCCGCCGCGGCGCATGACCTCCAGTCCGGCCCGGGTCGCGTGGGCCTCGGCCGAAGCCACCATCGCGTGCTGGGCGCGAGTGCTCTGGAAGCGGCTGGGAGCTTCCTCGGGAATGGGAGGCTGAGCCCGGACCAGTCCCGTCAGCAGGCACAGAAAGAGAAGCATCGAGCGCATTCCATCGCGTTCGCCGGACCGGTAGGGGAGCCCTCGCTGATGGCGAAGGCCACCTCATTATGGCAAACACGCGACGAGTCAAGAGCTTCGACGATTGGAAAGAGTACTTTCGGGAATGGCAGAAGGACCTCGGCCTGGAGGAGGTTGCCGAATCGGTTGGAGGCCTTCCGCCCTACGAGTTTCATATCGGCTGGGGGGACCTCAAGAGCGATGAGGTCGAGTTTGGCGCCCATCGGGGCAATCGCAAGTGGGAGAAGCTGGTGGAAGTGCCCGATCAGCGCGCCCGCGACACGCTCTACGAGTTGATTCGCTATCAGGGTGACACCGAGTTTGCTTCCTCCGAGCAGCAGCGCCACCTGTTGACCGTTGCCCCCACGCAGGCCGACCTTACCTCGCTGATCCGGGTGATCCGTGAGGAAGGCCGTCATGGTTGGCAGATGGCCTATCTCCTGATCGACCACTACGGTCGTGAAGGGGCCCGCGAGGCTGAAAAGCTGCTCGAGCGGCGCTCCACGGCCCTGAGTGGCAGCCGGGCCAACCGCCGGCTGCTGCATACCTTCAACGAGCCCATCCGCGACTGGATCGACCTCTACTACTACGCCGAGCTCGTGGACCGGGACGGAAAGTTCCAACTCGACATGCTCAGCCGCTGCGGATTTGCTCCGCTGGCCCGCTCCACGGTCTACATGCTGGGTGAGGAGTCTTACCACTTGCGCTTCGGGCACCTGGGCCTGAAACGCATCATCCAGGTGGGCCACGTGCCCATGGCAATCATGCAGAGATACCTCAACAAGTGGGTCTCGTCGGCCCTGGACCTGTTCGGCAAGGATGCCTCCTCGACGGCCACATGGGCCTATGAATGGGGGTTGAAGAGCCGTTTCAACGAGCATCGGTGCCCCCCCCTCGACGAGGGCGAGCGCGAGGAGCTCAACGACTTCTCGCGCCTGGCCTACTACCGTGAAGTCCAGGGGCTGATGCGCCAGCTCAACCGCTTCCGTAAAAAGGGCGAGCCTGAGCTGACCCTGCCCGACTTTCGCTTCAACCGCAAGGTCGGCAAGTATGCCGGCAAGTGCTTCGGGGTGGACGGCAAGGAGGTCAAGGCCGAGGAATACAAGGACTACGTGAAGTCCCACCTGCCTACCGAGAAAGACGAGTCTTTCTTGAAGGGCCTCTTCGAGTCCGGAGAGCAGTGGGTGGCCCCGATGGTGGCCGACTGAATGGTTGGCTCCCGTCGTCGCTGAACGGTCGACCGCTCCTGTCGTCGCTGAAATTTCTGTGTTGACAAACCCTTAAGGGTTACGTTATAGTTGCGATGCACTGGCGAGTCCAGTGCATCCTCGTTTTA
>CAYYHB010000069.1:0-21329 GCA_964471395.1 uncultured Burkholderiales bacterium | reverse complement strand
CCGGAAAGGCCACCATCCAGGGGGCTCGCTTGTAGAACTGATAGGTATCGGCCAGAATGGTTCCCCATTCGGGGAAGGGAGCCTTCGCCCCCAGCCCCAGAAAGGACAGTCCGGCCGTGTCCAGCACGGCCGTGCCCACGCCCAGGGCCGCCAGCACGATGAGCGGGTTAAGGCAGTTGGGCAGCACGTGCACGAACAGGATGCGCGCCGGGCTCGCCCCCAGCGAGCGGGCCGCCTGCACATAGTCGAGCTCGCGGGTGGTCAGCACCGAAGCGCGGGCCTGGCGCCCGAAGATGGGGATGCCCACTACGCCCACGGCCAGCATGACGTTGCCCAGCCCCTCCCCCAGCACACTGACGATGGCGATGGCCAGGAGGATGCTGGGGAAGGCCAGCATCAGGTCGAAAAGGCGCGAGATGACGCTGTCTGTCGCGCCCCCGGCGTAGCCCGCCAGGGCTCCGAGCAGGCCGCCCACCAGAAGCGAGATGGAGACCGAGAGAAGGCCCACCACCAGTGAGATGCGCGCTCCGAAGAGCAGGCGGCTGAAGAGGTCGCGACCCAGGTTGTCGGTGCCCAACAGGTGGGGAGCCTGGCCTGGCTTGCTCGAGCTGAAGGAGGGAGGCTGGAAGCGCTGGGAGAGGTCCTGGTCGCGATAGCTGTAGGGGGCGACAGCGTCGGCCAGCAGGGCGGCCAGCACCAGACCGCTCAACAGCAGGGCTCCCAGTTTGAAGGGGATGCTCTTGAGCAGCTTGCGGAAGGCCTCGCGCAGGGGCGACTCAGCCATAGCGCACCCTCGGATCGAGCCAGGCGTAGAGCATGTCCACCAGCAAATTGACCAGCGAGACGGCCAGCGCGATGGCCAGCACCGAGCCCTGCACCAGCGGGTAGTCGCGCGACTTGACCGCCTCCACCACCAGCCGCCCCACGCCGTCGATGGAGAATACGGTCTCGGTCATGACCGCTCCCCCCAGCAGGTAGCCGAACTGCAGCCCGATGGCGGTCACGATGGGGATCAGGGCGTTGGGCAGGGCGTGCCCCCAGAGCACCTGGCCCTCGGTCAGCCCCTTGGCCCGGGCGGTGCGGATATAGTCCTGACCGAGCACCTCCAGCATCGAGGAGCGGGTCATGCGGGCGATCATGGCCAGGGGCACGCTGCTGAGGGTGACGGCGGGCAGCACCAGGTGGCCCAGAACGTCCACCAGGTTGGCCGGGTTGCCGCTGAGCAGGGCGTCCAGCACGTAGAAGCCGGTGGGATGGGCAAACTCGAGGCTGGTGCGGCCCGAGAAGAAGAACCAGCCCAGGTAGTAGGGGAAGATCAGCACCAGCATCAGGCCCAGCCAGAAGACCGGAACCGAGATGCCTACCAGCGAGACGGTGGTACCCAGCACGTCCTGCCAGCCGCCCCGGCGCACCGCCGCCACCACCCCCAGGGGAATGCCCAGCACGGTGGCAATGCAAAGGGCGGCCACGGTCAGCTCGATGGTGGCCGGGAAGGCTCGGGCCAGCTCTTCGGTGACCGGAGTGTGGCGGTGGATGGATGAGCCCATGTCGCCCTTCGCCAGCCGGGCCGCGTAGCGCAGGTACTGCTCGGGCAGGCTGCGATCCAGGCCCAGGTCGCGCCGCAGGGCGTCGATTTGCTCGGCGCTGGCTCGCTCGCCGAGCATGACCCGCACCGGGTCGCCCGGGATCATGTGAATCAGGAGAAAGGTCAGCAGGGTGATGCCGATCACCACCGGGATCAGCTCCACCGAGCGCCGGGCCAGGAACCGCTTCACTTGCTCTTCCAGCGCGCCTTTCGCAGTTGCAGCGTGCCGGTGGGGTGTAGCTCGAAGCCCTCCAGCTCGGGGTGGCTGGCGGCCAGTTGGGAGACGTAGACCATGGGCAGGCAGGGGGCGTCCTGGTGGATCAGCTCCTGCGCCTTCTCATACAGCTTGGTGCGCTCGGCCTGGTCGGTGAGGGCCTGGGCTTTGACCAGCAGGCCGTGTACTTCTTCGCTGGTGTACATGCACACGTTGGAGCCGCCCCGTTTAGTGTCCACGTTGCCGCTGTCGAACAGGGTGTAGAGGAAGTTGTCCGGGTCGCCGTTATCCGCGATCCAGCCCGACAGCCCCACCTGGTGCTCGCCCTGGCCGAGGGCCTCGAGGTAGCTCGACCACTCGCGCGACTTGACGTCCACCTGGATGCCCACCTCGCCCCACTGGGCCTGGAGCACCTCGGCGATCACCTTGGGCTCGGGGAAGTAGGTGCGAGGCACGCTCATGTAGGAGATCTCGAGCTTGAGGCCCTCGTGGCCGGCCTCCTTGAGAAGCTCGCGGGCCGTGTCGGGGTTGTATTCGTAGGGCAGCTCCTTGCGTCCCCAGATGCCGGGCGGCACGGGCGAATTGGCGACTTTGGCCAGACCGTGGTAGAGCTCGTCCACGATCTGCTGGCGGTTGACCGCAAGACAGAGGGCCTGGCGCACCTTCGGATCGTCGAGCGGTTTCTTCTGGGTGTTGAAGCTGAGGTAGCCCAGGTTGAGGCCGGGCTGTTCGGCCACTTTGACGGCCGGATTCTTGCTCAGCTCGGGATAGTTCTCGAGCTGCAGCCCGGTGATCAGCTGCACCGCTCCGCGCTCAAGCTGCAGCTGGCGGCTGGTGTTCTCGGGGATGGGCTTGAAGGTGATGCGGTCGAGGGGCGGGCGGCCGTCCCAGTAGTCTTGATTGGCCTCAATGACCAGCCGGTCGCCGGGCAGCCACTCCACGAACTTGAAGGGCCCCGTGCCTACGGGCTGCTTGAAGGCGTCGCGCCCCGACTTCTTCAGCGCCGCCGGCGAGGCGATGCCAAAGAACGGCATGGCCAGGTTGGAGAGAAAAGGCGCGATGGGCTCCTTGAGGTGAAAGCGCACCGTGTGCTCGTCCACCGCCTCGATCTTGGTGATGCGACCACCCCAGACGTCGCTCCAGTAGCTGAAGGTGGCCCCGGGATAGCGCAGCGGATGATTGGCGACGTACTGGCGCTCGAAGTTGTCCACCACGGCTCTGGCGTTGAAGGGGGTGCCGTCGTGGAACTTGACCCCCTGGCGCAGCTTGAGGGTCCAGGTCTTGCCGTCCGGGCTGGCCTTCCACTCGGTGGCCAGCGAGGGCTCTACCTCGGCCGAGCCGCTCTTGAAGCGCAGCAGCGTGTCGAACAGGTTGGCCGTGATCTGGGAGGACTCGGCGTCGGTCACGTCAGCCGGATCGAGCCCCTTGGGGTCGCCGGGCTTTCCCACCACCAGGGTGTTGCCCTCGGGACGAGCCGGAGGCGTGCCGGTGGCGGCGCCGGGCTGGCCGGCGGGCTGCGAGCAACCCGGCAGCCAGAGCAGGAAGAGCAGCAGGGCGAGAATTTTCGACCCCTGTCGTCGCTGAATGGTCGACCGTCGCTGAATGCTCACAGACGACTCCTCTGGGGGTCTTCCTGGGGAGCGGGCTCGCTCAGCGGGCTCTCATCCTGAGGGGAAGGTGCCGCATCTGGCGAGGCCTCCGGCACAGGGGTCTCTTGCACTGAGCCGGGCGTGGCCCCGCCGGGCTCGATGCGCGTATCGGTGGACGTGGCTGTGGGGGCCGGCACGGGCCGCCCGGGCACCTTGACGTCCTGGCTCGAGTCGAACGGGTTGACGGTGCGCGGCTGGAAGCTGCATACCCGGTTGTTCTTCGAGTCGGCCACGTAGAGGGTGCCATCGGGACCCTGGGCCGCCTGTTGGGGCTGGTTGAACTGGCCGGCCATGTCGCCCTTCTTACCCCAGCGATACATGTAGGTGCCCTGAGGCGAAAACTTCTGCAGTCGGTTATTGCCCGAGTCGACCACGATGACGTTCTGGTCCAGGTCGACGATCACATCGGTGGGCTGATCCAGCTCACCGTCTTTCTTTCCGTGCAGGCCCCAGGCGTTGAGCAACTGGCCGTCCTTGGTAAAGCGCTGGATGCGGTGGTTGCCTTTGTCAGCCACAATAAGGTTGCCCTGGTTGTCGGTGGCCACCCCCCAGGGCTCGTTGAACTTACCCAGGTCAGTGCCCTGCTCGCCCAGCATCAACAACACGCTGCCATCGGGCCCAAACTTCTGGATGCGATGGTTGCGCGAGTCGGCTACCCACATGTTATTCTGGTTATCGAAGGCGATGCCGATGGGATGGCTGAACTCTCCTGCCCGGTTGCCCAACTGTCCCACCTGACTGATGAATTTCGTGCCGTTGGCGGTGATGCGGAACTTCTGCAGGCGGTGATTGCCTGTGTCCGAGACCCAGAGGTTGGACTCGCGGTCCACCGCCAGCCGCATGGCCTCGTGGAACTGCACGTGGTCTGAGCCGGTCGTGCCGAAGACGAAGATCAGCTTGCCCTCGGGAGTGAAGCGCTGGATCCGGCCATTGCCGGTGTCGGCCACGTAGATGTTGCCGCTGGGGTCGGCGGCTACCCCGCAGGGCCAGCTGAACTGACCCATCTGGCTGCCCTTCTTGCCGATCGAGGCCTGGTAGCTGGGGGGGCCGTCCCCCTGGGTGAGCACCACGATGCCCACAGCCAATACGCCGAGCAGTACCAGGATGATCAGGACCCAGATCAGCTTCTTGCTCAAGTGGGTGCTGCCTCCTCAGTGACCTCTTCCCAGGGAAAGCGCTCGACCCGACTGGTACGACAGAATTCGGCCGCCAGAATGGCCTCGAGTTGGACGACAGCCTCGTCCACGTGCTGGTTGATCACCCGATAGGCATAATGGCGGATCTGGGCCAGCTCGGTGCGGGCCGTGAGCAGGCGCTTGGATATCTGCTCGGGCGACTCGGTGCCGCGCGAAACCAGCCGCTGCCGCAGCGTGGGCAGATCGGGCGGGGCCAGAAACACGAACACGGCGTTAGGGGCGCGCTTCATCACTTGCAGTCCGCCCTGAACGTCGATATCAAGCACCACGTTCTTCCCGGTTTCGAGCTGCTGCTCCACGAAGTCACGGGGAGTGCCGTAGAAGTGATCGAACACCTCCGACCACTCCAGGAACTTGCCTTCCTCCACCCAGCGCTCGAAGCCCTCGTGGTTGAGAAAGAAGTAGTGCTTACCATTCTCTTCTTGAGGTCGGGCCGGGCGCGTGGTGGCCGAGATGGAGAAGACGCAATCGTTGCGACGCGACAACAGGCGCTCGAGCACGGTGCCCTTGCCCACGCCGGAAGGGCCGGAAACGACCAGAAGCAGACCTTTCAAAACAGGGCCAACCTTTCCTCCGTTCGGGGGTGAACCAGATTCAATGCCGTTGAAGCTCTCCCGCCCGAGTGTCACGACCTGGGAATGCAGCCGAATTCTTGCGCCGAGGCCAGAAGTCCTATCGAACAAAGGTTTGCTGAAGGGGGCCGAGAATCGTCCGGCGTGAAGCTCGACTCGCTCAACCTGGCGGCCATCGTGGCCGAGTTGGGGCCGCTCCTGAAGGACGCTGCACCCCAGAAAATTTCTCAGCTGTCGGAGGAAGACTACCTCTTCGCCTTGCGCCGGCCGGGCCAGACGCTGCGCCTCTTGATCAGCCTGCGGCCCGAGGAGAGCCGGTTGCATCTGGTGGAGCACCCCACGCACCCGGCTAAGAGCCCGGGGGCCTTCACCATGCTGCTGCGGAAATACCTCGAGGGAAGGCGTCTTGGGCACATTCGCCAGGTGGGCCTCGAGCGCAGCGTCGAGCTCGACTTTCCCGCCTACCAGGAGAAGCCCGCTCTGAAGCTGGTGCTGCACATTCCCGGGCGCGACAACACCCTGCTCTTGCTCACCGAGTCAGGCAAGGTGCTGGGAGCCCACCGCAAGCACACCCGGCCGGAAATCTCCGAGCTACCCGCGGCCGACAGCCTGACCGGGCAGCAGCTCGTGGAGCTCGTGGACCGCTCAGAGCCACTCCAGCGGTCCCTTCCCCGGACCGTGTTCGGGCTCCCCCCCTTTTATGCCCGGCAGCTGGCCCTGGAGGCAGGCCAGGACCCGGGCCGGCCGCTCCTTGACCCGCAAGCCCTGGCGACGGCCTGGGACGCATTCTGGGCCGACTTTCGGGCCGGGCGCTTCCAGCCCGCGGTCACCGACCGGGGCGAGCTGAACTTTCGCGGGCAGGGCCTCCCCTACCCCACCATGCAGCAAGCTGCCGAGGCCGCCTGGTCGCTCGCGAGCCGGGCACCGGGCCTGGAGCAGATGCGCTCGGAGGCCCTGCGCAAGGTGCAAAAGGCCCTGACTCGGGTGGAGAAGCGTCTCGCCGAGCTGGGACGCGACCTGGCCCAGACCGAGAAAGCCGAGCAGTATCAGCACTGGGGACAACTGCTGCTCTCACGCCTCGATCAGGTGCCGCTGCGGGCTACCAGCGTCAGCCTGGCCGATTTCGATGAGGCTTCTCGGGTGGAGATCGCTCTGGACGTACGCCTCACACCCAGCGAGAACGCCCAGAAGCTCTTTCGTCGCTCGCGCAAGCTGAAGAGGGCCGGGCCTCTGATCGCGGCCCAGGTCGAGAAGGCACGGGCTGAGCACGACTACCTGGTCGAGCTGCGCCTGGCTATCGAGCAGGCCGGCTCGGCCGGCGAGCTGAGCGAGCTCGAGCCTCGGCCGGTGGAGCGTCGGCCGCGTCCCGAGAAGCCCCGCAGCGGCCCTCGGCGCTACCAGGCCGACGGCTTCGAGCTCTGGGTAGGTCGAAACCCCGCTCAAAACGACCGGTTGACCCACAAGCTGGCGGCTCGAGAGGATCTCTGGTTTCACGCCCGCAACCTGCCGGGGGCCCATGTCATCTTGCGCACCGCCGGCCGGTCCCCCAGTCAGGAAGCGGTGCTAGCCGCCGCCGTGCTGGCCGCCCGCCACTCGCAGGCCTCTGACTCGAGCAAGGTGGAGGTGGACTTCACCCTGGTCCGCTACGTCAAGAAGCCAGCCGGCAGCCCGCCGGGGAAGGTGATCTACCGGCACGAGACCAGCCTGGTGGTGGATCCATGCCAGCCGACAGGCGACCTGCAGGAGCTCCATTCGTGACACTGCGCCCCCTTTGACCGAGGTAGGGGATCGCTCCCCCGCCAGGAAATCAAGCCCATGCTCAGCCTGATAATCTTGATTTTGTTGTTCTTGCCGCTCCAAGCGCAGACTCTGGTGCAGTGCTCGGTCAGCGTGGATGGAGCTCGTCCCTTCAAGCTTCAGTCCATCTATCCCAACCGGAAGGTCTATCTCCACGCCGCGCCGCTGGCCCGTCAGATGGGCTGGTCGATTGTGGACCGTCCCGACTCAAACAGCATCCTGCTGGAGGGGAAAAGCCTGCGCGACGTGGTGCGTCTGAAGGGGGATACCTACGTCAGCGCCGAGGCGGTGGCCTCGGCCTTCGGATACCGGTTCAGCGAGCGCGGCGAGGGCCTCGTGGTGGATTATGTGACCGGAGGCTCGGGGGCAGCCCCCTCGCGATTGTCACTGCGGGTCGGAAAGGTGGAGAAGTTGACCTCTCCCAACGCTGAATACTACCAGGTCAAGGTGGCAGCGCTGGTCAAGAATCCAGGGGCCGAGGTGCTGGTGCTGAACTCCCGGCAGTTCTACGTGGTAGACCACAACAAAGCCAAAGTCTACTGCAGCGGAGCCTTCGAGGTCACCCTCAAGCCTGGCGAGGAGGTTCGGGTGGAGGGGTTGTTCTTTGACGTTCCCAAACGCTCCACACTGAAGATTCTGGGCCTGGAGGGCCGGGACGGCAAGTTGCTGGCCAGCGCCAACCTGTAGGTCCTGCCCCTGCCGGAGCGACTCGAGCGCCTGGCTCAGCGCGAGGTGTCTCTCGTCTACGCCGCGTCGGGCTCGGTAGTCCACTCGTGCGCGGCTGTGGGCCCGCGCGAGGTGTCTACGCGGTGTCGATTCGGGGGGGGCAGTTCACACGATGGGCTTAGAAGATCACGTTCTCATAGACCGCGTCCAGGGGCATCTTCAGGTCCAGGCAGGCCAGTCTCAGCGTCTCACCCACCTCCGACTGCACCCATTCAGCACTCTGCTGACGGAGAAAACTCTCAGCCTTTCGCTCATCCTGGGAAACCAGGATATACTCCTCCAGCGACTGCAGGGCGCCGTACATCTTGAACTTGGCACCCCGATCGTAATTTTGGGTTGACGGCGACAGCACTTCGATGATCACGCGAGCATCGATCAGCGTGTCTTTCCGGCCTGTCATCAAGAGTGGTGGACCGCAGACGATCATCAGGTCCGGGTAAGTGAAGAGCATCGACTTTTCGACCAGTAAGCGAACGTCCGTGTGGAATACTTCGCAGCTACTTCCGCGCAGCGCGGCTTTCAGGTGAGTCACCAGGTTCGTAACGATCCGGTTGTGGTTGAGCGTCCCTCCGGTCATTTGAAAAATCTCGCCGTCGTAGTATTCGCTCTTGAGTTCCGAGCGCTCTTCGAGCATCAGGTACTCTTCGGGGGTAAACCGGCGACGTTCCAGGTGATCCAGCATATGACTACTTTCTCCGTAAGAAAGCTTGCCCCTAGTTGTCCACGGCCATCGAGCCGAACGACCTGTACTCCCGCTGGCCTTTAAGTTTGTCGAGTATTTTCGCCTCGCTGCCAAGGATGCAGGGTCAGTCGCCAGGGAGGGCGCGTCGGCAGTTCGATACTGACGCTAGCGAACGTCAGCGCTCGGATTGGGCCGACAGGAGATCGAGCGAATGGAGAGTCCGAAAAAAGTTCCCGAGCGGGAACTAACCCGCCCAACTCCCGGTTAGGACCCCCGAGACACACACAGGTTGGCGAGGGGACGTATGAGCGAGCAGATAGACTGCAAAAGCTATCGGCCGCTGCTGGAAGACTTCGTGGACGGCGAGGTCGATCCGGGGCGGTTGGGGGGGCTGCAAGAGCACTTGAGGGATTGCCCCGAGTGCTTCGCCCGGGTGGAATTCATGCGCCGTCTGCAGGGCGTGGTGCGCCAGGCGGTGCCCTCCGAGCCTACGCCCGAGCTCTTGCGTCGGCGCATCGAGAAGAACTTCAAGGTCAGTCCCTGGCAGCGCCGCATGAGCCAGCCCTGGGTGCGGCCGGCGCTGGCGGCGGCCTGTTTATTGATCCTGCTGGCCGGCCTCTTCGCCCTCTTCCCACGCGAATCCGGGCCCAGTCCGTGGGCTGTGGCCATGGTCAACGACCACACCATGTGCTGGATGATGGGCTGCGGCCAGGCCGACCCGAGCGGCTTTGACAAGAAGATCGCGGGCTTTCTGGGCACCAAACCGGATGTTCCCGCCCTGGAACAGTCCCAGCGCCTGGATGTGAAGCCCTGCCCGGTCAAGGGCTCGGTGGCCAGCGCCCACGTCTTTTACCTGCGACCGGGAAAAGTGCAGCTCTCGATGTACTTCGCCAAACAGGACCAGTGGACCGGCCAACTGCCCGACTCGCCCCAGCAGGCCAGGCTCGACGCCGTCGAGATCGATGGCAAGACCTACCAGGTGGCAAGCTGGCAGCGCAAGGGGATGGTGACGGGCCTGGTGGCGGATATCTCGCGCGACGACATGAAAGCCCTCTCGGGAGCCACCAAATACGACGCCAAAGGCCAGGCTGTGATTCCGGGGGCTGTGCTGGTGGCTTCGCTCAGCTCGCCTTAGTCTGCTGCTCGCGGGCCTCGATCAGCATCTGACGGAATATCTCGCTGCTGGCTTCATTCTGCACTGACTGAAGCAGGCCCTGATACATGTCGAAAGCCCGGTGCTGATACTGGATCCAGGGGTCCTTCTGGGCGTAGGCTTCCATCCCGATGCCGTGACGAAGCACTTCCATGTTCTCCAGATGGTTCATCCAGCCCTCATCGGCCACGTCCAGCATGACCTTGCGCTGATAGTAAGCCAGGTCTTCCGCAGGCATCTTGGCCGCCGCCGCCTTGTAGTGAGCCTCGACCTGAGGGCGCAGCAGCTCCTCCAGCTCTTCCTCGCTCACTTTCTTCTTCTTGCCCAGGTCCAGGTCGAATGGCACGCCAAACTTCTCGGTCAACTCAGCCATGGCTTGCTTGACCGCACCGGCCTTGATGCTGCCGGGCACCTCGACAACCTCGTCCTCCTTCGACCCCCTCGCGACCCACTCGCGCTCGCCGTGCTTGTAGAAGGCTTCGTGGGCCAGTGAGCGAGGCAGCCAGTCCAGCACCAGATCCCCGACGTCGGCTTCCCGATCGACCAGCTTGTCACGGCTCGAGCTGAAGGCCTCGCGCTGCTTGTTGAGGATTTCCCCATACTTGGTGGTATCCTTGCGAACCTCGTACCACTTGCCTTCCACCTGTCGCTGGGCGTCGCGTACCAGCTCGTCGAGTCGCTCGTCGCTGACGCCCTTGCCCTCGGGAATGCCCATGGCGTCGAAGAACTCGGCCAGCTTGGGTCCTCCGAAGTATTGCAGCAGCTCGTCCTCCAGCGACAGCACGGCCAGACGATAACCCGGCTGGCCCTGGCGAGCAGGGCGCCCCTCGAGCTGCAGGTCGATGCGCTCGGCCTCGTGGCGCTCGGTCATGATCAGGTGCAGCCCGCCGGTCTCGAACTCCTCGGTTCGCCCGTCAAAGTGGGCGCTGCCTTCGGGGGGCGGGTCGGTCGGCTTGATCCGGATCACGATTCCGGTCGCGCCGTCCTGGATCGTCTGCCCCTCAGCCAGAATCTGCGTGGGCAGGTTGTCGCTGGCCAGCCAGTCTTTGACCTGCTCGGCATCCCTGGGCTTCTCGACGTCCACCACCACGAACTCGCCCTGCTTGCAGGCGACCTCTGCCTTCATGGCCAGCAGCTTGTAGTTCACCAGATCGGGCTTGATGTCCACGCCCCGGCCGGCCATGTTGGTGGCCAGCGTCACCATGCCCGATCGTCCGGCGTCGGCCAGGATGCGCGCCTCTTCGTCGGTGTTGTCCTGCACTCGCTCGGCGTTCAGCACCTGGTGGTAGATGCCGCGCTTGGCCAGCAGGTGGGAGAGATACTTGTTGGCCGGGATCGAGCGCGTGCCCACCAGCACGGGCTTACCTTCCTTGTAGAGCTCGGTCACCCGGTCGGCCACGTACTCGAACTTCTCTTGCATGGTGCGGAAGATGATGTCGTGGTCGGTCTTGAGGTCTTTGGGCTTGTTGGTGGGGATGGCCACCACGTCCAGCTTGTAGGCTTCGTGGAATTCTCCGGCGGCCGACATGGCCGTGCCGCTCATGCCGGCCAGATGAGGGTAGCGCCGGAACAGGTCGGGGTAGGTGATGGAGGCCTGGGTGCGCTGGTAGGGCTGGATGGTGACGCCCTCCTTGGCCTCCAGCGCCTGGTGCAGGCCGTTGGTGAAGCGCCGCCCATCCATGGTGCGACCCTTGAAGACGTCCACGATCTGGACCTCGTCGTTGGCGGCCAGGTAGTCCTGGTCCTTTTCGTAGAGCGCGTTGGCCATCAGGGCGTTCTGAAGAAAGAAGACCCGACGCACGTTGTCCAGGCTGTAGAGGCTGTAGCTTGGAGCCGCCGCCCGCAGGGAGTCGATCTCGGCCTGAGCCTGCTGCTTGTCTTCCTCGGTGGTGGCCGTGCGCAGGAGGTTCTGGGCCTGGACGAGTTTCTGAGCCGCCTGGGAGGCCTTGTGGGCCTCATCGAAGGCGCGGCTGGCCGCCTGCACCTCCTCCAATGGTGTCCCCGGGGGCAACGACTTGAGCTTGAGAGAAGCCTGACCCGCCTTTTCGCCGGCATCCACGGCGGCCAGCATGCACTCCACCCGGTCAAGACCTTCATCGGTGACGTAAGCGTAATGGTCTTTCTGGTTAGTCTTGAAGTCGCGTCCTGGCTCGAGCGACTTGACGAGGATATCGAAGATGCGGTGCTCATCCCCGGCAGCTTGCGACAGCGAGGAGAGGATAAGCGGAGTGCGGGCCTCGTCGATGAGGATCTCGTCCACCTCGTCCACCAGAGCAAAGTGGGGGGCGCGCTGCACCCTCAGCTCTGGCTCGCGAGCCGACTGATCGCGCAGGAAATCAAAGCCCAGCGAGTGGTTGGTGATGTAAGTCACGTCGCAGTCGTAGGCCTTCTTTTTGTCGGGGTTCTCTACCCCTTCGTGCACGCAACCCACCGTCAGACCCAGGAACTCGAAGGCCGGCTTCATCTGCTCGTAGTCGCGCTTGACCAGGTAGTCGTTGACGGTGACCAGGTGGGCGCCCTTTCCGGTGAGGCCATAAAGGTAGAGCGGCATGATGGCGGTGAGGGTCTTGCCTTCCCCGGTCTTCATCTCGGAGATCCGGCCCTCGGTCATGGCCAGGCCACCCTGCACCTGCACGTCGTAAGGGCGCATCTTGAGAGCCACCTGGGCCGCCTTGCGGGCCACGGCGAAAGCCTCGATCTTCATGGAATCGAGGCTCTGGCCATCAGCCAGTCGTTTGCGAAACTCCACCGTCTTGTCCTGCAGCACTTGACGGGCGGCTTCCAGGTCGACGTCGCCGGTCTGACCGGCCGCCCGAAGCTCGCTTGCCCGGGCTACTATTTCGGCGTCAAGCTTGGGCTCGAGATCGTTGACCTTCTTCTGCTCGGCCTGAACCTGCTTGAGCGGGTCGGTTCCGACCACGCTGAGGAAGCCCAGACCGATGCGCTTGGAGGCCCGAATGGCCCCGGACAGAACCTGGAGGAGCTTGGGGCCCTTGGGAAGCTCGACCACGCGCGAAGCCGAGGCCTTTTCCACCGGAGCGGGCTCGGCGGACTCCCAGGTGCCCTTCCCCTCGACCGCCAGACCGGCCCCCAATCCGATCCCGATGGGACCGAAGAGGACGCTTCCCAGCATCAGGAGCGGGTTAGCCAAAGGTCTCAGCCGAATCGGGGTAGCCTCATGCTCGGCGCTCCTGAGCCTTTTGCTCTCGCCGATCATACTGGTGGAGGTATACTCGTCGGTCGGAGCTCTAAGGTCAGCCTCGCCCGGGGACACAGATGGCCCGGAGGCAGGCTGAGGCAGACCCGAAACCATCGGGTCGAAGGCGCGCAGCTTCATGTCCATCGCGAAAGGCAAGACTTTCCCAAGATGAGGCTATCCTAGCACGACAATCCACTCGGATTTGTAAACAGGATGTTAACGGCTCGACAAGGAAGGGCACGGCCCATGAGTTTGCAGCGGGGCTCGGCTCTGATGATGGAGGGCCGCTACGACGAGGCTTTGAGCGCCTTCGAGGCGGCGGCCCACAGCCAGCCAAAGGCGGCCGGGCCGCTGATTCAGCAGGCCCTTTGCCAGCTGGCCCTGGGCCAGAGCGAGCCGGCCAACGAGCTGTTGACCCGGGCCCTCGAGCTCGAGCCGGCCAATCCAGCTCCCCACCTCTTCGCTGGCCTCTCTCGCTCGGACCTCGGCGACCAGGAGGCGGCCGAGCTCTGTCTGCAGACCGTCAAGAAGCTCTCCCCCGACCACCAGGCGGTGGATACCGTGCGGGCCATCCTCAACCTGCGCCGGGGCAACCTGGAGAAGGCCGTGGCCTACCTGGGAGGCCACCCCGATCTCTCCCTCTCCTCCCCCATCATCAGCCGCCTGGTGCTCGAGGTCGAGCGTCGCCTGCTGCCGGCCGAGATCCCCCTGTTGCGCCGGGCCAAAGCCCGCATTCTGACCCCGGAGGAGGAGAAGGCGCCTCCCTCTCCCGGCCTGTCCGGGTTGGTCCGGTCCATGGGCGCCTGGCGCAGTCAGTCGTCGGGCCGCAAACTGGTGGAGAAGGCCATGCGCACGCCCCCCGGCTCCGAGCGTCGAAGGGGGCTGCTGGATCAGGCCGTGGGTCGGTTGCGCGAGGCGCGCGACGCCGACCCCTCGCAGTTCCGAGCTGACTTCTACCTGGCCGAGGCGCTGCTCTACGCCAGCCGACCGGGCCAGGGAGAAGAACAGCTGCGCGAGAGCCGCGAGGGCTTCCTGGTCTCCTGGCAGCACGAGGGGGAGAATCCCTACCTGCTGTACTATCTCGGACGGGTCACCCTGCTGCTCGGCGAGGTGGATGCCTCCATCGAGTACTTCGAGCGGGGGCTCTCCAAGTTCGCCAAGTTCCCCGAGGCCCACTACGGACTGGGCCAGTGCTGGCTGCTCAAGGGCGATGCCAACCGGGCCCGGGACTTCTTCGCCCGGGCCTTGCGCTCGGATACCTTCATCATGCGCGACCGTTTGTTCGAGCTGGTCAGCCGCTACGAAGCTGACCGGGGCTCACTCGACAGGTCGATGCCCGAGTGGGAGCCAGAGCCGGAGCTGACCGAGAACGGGCTTGAGTCAGAAGGACCAGAACCCCCGGTTGATCAGACGGAACCCGAGGCCCGACCGGGTGAGAATGTGTCGGAGAGCCAGCCTCAGCCAGAACCCGAGGGTCCACCGGTTGAGGAGGCTTCAAGCTCCGAGGCACCCTCCGAGAACCCCCTGTAACATCGAGGTAACAAGATTCGACCCCGCCCCGTGCTAGGATGGCCCCCGGGGAATTCTGCGGGTGAAAGGATCCAGGGGCTCGTGCAGCTTTCGGCTTACAATTCCAGCCTGGCGTTCCGGCTTCCCAGCCTGGCCGCCCGCGAGGAATCCAGCGCCGCCCAGATGGATCTGCCCTTCCTGGCCCTCTCCGGTGGCGACAGCTACAACGGCGTGGTGGAGGGCACCAACGAGCGCCAGAATCCCTTCATCGTCGTCCCCAAGGACCTGCTCACCCGAGCCAAGACCCCCAACCAGGTCGTTCAGGACCTCTCCCGCCTCAACGTTCCGGTCAACGCCGAGATCCCGCTGATCAACGGCTACACGGTGGTGATGAACGAGGACGAGCGGCGGCGCGTCGAGCAGGCCGGCTATCAGGTCATGCCCGACCTGTCAGACAAGTTCCTCCTGCCCAGCCCCTGGGAGCGCAAGCCCGAAGAAGTCGTCGAGGCGATCGCGACCGAGCCGGCCGTACCCACCACTCCCCGGGCCACCCTGACCGAGCCGCGCTTTGCCTCCCCCCTCACCCAGCAGTTCACCGGACGCGGCGTCGGCATCGCCGTTATCGACACAGGCATCTATCCCCACCCCGACTTCAACTTCCCCCACAGCCGCATCGTGGCTTTCCAGGACTTCGTCAACGGCAGCACGCTCGCTTACGACGACAATGGCCACGGCACCCACACGGCAGGCGATGCGGCCGGCAACGGCTTCCTGTCGGAAGGCCTCTATCGGGGCGCCGCCCCCGAGGCCAACCTGGTGGGCATCAAGGTGCTGGACAAGAACGGCAACGGCACCACCTCCAACATTCTCAAGGGCATCAACTGGGCAGTTGAGAACAAGCAGCAGTACAACATCCGGGTCATCAACCTGTCGCTCGGCTCCAGCCAGCGCTGGGCGCATCGCCGTCAGGACCCCATCCAGCAGGCGGTGGAGAAGGCGGTGGACGCCGGCATCGTGGTGGTGGTCTCGGCTGGCAACGAAGGCCCTTATCCCGGCACCATCAGCGCCCCGGGCGACAATCCCCGCGTGATCACGGTGGGAGCGGTGGACGACCGCAATACCCCCGACCCCTCCGACGACCGTATTCCATCCTTCTCCAGCCGGGGCAAGTCGGACACTATGAAGCCCGATCTGGTGGCCCCCGGCGAAGGGATCATCGGCCCCAACGCGCCGGGTACCATCAGTGAAGCCACGGCCCGCAAGTACAGCGCGGTCCAGAAGACCCTCTCCTGGCTCGACGGGATGCGCGACACAGAGCTGGTGCACGTGCCCGAGGACACGCTGCGGCTGATCGGCCTCAATCCGAGCTCGATCCAGCGGTTCAAGAACTCGCCCCAGACCGCCCGATCGGAGATCAACCGGCTGATCGAAACCACCAACCGCTTGCCCATGGTGTCGAGCAACTACCTGGGCATGCCGGGCACCTCCATGGCCGCTCCCATCGTGGCCGGGGTGGTGGCCCAGGTGCTGGAGGCTAACCCCCATCTTTCCCCCGACGAGGTCAAGCAGGTGCTGCGCCAGAGCGCCACCCAGCTTCCCGGCTACGGCCGCGAGGCCCAGGGCTCGGGCGCGGTCAACCCGGACCGGGCCATCGAGCTGGCCCTGCAGAAGCTGGATGAAGGCGACCGGAACGGCCAGTTGCACCTGCCCCTGGAGCAGCTCTGATGAAGGTAGCGCTCGCCTCCGCTCCACCCCCCCTGGCCGAGCACCGCCCGCAGCGCGCCGTCAGCCTGGGGCTGCCAGAAGATACCCTCTTCTTGAGCAAACTGCCCCCCATCGAGGGCGACTTCCCCCCTCCCCCTCCTGCCCTCCAGCGTCCCGTTTTGATCGTGCACGGGTTCAACGGCGCCGCCCTGGACTTTTTCAACATGCGCAACTACCTGGCGTCCAACCCCAAGAACAAGCTCGGCGCCACGTTTCACCCCGGAAAGGAGGACGAGTTCCGGGCCTCCCTGCGCGAGAAGCCGGACGGACGCATCCACACCATCAGCTTCTCCAAGCCTTACCTGAGCTATCGCGAGCTGCAGGCCGAGCTGACCGCCTGCCTGAAGGTTCTCAACGAGGAGACGGGCGGCGAGGTGGACGTGATCACCCATTCGATGGGTGGCCTGGCCACCCGGGCCCACCTCGACCAGGGACATGACGGCATCGACAAGTTGATCATGATCGCGCCTCCCAACCGGGGCAGCCTGGAGGCCGACCTGGCCCTGGCGGCCGACCGACTCAAACTCTACAGCCACTACATCCCCGAGGCCAAGGATGCGCTGCGCGACCTGACCCTGGACGAAGAGTTTCTGGGCAAACAGAACAACCCGTATCTGAGCGGATTGAATCAGCGCTGGGCCGCGCAGAGCGCCAAGGTGCAGGTCACCATCATCGCCGGGCTGGGCATTCCCACCCCTGACTGGAACTGGAAGCTCTTCTCCCAGGGCGATGGCATGGTGACGGCCAGCAGCACCCACATGCCCGGAGCCAGGTTCGCCGTCACCGACGTGGAGCAGCCGGCCGGTATCGAGCGCGAGGGCGACAGCGGCAATCGGCTGTTTACCTTCAAGTACAACCACGGCAGCCTGGTCAGCGACCCGACCATCCAGCAGTTTGTCGGGCAGGTTCTGGGGGAACAGGTCTAGCTAGTCTACGCCTTCGTGGACAGCGAGTGAGCGCCTCGACCGTGGTCAAACTCAACGATGCCGGCGCCAAGCTCGCCCGGGGTCGGCCGAAACTGACCAGGACGGAACGCGCCGCTCCACCCTCATCTTCCCGCTCAGGCCGGACGCGGCTTCCGGACGGCTGGGCCAAACCCAATTAGAAGCGCGTGAGAGGACCGATTCCGAGCTCCTCGACCGAGAACTGCCTGCCGCAAGATCCTTGGAGCTGGATCTCCTTCTTGCTATATTTGACGGTCGCGGTGAATGCCTTGAACCTGGGAACATACGCCGCTTTGATTTGCCTGGGCGACTGACCGCCGAGAAGCTCGATCACCTTGCCGATCTGCGCATGCTTGTCATTGAGACCCGCAAAGAGAGGGTCGCCCGGAGTCTGTCCGTGGATGTGGCAAGTGATCGGTATAACACTCTGCATCATACCCCGATTGCTGGTGGCAATCCCATACAGCAACTTGGACATGCCTGACTCGAATATCCGTTTCTCCGCCTCGGGGGCCGCTGGACCGGAATACTTGATCGTGTAATGCGGAGCACTCGCCGCCCCCGCATCCGCCCCCGCATCCGCCCCCGCATCCGGCTGCGCTGCCGTACCCAGGTTTCGCCAGGTCAACTTGACGGTCCGGCCTGTGTCCGTTATCTCGTACAGACCCCCGACCGCCTTCGTGAGAGCCCTGGCCTCGACCATGACCCGATCTTGCTTGAATGTCGAAGGGATGTCTTTCCCGGCGAATTTGACCTGAGTGCCCTCGATCATCACATCCAGCCCGGGAATCTCAGCAAGGGCGGCCGCCTCCAACAACGCGGCGTCCGGCTCGCCATCCACCAATCCCGAGAAGGGAGTTCCATTGATGACCACCGTGAAGCCCTGTGCCGATACGGCACCCACGACGAGGAGGAAGAGGAGCAACAAGAAGAGCTTTTTCATGGCCGGGGGCTTCGAAGTGGGTCATCCATGGTCCTCCGGGCGAGCCATCTCGCAGCCCTGCGTAGCTGGCAGCGCGTGCAGCGCGATCTCGAGAGGACCTACCAGTAGAGTACCCGGTGTCCTGAATCAGAGCTTCTCCAGGGTCGCCCCCCGGTAGTAGTGGCGCAAGATGGCCTGGTAGCCCATGTGCTTCTCCCCCATCACCAGTGCTCCCCACTGACATAAGCCCACCCCGTGGCCCCAGCCCCCGCCCTGAAAGTGCAGGCTGACCGGCTTGCCGTTATGCTCTTTCACGCTCATCTTGCAGCGGGTGCTGCGCAGCTCGCGATAGCCCAGGATGCGTCGAAAATCCTGGCTTTTCTCGCGGTATTCGTGGCCCTGATCGTCCTTGACGGTGACAAAGTTCATCCGGCCCGAAGGATCGTAGCCGCTGACCACCACCGAGGTGATGGTCCCCAGCGGCTTGCCATCGGCGGTAAAGCGCTTGCGCACCGCCTCGATGGGGAACGAGCGACTCCAGCGTGAGCCGGCCGTGCCGGCGCAGTAGGGGTCGGGAATACCCTTGATGGTGGGCACCTTGGGTCCGAAGACCGGCTCGGAGTCGGAGGTGTGCCCCCCGCAGTTGGAGCTGTAGTAAGCCTTCAGGACGCGCCCATCGGCGCCTTTGAGAACCTGCCCCCGGGTATCGTCGAGCGCCCCGCGCGCGGCGAACGACTCGCCGTCCAGGCCTGCGTAGACCTGGTCCTGGTCGGTGGCCACCAGGTCGTACTCGCTGTCGCGCGGGTCGCCGAGCAGGTAAACGGCGTAGGTGCGGGCCGCCACGGCCAGGGCGCGCTGGGTGGGTCCGGGCCAGTCGGCGGGGATCTCGCCCCCCACCACCCCGGCCAGGTAGTCCTCCAGGTTCAGGACGTTGACCGCCACCAGCTTGCCCTCGCGCTCGAAAACGCGCAGGTAGCCGCGATAGCCGCGTCCGTTCCAGGTAAAGACGCCCGAGGCGGGCACGAACATGACGTCCTTTTCCGGAAAGCCCGGACGAAAGGTCACCTGTCCCTGTCCTTTGCGCAGCACCTGGGCGCCGGCGGTGGACTTGAGGGTGTAGGCATCGGCCTCCACCGTACAGCTCGACCCCTTTTCCTGCAGGGCGATGCGCACCCGATTCTGGGCCGAAGCCGGCAGCCAGAGCAACACAATCAGGATTAAGACCGAAGGGCAACATTTCTTTAAAGCCAATTTCAGGGCTCCGAGGTAGATTAAGGTCGATACCATGCAAAATCTGACCGGCGGCATTACGGGAAAGTTCCTCGGTTCTCCTACCTTCGAGGAGGCCCGGCGCAAGCTGCGCGAGGCAGGGCAGCGCGAGGAAGCGCGCGGCCATGAGCTCGATGCGCGCGGCCGCGACCGCATCGAGCAGGGCGCCCAGGATGCCGAGCAGGCTGCCGAGGACAGGCAGCAGGCTCTGAGCGACAGGGCCGCCGCCGAGAAGCAGGGGAAGAAGGCCGAGAAGCTGCAGGCCAGCTCTCTCAAGAAGATCGCCGACGGGATGGGCCTCATCGGGCTGGCCTCGACCTTGCAGGCAGCCGCCCAGGCCCGCATCAACGAGGGATTGAGTCAGCAGCAGCAGGCTGGCCAGCTTAAGGACAAAGGGCTCAAGGACATCACCAACGGACTGCAGCGCCAGGACAAGGCCGAGCAGGGACAGCAGGCCCAGGTCGAGCGCCTGCAGCAGGCCTTTGCCGGCGAAGCTCAGGCCGAGGCTTTGAAGGACGAGGGTCGCGCCGGAGTCGGCCAGGGACTGCGCCAGGAAGCTCAGGCCGAGCGCCTGCAGCAGAGCGGAGTCGCGACCGTCGGGGCGGGCCTGGCCGAGCAGCATGCGGCCGAGCAGATCAAAGACGCCGGCCGGGAGAAACTCGGACGGGGCATCGACCAGCGCAACCTGGGCGGGGTCTACCTCGAGCAGGCAGCCGTGGGTCACCAGCAGGCCAGTCAGGTGCAGGGAGAAGCCGGGGCCAAGCGCACCCGGGCTCGGGCCCTGGAGCTTCTGGCCCAGGCCGCCCAGCAGCGGGCCCAGCAAGCTTTCCAGCAGGTGCAGGCGCTGGTCCAACAGGTCGCTCGCCTGACTCAGGAATCGACGCAGGCCAGCGGAGCGGCCGCCACGCTCGAGTCGGAGGGCCAGCACCTGAGCGGCCAGTCGCGCTGCTGGGGCCAGCGAGGCCAGCAGAATATCGCCCACGGTCGCCGGATGCAGCAGTGCCCGTTCCAGTACCACGCCGGCCTCGAGCTCGAGCGCCAGGGCTTCGCCGAGCTCAACTACGCCAACCAGCTCTGGGCCCAGGCCCAGGCCAAGCAGGGGCAAGCCGTTCAGCAGCGCCAGCTTTCCCAGGCCAGGCACGCCGAGGCCGAGCAAACTCGCTTTCGGGCTGCCGCCCTGGCCGGTCAGGCCTCGGGCGACATTGCCCGGGCCAACCAGCAGCGCCAGGAGGCCGGGGGACTGGTGCAGGCAGCCTCTGTCCAGGAAGCGCGGGCGGCCGAGATCTCCCAGCAGGCCTATCAGCTGCAGCAGCAGGGCCTGGGGTTGCGCGAGCAGGGCCAGCAGCTGATCGACGCCGGGCGGGCCGAGGTGGCCACCGGTCACTCCCGCGAGACGGCCGCCCAGGGTCAGATGGCTCAGGGTCTGGGTCAGTTCGACCAGGGCCGGGTGGCCGAGCAACAGGCTCGCACCATCGAGTTGGACGGACTGGGCAAGATGCAGCAGGGCTTCACCCAGGAAGCGCCCTTCCGGGCTGAAGAGCGGGACGCCCTGAAAGAGTTCCGCGCCTGGCGGGCCAGGGAAAAGACCGCTCACAACCGGCAGCAGATGGGGCTGGACAAGCTCGAGCAGGGCCTGGAGCAGTCCCAGGCCGGCCGACAGGAGGGCGAAGCCGGGGTGGCCGACTTCCGCGAGGGCCAGAAGGTCGAGCGCAAGGGTGCCTCCAGGGTGGAGGCGGGCCAGGAGAAGCTCACCCAGGCCCGGTCTGCTCTGGATCAGGCCCGCGCTCGGGCCTCCGCGGCCCAGGACGAGCTGCGCCGGGCTGAAGAGCTCGAGCGCCAGGCTCAGCGCGAGATTGAGCTGGGGCAGACCGAGCAGGCCGCCGGCCAGGTCATCGCCGACAAGGGGCGGGCCTACCAGCAAGCCGCCGGCTAACCCCCCCCCGCGCGAGTGTCGATTGAACGGCGCCGCGCCGCGTTCAACTCGCGGTATTTTACGTTCGCGCGCTGAAGACCCAACTGACCTTGTCTGAGCTACTACCGTACATGAAATGGCCCACCGCGAAGCGCGGTGGGCCATTTCCGAGAGCTTAACTTCAGCTCTTCTGGCCGGCGATGTAGCCCGGAATCGCGTTGGAGAGCTCCACGTAC
>CAYYHB010000068.1:0-21560 GCA_964471395.1 uncultured Burkholderiales bacterium | reverse complement strand
CTCAAGGCGGTGGTCTCGGACGGCCAGCGCCATTCGCGCGACCTGCAGCGCACCCCGACCTGCAGCGCACCCTGCGCGCCCTGCGCTTTGAGCCAGCCATTCTCGAGCGCCACCGGGTGCCGGTGGGGGAGAGCACGCTGGGATTGGAGTTCCTGGAGGTCAAGGACTACCTCAAGGAGACCCGCAAAGCCAGCGGCTGGGCGGCCCTCAAGTCGGTGGTGTCGTGGTGGGACTGCCTGTTCGAGATCCAGATCCAGGCCCTGGGCAGCTACCACCGCGAGCGCGAGCGGTTGACCCGCGAAAGCCACACCAGCTTCAAGTCCAACCGCGAATCGCTGCGCAACCAGATCGCCCAGGAGATCCCCCTTTTCGGCTTCTACCGAGACCTCTTGCGCTGGCTCTTCCGCCGTCCCGACGAGCCGGCGCCCACGTTTGCGGGGGTGGAGATCGTGGTCGGCGACTGACTGTTCATTTGCCGGTTACGCCCTTCGCGGCATTCTCGGCATAAAGTGCGGGGGCCATGCAGATTGCGGCTGCTTCCGCGTACTATCGGCCTGCGCCCCGGTTGGTGCCGCGACCGCATTTTCGTCCCGCCCCCAGTCTGGGGCCAGGAGAGACCTTCCAGAAGGTGTGGCGCGACTTCGGGATCGACCCGCTGGCCATGCTCCGTCGGGCCACGGTGGAGCCGCCGGCAGCGCCCGGCCAGCCGCTGCCCGAGGTGCTGGCCGGAGATCGGTCCACCCTGGAAGACCTGCGCGACGAATTGCACGGCCTGCTCGGGGAGCTTGGCCAGGGTCAGGTGCTGACCGATACCCGTCTGCGCGCGTTTCAAAGCCGCTTCGCCCTGGTGGCCGAGGGCTACGGAGTGGACGTTTTGTTCCAGCGCGGCGCCCCCCGGGTCAACTGGGGCAAGTTCCCCCAGCTCGAGGTCTACGACCAGGGCGGCCCTTCGGCGCTGCACGAGATGGTGCATGCCGTCCAGTGCACGGTGGGCGCGGTGGCCGGCCTTTCCGCCCAGGCCCGCTCCGAGCTGGCGGCCCGGCTCGGCCGCGAGCCGACCGCGTCCGAGGTGCGCCAGCAGCTTGCGTCACTGGACGACAACCAGCGCCAACAGGCCTTCCGCCAGACGGTGGCCCCCATGGAGAACCTGGCTTACGCCCGTTTTGAGGAGGGAGCCTTCCACGCCAGCGGCATGTTCGGCAAGAAGGCCCGCGATCTCGGCTATTACGCGTCGCGAGCGGGGCACAATCTGGATGTGTTCACCACCGCCTATCAGGAGGCGCGCGCGCCGGCTCTGGACAGTGCACTGGACGCGCGCATCTACGGGCGCATCGGCCATGTGGCCCGCACCCACGGCGAGACGGCGCTGCTGCTGGGAGCAGCCGGCTATGGCTACCACCGCCTGGTGGGCTCGGCCATGGCCGTCCATCCGCTATTGGGCGCCTGCGCCCTGCTACCCCTGGGCGGACTGATTTACCGGGTGGCCCGCGGCTGATCCGGTCACGGCGGCGCCCGCCGGCCGCGACTCGGCGGCCAGCCCTCGCAGGTGCCGCGGTCTACGGGTATCTTATCTTCAGCATGATCGCCAAACGTTTCTTTGGCGATCATGAAACCGGGAGCCCTTCGGTCCAGTGGAAGCGCTGAGACGTGCTCGATTGATTCTCTGGGGGGTCTCGTCCTGGGAGAAACAGAAGCAACGAGTTCCAGAGAAGTCTCGACTGAGGTGCAGGAATCGACGCAGTTTCTCAGGCCGAATCGAACGGGTGGGGAAACGGCTGAATCAGTCTACGGAACATACTCCAGAATAATGGAGCGTCCTCTGTATCCAGCCCCGGTCGTCGCTCTAGCTTTCGAAGTCTGGCGCCGGGGCGGAGGGGATTCTCTGTTGATCCCAAAGCATCCGCAACTTGATCGGCTCCAGGCCGGTTGAACAGCTTACAAAGTCTTGATGAAGTTCCGGGAATTTCTTAAGATTCTCGGGTTAAGCTAAGGCCCCCAAGGTGCAGCGTGCTATCCTCATAGCTCTGGTTATCTGGTTTCTTCTGGTGCCCGCTCGGGCCCAGGGGCAGCCGGTGGCTGCGCCTTCGCCTTCCCCATCGCCGACTTCTCCCCCACCCTCCTTTCCCGGTCCGGACGATCCGGCCCTGACCATGGAGGACGCCATCAAGATCGCACTGGGGCGGCATCCCTCCATCGCCTCGGCGGGCTACCAGGTGCAGGCTGCCGAGGCCGGCATCGGCAGCGCCGAGTCGGGCTACTATCCCCAGCTCAACCTTTCGGGCACCTTCAACCACTCCGAGAACCAGCGCACGGTGGCCATCAACACCCCCACCGGGGTGGCCGTGACCAACCTGCAGGGCAGCACCAGCCAGGTCAGCGTCAACAACTCGGCCAGCATCCAGGCCAACCTGAACCAGGTGTTGCTCGACCCCACGCTCGGTCCGCGGGTGGAGTCGGCCACGCAGGGCTACCGGGCCTCCGAGTTCGAGCTCGACCGCACACGCCAGGACGTCATTGCCGAGGTGAGACGCCAGTTCGTGGCCGCCCGCAACAACCAGGAGCTGGTCAGCATCGCCATTCGCCAGGTGGAGACCGACCGGGCCCACCTGCGCGAGGCCCAGAGCTTTTACGAGGTGGGCACCCGGGCGCGCATCGACGTGCTGCGGGCCGAGGCTCAGCTGGCTCAATCCGAGCTCACGCTGGAGCGGGCCAAGAACCGCCTGGATGTCAGCTGGGTGACCTTCAACGTGTCCATGGGGTTGCCCCAGAGCACCCGCTATCGTCTGGCTGACCAGAGCTACAACCTCAATCCGGCCAGCATCGATCGCCAGCGCTTGCTGGAGACGGCTCTGGCCCTTCGGCCTGAGCTGCAGACCCAGCAGGCCCGGCTGCGGGCCACGCTGGCCAACCTGGAGGCCACCTTTGCCGACCGCCTTCCCCGGTTGTCGGCCAACATGGGTTACAATTTGAGCGGATCTCCTTCGCCCCTCGACCCCGGCTGGAATGTGGGAGTCAACCTCAGCTGGGCCCTCTTCGACGGCTTTCTGACCCGCTATCAGGCCCTGGAGCAGATCAAGACAGCCCAGTCGCAGGCTGAGGAGCTTCGTCGGAGCCAGAACACGGTCTACCAGGAAGTGCAGAGCAACTATCTCGATTGGAGCACCGCCTACCGCTCCATCTCCCGGGCCGAGGTGAATGAGCAGGCCGCCAAGGAAGCCTTCGTGATCGCCCAGGAGCGCTATCGGGTGGGAGTGGGCAGCTACCTCGAGTTCCTGGACGCCGAGCTGGCCTGGCGTACCGCCCAGGTGGAGCTGGTCCAGGCCCAGACCGACTACCATACCGCTCGCATCAACCTCGAGCGGGCCATCGGGGTGGCCAACCTGGAAGAGCTTCCGCCGCCCCTGCCGCCGGTCGAGGCTGACGAGATCCCGTTCACCGAGGAGGATCAGGCGCCATGAAACGGTTCTTCGCCATCCTGGCCCTGTTGCTAGCGGGTCTGGCCGTGTACTACTGGCTGAGCGGGGCGGGCAAGTCCGAGAAGGTGGAGTATCGCACCGAGCCGGTCACTCGGGGGGACCTCAGCTCCAAGGTCTCAGCCACCGGCAGCCTGCAGGCGGTGACCAAGATCACCGTGGGCAGCGAGGTATCCGGCAAGATCGAGAAGCTTTACGTCGACTTCAACTCGCGGGTCAAGAAGGGCGACATTCTGGCCGAGATCGATCCCTCGACTTTTCGAGCCCGGGTGGAGCTGCAAGAGGCCAACCTGAGCGACTCCCAGGCTGCCCTCGACAACGCCAGCGCCAATGCCATCAATTCCCAGGCCGGCATTCGACGCTCGGAGGCCACCATGGCCTCGGCCCGGGCCCAGATCGAGCAGGCCCGGGCCACCATCGCCAACAACAAGGCTTCCGCCGAGGCGGCTCGGGCCAACATCGACCGGGGTCGGGCCGACCTGGACAACACGCGCCTTGATTTCGAGCGCCTGCAAGAGCTGAGAAAGCGAGACCTCATCTCCCAGGCCGATGTGGACGATGCTCGAGCTCTCTACCGCCAGTCGCAGGCCAGCTTGAGCTCGCTGGTCAGCCAGGCCGAGGCGGCCGAGGCCACCTACCGTGCCTCGCTGGCCTTGATGCAGGCCCGGGAGGCCGATCTTCTATCGGCCCAGACCGACCGCGACGGAGCCATCGCCCAGGCTAACGCGGCCCGAGCCCAGGTGCGCTCGGCCGAAGCCCGGGTGCGCCAGGCCCGAGCCAACCTCGAGCAGGCAGAAGTCGACCTCTCCCGCACCATCCTGCGCTCCCCTATCGACGGCATCGTGCTCGACCGCAAGGTAACCATCGGCCAGACGGTGGCCGCCCAGTTCCAGGCCCCGGATCTCTTCACCCTGGCCCAGAACCTCGATCACATGCAGGTGGAGGCGGCCGTGGACGAGGCCGATATCGGGCAGGTCAAACTGGGCGCTGAGGCCAGCTTCACCGTGGACTCCTTTCCAGCCGACAAGTTCACCGGCAAGGTGACCGAGGTGCGCAAGGCGGCCGTGGTGGTGCAGAACGTGGTCACCTACACCGTCATCATTCGAACTCAGAACGAGGGTCTGCGGCTCATGCCCGGCATGACGGCTACCGTGGGCATCCAGGTTGAGAGCCGTGAGAACGTCTTGATGGTGCCCAACGCCGCCCTGCGTTTTCTGCCCGCCGGGACCAGCGCCAGGAAGAGCCCGGCCGCCAGCCGCTCGCCTTCTGGCGGAAAGCCTGGCAAACCTGGGAAAAGGAACGGCAGTCGTAGCCTTTACACTCTGGAGAACGGCGAACTGAAGCCCCACGAGGTGAAAACGGGCATTACCGACGGGATCAACACCGAGATCCTGGAGGGAGACCTCAAGGAAGGCGATGCCGTCGTGATCGAGGCCATCGGGGACACCCCCAAGCCCGTCTCCACCGGCCAACCCGGGGGCGGCAGCCGCCGCAGCGGGCCGAGGTTCTTCTGAGCGGCGGCCCGGTCATCGAGGCGCGTGATCTCACCCGCGTCTACCGTACCGGCGAAGTGGAGGTGCACGCCCTGCGCGGGATTTCGTTCATCATCGAGAAGGGTGACTTCGTGGCCATCATGGGCCCCTCCGGCTCGGGCAAGTCCACCACGATGAACATGCTGGGCTGTCTGGATCGGCCCACCAGCGGCAGCTACCGACTGGACGGGGTGGAGGTGGCCAGCCTGTCGCGCGACGAGCTGGCGGGCATCCGCAACAAGAAGATTGGCTTCGTCTTTCAGGGGTTCAACCTGCTGCCCCGCACAACCGCTCTGGAGAACGTCGAGCTGCCGCTTCTCTACGGCAACACCACCGCGTCCAGCGAGCGCACCCAGCGGGCCACCGAGTCCCTGCAGCGGGTCAATCTGGGCCAGCGCCTGGACCACATTCCCACGCAACTCTCGGGGGGCGAGCAACAGCGGGTGGCCATCGCCCGCGCGCTGGTGACCCGGCCAGCCCTGATCCTGGCCGACGAGCCCACCGGGAATCTCGATCACCGCACCAGCGTCGAGATCATGCGACTGTTCCAAGAGCTCAACGAGCAGGGCATGACCATCCTGGTGGTCACCCATGAGGCTGACATCGCCCAGTACTGCAAGCGGACCATCCTGTTTCGAGACGGGCAGATTCGCTCCGATCTACCGGTCCTCGAACGCCTGGATGCCGAGAAGGTGCTGGCCGAGCTCGGATGACCTGGTACCTGACGCTGCGCATCGCCCTCCGCGCCCTCTTGCGCAACGGATTGCGCACCTTTCTGACCATGCTGGGTATGATCATCGGCGTGGCCGCAGTGATCTCCATGTTGGCCATCGGCACCGGGGCCCAACAGTCGGTTTCGGCCAGCATCGCCAGCCTGGGCACCAACACGCTCATCATTATGGCAGGCTCCTCCACCACGGGTGGGGTGCGCAGCGGGGCCGGAGGGCGCTCGACTCTGACCGCCGACGATGTGCAGGCCATCCTGGAGGAGTGCTCGGCGGTGGGGGCGGCCACCCCCATGACCCAGCAAGGGGCCCAGATCGTTTATCAGAACCAGAACTGGTTCACCCAGGTCTCAGGGGGCGGGGTGGACTATCCGTTGGTGCGCAATTGGCCGGTGGTCGAGGGCCGCTTCTTCCTCGAAGACGAGGTGAGGGTTTCGGCCAAAGTGTGCGTGTTGGGCCGGGTGGTCGCCGAGAACCTGTTTGCCGGAGACGATCCGCTGGACAAGGTAATCCGGATACGCAATGTGCCCATGCGCGTCATCGGCGTTCTGAGCGAGAAGGGCGACTCGGCATTCGGGGGTAGCCAGGATGACGTGATCCTGGTGCCCTACACTACGGCCATGCGGCGCATCTTTCGGCAAGACTCGCTGCGCACCGCCCTGGTTTCGGCTCGAACTCCGGACGATGTGGAGAAGGCCAAGCAGCAGATGACCGCCCTGCTGCGCGAGCGCCACAAGCTTGCCGAAGGCGAAGAGAATGACTTCACCATCCGCTCGCAGGCCGAGTTTGCCCAGGCCGCCGACGAGTCGACCCGGGTCTTCACCATGCTGCTCGGGGGCATCGCCTCGGTCTCTTTGCTGGTGGGGGGCATCGGGATCATGAACATCATGCTGGTTTCCGTCACCGAGCGCATCCGTGAGATCGGCATCCGCATGGCCCTGGGAGCGCGCGGGAAGGACATTTTGCTCCAGTTCCTGGTGGAGGCAGTGGCCATCTCGCTGCTGGGCGGAGCCCTGGGCGTTGCCCTGGGTTACGGGGTGGCATTGCTCTCGGCGGCCTGGTCTCAGTGGCCCCCCGTGGTCACCCCCGGCTCCATTATACTGGCGTTCGGGTTTTCGGCCATCGTGGGTGTCTTCTTCGGGCTCTATCCGGCTTTCAAAGCCTCTCAGCTCGATCCCATCGAAGCCTTGAGGCACGAGTGATCTGCCCGGCGTAAGATTAGATTAGTTCTGGTAAACTCTCTCCAACTCGGGAGCGGGGACTTTCTCCAGGCAGTGCACCAGCATGCGCGCACGCTGCAGCACGTCAGCCTGGGCCAGCAGCCACACGCGGGTCGGCATGCTCAGCGGCAGGTGAAAGGCGAGCAGGTCCATCCAAACCCCGGCCGGGGCTCGCCCGTGCAGCTCCCCCACCACGGCCGGGAGCCCCGGGAACAGGCTCATCGCCCGACTTAACCATCGGTAGTGCTGCTTGACCTCGAGGTGCTCCCCGTTGCGCTCGGGGTAGCTGACCAGGTTGGTGGCCCAGGGTCCGTCATTGTCGAAAACGACCCGTCGCAGCCCGGTCATCCGGTAGTTGGCTCCATGGATCAGGGTCTGAACGAACTCGAGGCGACACAGGCACCCGAGCAAGGGGTTTCCCTCCGGTCGCAGCACAAAGGTATCACCCGCGCGGAGCAGGCCCAACTCTGGCACCAGGGGCTCGCCCACGTGGACCGTCATGTAGACGCCCGGAAAAAGGACGGTGGGAAAATCGATCCTGCGAATTCGCTCGCTCACGAGCCGTTCTTCTGCGAGCAACCGCCCAACCCCTAGCTTCCCGGCAAGAGAGTGCTGCGCAGGCGCAACGTGAGTCGCTGACGCACTTCCAGAGGGAGTTCGACATAAAGCGACCCTTCGCGATAGAGAGAGAGGGTTCGGCGGGTGGTGCTCACCACCACTTCGCACTCGGGACAGTCGCGCAGATGCTGCTCGAGAGCCTGGCAAAGCTCGGGCGCTAGCTCTCCGTCGAGAAAGTCGAGTAGCGCCTCCTTGAGGCTTTCACAGCACTTTTTCATGCTTTCTCCCCCACGTAGTCTGCCAGTTGCTCACGCAGCCTGAGGCGGGCCCTCAAAAGGCGCGTCTTGACGTTGGCCAGCTCAAGTCCGAGCACGTCGGCCACCTCCTGGGTGCTCAAACCTTCCACGTCGCGCAGCCAGAAAACAGCTCGATATGGTGGGGGCAGCGCCTCCATGGCCTCAAGCAGGCGACGGCGCAACTCTTCATCCTCCGCCGCCACCTCCGGGTCGGAATTCCGGTCGGTCGTGGCCAACTCGGCCTCGTCATCAAGCCATTGCTCGAGCTTGCCTTTGTCCTTGCGCAGTCGCGTCAGGGCGTGATTGGCCGCGATGCGATAGAGCCAGGTCTTGAACGAGGCCTGGCGGCGGAAGTTGGCCAGGTGAGTGTAAGCCGAGAGGAAGGTTTCCTGGAGCACCTCCTCGGCGTCGGCCGGGTTGTGCAGCATCTTGAGACCGAGGTGGTAAACGCCACTGGCGTGCCGCTCGACGAGCTGCTCGAAGGCTTCGTAGTCACCGCCGGCAGCCTGCTCGACGAGCTGATCGTCGGCTGTGAATCTTTCTGGTTTGACCTGCATCTAAACCGGTGAAAGGAAGGTTTTCAAAGTGTCCATCACAGCCGTCAACAACTCACAGTTTTCGTCCGAGGTGCTCGCTTCGCAGCTTCCCGTGCTGGTCGACTTCTGGGCTCCCTGGTGCCCACCCTGCCGACTGCTCGCTCCCGAGTTGGAGAAGGTGGCCGACCAGTTCGCCGGTCGCCTTAAGGTCGTCAAAGTGAATACCGAGCAAAGTCAGGGGCTGGCACTTCGCTATCAGGTGCGCGGCATTCCTCACCTGATGGTCTTCCACCAGGGGGAGCCGGTGGCTCAGCACACCGGATTCCTGGACGCCGACATGCTCGGACGCTGGCTCGATATGGTGCTCGCCAAGGCCGCCTGATTCAGACAAGGGGATTTCCCCTGGTCTGGTGCCGAACCGACGGCCATGCACCACCATCGCAGCCGCTCGGCCGCTGCTGGTGGGGATGTATTCAGGTCCGACCGAGCCAGGCTCGGTCTTAATCAGCGCTGGGCCCAGCTGGGAGGTGCAGGCGGCTGTCCGTCGCCTTCCTGAGTCTGCTGCTGCTGAGCGGCAGGCGGAGGCGTGACGAACTGCACCGGCGCGGTGGGAACCGCACCGAGCTGAGTCGGCGGGACGGGGGACCCGAACTGCACGGGCCCCGCAGAATTCGGGTTGCTCCCAAACTGCACCGGGCCCTGATTCTGCTGACCAAACTGGACAGGGGGCTGCCAGGTTTGAGCGGGCGGCGCCTGGGGAGGCTGGAACTGTGAGGATGGCTGCTGGGGCTCCCCTCCCTGATTGCGTCCATTCATAGCCTCCTTGGCCCACAGGAAGGTGGCCACAGGTCCGGCCACCAGCAGCGGCAGAGCTAGCAACCCGGTGATTCCGTCGCCCATTCCAGCGGCCGAGGCCAGCCCTGAGGCCAACGCGCTGAAAGCGGCTACGCGAGCCGACTTGTCCAGCATGCCCTTGTCCTTCAAAGCGCCGAAGCTGCCCTCTTTGCTGGTGAAGGTGAGCGCTACCGCAGCCACACCACCCAGGGCGACCGGCAATCCGAGTAAGCCCAATACGCCCTCTGAGGCTCCGGCCGCGTAGGCCAGCAAGAGCGCCGTGGCGCCCACGGCGGTTCCCCGACTGACGAGGTCCACCGTCGAGGGACGACCCCCGGGAGTGTATCCGTCGGTGGGTGGCGTATATCCGGGAGCAGGGCCCTGAGTGCGATTGCCCTGTGGGCTCCACTGG
Organism: uncultured Burkholderiales bacterium; assembly: GCA_964471395.1. Taxonomy (GTDB): domain Bacteria; phylum Vulcanimicrobiota; class Xenobia; order Xenobiales; family QWHO01; genus QWHO01. The sequence goes on along the minus strand of CAYYHB010000068.1, from coordinate 11,974 downwards.
TTGGCGGATACTTGCGCGGTGGTGACGTTCACGTTCACGGGTGGAGCCTCCAAAAGTTTCTTGCCTGTGAACAATCTACCGCCTGGCCCTGAAAGAGAGCTGAACTCAGTCGGTGCGCAGAATCACCTGGGATTCCTGACAGCGTGGGCACATCCCCATGATGACGCCACAGTCGAAGAAGCCCCCATCTTCATAGCGATCGCACTGCCCCAGGTGGAAGGCGCTGCCGCCGCATTTCGTGCAGCGAGGTTCCTCGCGCTGGCGGGGGGCCGAGCCATCGCTGCGCACCTCCAGGTGGCGCGTCTCGCGCTGGCACTCGACGCAGCGCACGAACATGGCCCCGATGAAGTCGGCCTCGTCGCTGCTCGGCTCGTGCTCGAGGCGCGGGATCAAGACCGTCTCGCCGCACGAGCACTCGATCAAGCGGAAGCTGAAACTGACGTCGCTGGAGGCCCTCCCCTCCCCCAACCGTTCTCCGGTGGCCTGGCTGAGAGCTCGCCAGGCCTCGTTTCTCTCCATGCATGCCACTCCCAGGAAGGTCTGTCGGGAGGTGGAATTCCCACCCGATGCCCGCTCCCCTGCCCGTCGACCGACGTCGGAACCTGAGCTACGAGGAATTCACCGCCGAGTACGCCCTTCCCAATCGACCGGTCATCGTGGAAGACCTGACCGCCGATTGGCCCGCCCAGAAGCTCTGGACACCCGAGTTCTTTCGCTCTCGCTACGGGCATCTACGCGTGACCGTCTCGCGAGCCGCTCGCAAGACCGAGCTCCCGGTTCAGATGAGCCTGGACGAGTACGTGCGCTCCATGCAGTCCACCACCGAGCAGCGACCCTGGTATCTGACCAGTTGGGACTTCACGGCCGAAGCCCCCGAGCTCAAGAGCCACTTCAGCCTGCCGCGCTACTTTGCCGAGGATTTTATCGCCGAGTTGCCCGAATCTTTGCGCCCTCGACTGCTCTGGATCTTCATGGGGCCGCCTGGCTCGGGTTTTCGCCTGCACGTGGACGTGGGCCACACGGCTGCCTGGAATGCCCAGTTGAGCGGCCGCAAGGACTGGGTGCTGTACGCGCCCGAGGATGCTGAGAATGTCTATCAAGGCCGGGTGGACGCCTTTGCTCCCGACCTGGAGCGCTTTCCCCGGCTCGAGCAGGCCCAGCCTTACTCGGCCACGCTCGGGCCCGGCGACGTGATCTTCACCCCCAGCTGCTGGTGGCACCAGACCCGCATCCTGGAGACCAGCCTGTCGGTAACGGGCAACTACGCCAACCACACCAACCTGGCCATGGTCCTGAGCTACCTGCGTGAGCAGCCGGATGCGGTCGAGCTGGCCGAGCAGCTCGAGCGCATCGCTCAACTCCAGCCGAAGTAGTCGCGCATCCTGAGGTAGACCTCGGGGCTCTGGATCAGCTCCCCGTGCTTGCTGGTCTGATCCTTTAAAACTTCCACTGGCAAGCCTTCTAGAGCCAGGCTGGCGACCGGCACCATCCCGTCCCCTTTGCCCGGCCAGCTGAGCTTCGTGCCTACCGTCGTCCGGGACCCCGCACCCAGGTGCAGCACCCCCTCCAGGCTATCCCTCTGCTTGGGCCAGCGGCTGTTCAGGTCGGAGCGGGGCTGCGAGCTCGGGCGGAGCCATTCCAGAGCCCGCCGGTCCTCCTCGCGCACGTCCTTGCCCACCAGCAGCCACTGCGTGTCCCAGCCCCGCGCCTTGCCGTCCAACAGGCCCAGCGACAAACCGGCCAGACCGGAACCTTGCTGGGGCGTGGCGATGAACATCACCTTCCCCAGCCCGTGGTCCTCGTTCTGGTCCACGTAGAGCCGGGTTGCCAGACCGCCCATGCTGAAGGCGGTGACATCCAGCCTGTCCTGGCCGGTGACCTTCTTGATGGCCGCCAGGTTCTGGCTCAGCTCGGGCTGGGCCTCGTCGGGCGCCAGCCGGTTGGAGGTGAGCACGCTCACGAAGACCTTCATGTCCTGACCGGGGTTGGCCAGAGGCTGCTGGCAGGTCGGGTCGGAGAAGAACTGCCCCTTCTGCACGTAGGCTACCTGTCCACCGTTGCCGCCGTTCTCGGTCAGCTTCTGGCCGATGGGCCCGAAGCGCTCGATGTGGGTATGCCAGCCGGGCACGAACACCAGCGGACGCTGGATGCTGGCCGAGGGCAACGGTCCCAGCTGGCTGGGCGGAATGTTGGGCTTGCGATACTGCGGGGTCTTGCCCAGGGTGCAGACCACCTTGCCCACGCAGTGGGCCACCGGGCCGAAGAGCGCCGCCCGGCAGGCTCCCGAGGCGGCCGCCAGGGCCTGGGCTCCCAATCCTTTGCTCGAGGGCTTTTGGGGAGAAGCAAATGGCTCCACCGTGTCCGAAGTCTCGGGCTCTGGGGTAGAAGAAGACCGTACGGGCCGGTCCCAGCGCAAAGATACAGGCAGCGACGCTGCTCGAGCAATCATGCGCACAGTTTATCCGGCTGGCCTGAAAGGAACTTGAAGCCTCGCTGGTCAATCAGCCCCGCCTGATGGCGATCGCAATCGTGGGCATGGGAGCGGTGCTCCCCGGAGCCCGAAATCTCGATGAATTCTGGCAGAACCTGGCGGCCGGTCGCTCGGCCGCGGGCGAGGTTCCCGCCTCACGCTGGGCCTTTCAGCCCGAAGTGGGCAAAGGTCCCGACCAGGTGGCCTCGCGCATCGCTTGCTTGATCGACGAGCTGCCCGGTGGCCACCCCAGCCCCGTCTGCCAGCTGGCCCTGGCGGCCGGTCGCCAGGCCTTTGCCCAGGCACGCACCGAGGGCCTGGATCGCTCGCGGGTGGGGGTCATTCTGGCCTCCATGGCGCTGCCCACCGAGCTCTCCTCGGCCCACAGCCTGAGTGTGCTCGAGCAGGGCCAGGGTCGGCCCGAGGACCGGGCCGCCGTCAGCCTGCCCGCGGCTGTTCTGGCGCGCGATCTGGGGCTGGGCGGAGGCAGCTTCACCCTGGATGCAGCCTGCGCGAGCAGCCTCTACGCCCTCAAGTTCGCCTGCGACGAGCTGTTGAGCGGGCGGCGCGAGGCCATGCTGGCCGGCGGGCTGAATCGCTCCGACTGCCTCTACACCCAGATGGGTTTCACCGCCCTGCAGGCCCTCAGCTCGAGCGGCGTGTGCCGACCCTTCGACCGGCGCGGGGACGGCCTGGTGGTCGGCGAAGGGGCCGCCATCTTCCTGCTCAAGCGATTGAAGGACGCGCGCCGCGACGGCGACAAAGTGCTGGGCATCATCCGCGGCATCGGCCTTTCCAACGATACCGGTGGCAGCCTGCTGGCTCCCGACTCGGAAGGCCAGCTGCGCGCCATGCGCTCGGCCTACCGCCAGGCCGGCTGGACCCCGTCTCAGGTGGACCTGGTTGAGTGCCACGGCACCGGCACCGCGGCGGGAGACCAGACCGAGCTGTTGAGCCTGCGCGAGATGTGGGGCGACGAGCCCGGAGGTTGTGCCATCGGCTCGGTCAAGTCCATGATCGGCCACCTGTTGACCGGCGCCAGCGCGGCCGGCCTGGTCAAGGTGCTGCTGGGCATGCAACACGAGACCATCCCTCCTCACCTCAACTTCGAGCAGCCCCTCCCCGCTCTGGAAGGATCCCCCTTCGTGGTCCCCACCCGCGCCCAGAGCTGGCCCCGACGCTCCCCGGACGTGCCGCGCCGGGCGGCCGTGAGCGGCTTTGGCTTTGGAGGCGTGAACGGCCACCTGCTGCTGGAAGAAGACCTCGGCCAGGAAGTCCCCGAGCCCGCCAGACCGGCCTCCCAGCCCATCGCCATCGTGGGCCTGGGCGCACACATCGGACCCCACACCCACCGCGACGCCTGGCTTCGGGCCGCCTTGAAGGGCGAGTCGGCGGCCGAACGGGTGGGCGAGGTGGCTCTGCCGGTGGGCAAGTTCCGCTTGCCCCCGCACGACATGCCCTCGATTCTGCCCCAGCAGCTCCTGATGCTGAACGTGTCCGCTCAGGCGGTGGAGGATGCGGGCCTGGAGCTGAGCGGCCCTCAACCCGGCATGGGCGTCTACATCGGGGTCAGTCTCGATCCTGAGACCAACAACTATCATCATCGCTGGCTGCGCGGCCCCGAGGCCCATCCGGCCCTGGACTCAACCCGCACCCTGGGAGCCCTGGCCAGTATCGTGGCCAGCCGGGTGGCGCGGGAGCTGTCGCTGGGAGGTCCCAGCTTCAGTCTATCGGCCGAGGAGGTCTCCGGCCTCAAAGCCCTGGAGCTGGCCGTGCGCGCCCTGCAACAGGGCGAGCTGGATTGTGCTCTGGTGGGGGCGGTGGATCTTTACGCCGACCCGCGCTCGCTGCACGCCCACAAGCAGCTCTTCCCCACCCTCCCGGCCGGCGAAGGGGCGGTGGCCCTGGTCTTGAAACGGCTGGGCGACTGCGCTCCGGGCCAGAAGATCTACGCCCTCATCGGAGGAGTGGAAGCGGCCAGCACGCCCACGCTGGCCCTGGAGCGAAGCGGAGCCAGCGGCTACTCGCTCTTTGACGGCCCCGAGCTGCCTTCGGCCGACCGTCTCTGCGCCGTGACCGAGCTGACCGATCACCTGGGCGCGGTGACCGGTCTGGCCGCCCTGGCCCGGGCGGCCGGCTGCCTGTATCACCAGCTCTTGCCGGCCGGACCGCCAGAGGTCCGGGTGGAGGAGCCCCTGCACGTGCCCCGTGAGCCCCTCTACTGGTTCCGCGACCGGCTCCAGGGCCCGCGCCGGGCGGCCGTGGCCTACCCGGCTCGCGATGGCAATGCGGTGGCGATCTGGCTCGAAGGGCTCGAGCAGCCGCCTCCGCGCCTCTACGAGCTGCCGGCTGCGGTCTTCTGTTTCGGTCCTCACGAGATCGCCACGTTGCGCCATCGCTTGCAGGAGGACTTCTACGGTTTGGCCCGCAGCTGGCGCGGCCAACCCACCTTTGCCTGCGTGGCCTCCAGCCCAGCCAGCCTGCGGGATGCCCTGGACATGGCCGAGCAACACCTCTCCCGCCATCGAGAGGTCCCCCTGCGGGGCCAGAGCGGGCTCTTCTACGCTCCCACGCCGCTGGGGCAAGGGGAGGTTGCCTTCGTCTATCCCGGCTCGGGCAGCCACTTCCTGGGGATGGGTCGCGAGCTGGCGCGCAGCTTCCCCGAGCTGGTCCACGCGCTCGACCAGGAGACCGAAGAGCTCTCCACTCACTTCATGACCCGTTTCTACACGCCCTATCGTGGCGACTTCAGCGATGGTTGGCGCGATCTGGCGCAGCGCGACATCGAAACCGATCTTCATCGTACGATCTTTGGCCAGGTCTGCTTCGGCATTCTGGCCACCCGAATCGCCACGGCCCTCGGCCTCACCGCCCAGGCGGCGCTCGGCTACTCGCTGGGCGAGTCTTCGGCGCTCTTCTCCCTGGGAGCCTGGACCGAGCGCGACCAGATGTACCGCCGTATTCAGCTCTCTTCGCTCTTTAGTCAGGACCTCGGTGGGGAATGCAGGGCCGCCCGGCAGATGCTGGGGGAGCCGTTCGCCTGGAAGGTGTCCGTCGTGAATCGGGGCGCCCAGGCGGTGGGCGCAGCCCTGGTGCCCGGGTGCTATCTGCTGATCGTGAACACCGATTCCGAGTGCGTCGTGGGAGGCCATTCCGAGGCCGTGGACCGGGTGGTGGCCTCTCTACGATGCGAAGCTTTCGAGCTGGCCGGGGTGCCCACGGTGCACTGCGAGTTGCTCGAGCCGGTGGCCACGCAATACTATGAGCTACACCTCCTGAATGTGACGAAAGTGCCCCAACGTTTCTACTCGGGGCACTGGACCCGGGCCTACGAGCTCTCCAGCGAGAGTTGCGCCCGGTCCATTCTCGAGCAGGCCGAGTCAGGCCTGGACTATCCCGCCACCGTGCGCCAGGCCTACGCCGACGGAGTGCGGGTTTTCCTGGAGATGGGGCCGGGCAGCTCTTGCTCGCGGATGATCGACCTGATTCTGGGGGATCAGCCTCACCTGGCCCGTTCCCTGAGCGCCGGGTCGGAGGACGAAGTCGGACCGCTCCTGCGTTTACTGGCCGCCTGCCTGGTGGAGCAAGTCCCGGGGATCTCGCTCGAGCCGCTCTACGCCCTGGCTCCGGCTCCTGGGCCCCGGCAGGCCGAGCAGGTTGTGCGGGTGAAGGTGGGGATCGTGCCCACGTGGATCGAGCGACCAGTCCCCAGCCCGGCTCCCCCGACCGAGAGCGTCGCTCCAGCCCTGGCGAAAGAGAGCGTTGGTCCGGTCCAGTTGAGTCCGGTCGCAACCCGGTCGACCATTCCCCAACCCGTGACAGCGCTGGCGCAGACCGAGCTGGGCGAGTTGGAGCAGCAGGTTCTGGCCGCCGCTGCCGCGCGGGCCGAGGCCCACGATGCCTACCTGCGTTTCTCCAGCCAGAACCTGGCCGGCATGGGCCAGGCGGTGCAAATGCAGACCCGGCTGCTGGAGAGCATGGTTGGTGGGGCTCCCGGGCGGCTGGCAATCGCTCCACCGCCCCCGCCGGCCATCGCTGCGCCAGCGCCTCCCCCACCGCTCTTCCCCCGCGAGCTGTGCATGGAGTTTGCCATCGGCTCCATCGCCCGGGTGCTCGGCCCCGAATTCGCGGAGGTGGATAGCTACCCCACCCGGGTGCGCTTGCCCGACGAGCCCCTCATGCTGGTGGACCGCATCATGGCCGTCGAGGGCGAGCCTCGCTCGCTGGGGCCCGGCCGCGTGGTCACCGAGCACGATGTCTTCCCGGGCGCCTGGTACCTCGACTGCGGGCGCGCTCCGGTGTGCATCAGCGTGGAAGCGGGACAGGCCGACCTCTTCCTGTCCGCCTATCTGGGCATCGACCTGGCCACCAAAGGCTTGCGGGTCTACCGCCTGCTCGACGCCGAGGTCTTCTTCCATCGAGGCCTTCCCCAGGCGGGCGAAACCATCCGCTACGACATCCGCATCGACCGCTTCGTGCGTCAGGGCGAGTCGTACCTGTTCTTCTTCAGCTTCGAGGGCACCATCGCCGGACAGCCCCTCATCACCATGCGCAATGGCTGCGCTGGCTTCTTTACCTACGCCGAGATCGAAGGCTCGGGCGGCATCCTGGAGGCGGGCAATCTGCCTCCGGATCCGCGCGCCTTCCCCCCTGACTGGGCTCCCCTGACCCCCTTCGAGAAGCGCGAGAGCTACTCTGACGAGCAGGTCGAGGCCCTGCGCCGGGGCGATCTGGCCGGTTGCTTCGGCCCGGCCTTCGCCCACCTGGGCCTGCGCGACCCGGCCCGCCTGCCCGGTCCGCCCATGAACCTGCTCCACCGCGTGCTCGAGGTCGACCCGAAGGGCGGACGCTTCGGCCTGGGACGGGTGGTGGCCGAGGCCGACATCCAGCCCGACAACTGGTTCCTGACCTGCCACTTCGTGGACGACATGGTCATGCCCGGCACTTTGATGTATGAGTGCTGCGCCCACACCCTGCGCTTTTTTCTGCTGCGCCTGGGCTGGGTGTCCGAAACGGACGAGGTCGCCTACGAGCCCATCTGCGGGATCCCCGCGGTGCTGCGCTGTCGGGGTCCGGTCACGGCCAGCACTCGCAAGGTGATCTACGAGGTCGAGATCAGCGAGATCGGCTATCGCCCCGAGCCCTACGTGCTGGCCGACGCCCTCATGTACGCCGACGGAAAGCCGATCGTGCGTTTCACAGGCATGAGCATGCAGCTCACCGGCCTCACCCGCGAGCGATTGGCCGCCCGCTGGGCCCAGCCAGCCCCTCTCTACGATGCTCAAAGCATCCTCGAGTTCTCGGTAGGCCGCCCCTCCCTGGCATTCGGAGAGCCCTACCGCATTTTCGACCAGGAACGCCGGATCGCGCGTCTGCCCGGCCCGCCCTATCTTTTCATGGACCGGGTGGTGGAGGTCAACCAGCCCCCCTGGGAGCTCAAGCCGGGCGACTGGATCGAGAGCCATTACGACATCCCGCGCCATGCCTGGTACTTTGGCGCCAATCGCCAGCCCACCATGGCGTTCTGCGTGCTGCTCGAGGCTGCCCTGCAGCCGTGCGGCTGGCTGGCCGCCTACCTGGGCTCGGCCCTGCGCAGCCCCCAGGACATGCACTTTCGCAACCTGGGCGGTACAGCCGTGCTGCACCGCGAGGTGTGGCCCGAGGACGGCACCCTGCGCGTGCGGGTGAAGATGACCGACGTCAGCGAAGCGGGCGGCATGATCATCGAGAACTTCGCCATGCAGGTGCTGCTTGGCCAGGAGATGGTCTACGAAGGCACCACCAACTTCGGCTTCTTCTCAGCCGCGGCCCTGGCCCAGCAACTGGGAGTGCGCGACGCGGTGCGCTACGTTCCGCCCTCCGAAGGCCGGGCCTTCGAGCTGCCCGTGTTGGAGCCGCTGCGGCCCGAGGAACCGGCCCCGGACGGCCTGGGTCTTCCCGGCAAGGCGCTCTTGATGATGGACCGGGTGGATTGCTGGCTGAGCGAAGGCGGACCGGCGGGGTTGGGTTTCATCCGGGGGGTGAAGACGGTCGACCCCGAGGAGTGGTTCTTCAAGGCTCACTTCTATCAAGATCCGGTCTGGCCCGGCTCGCTGGGGCTGGAGGCCTTCCTGCAGCTCTTGAAGGTGGTGGCTTTCGAGCGCTGGCCCGAGCTAGCCGCCACTCACCGCGTGGAGGCCATCACCGTGGGCCAGAAGCACACCTGGATCTACCGCGGGCAGGTCATCCCCCCCAACCGCAAGGTGGAGGTGGAGGCGGTCATCACGGCCGTGGAAGGAACCTCGCTCACGGCGGACGGTTACCTGGTGGTGGACGGGCTGCCCATTTACCAGATGAAGGACTTCGGCATCCGCCTGGTGCCATGATCCGGGTTACACCCTGGCAACATTCCCGCCCCCTCCGTGACGATCTTTTCTGAATTTGGTAAGAGCCCGGGATTACTCTCCCTCAGAAGACAGAAGTGATGGTGGAGAGTTTTCCCATGCTCGCGATGAATCTGACTCCTTCGCCCGCCTTGCGGCAGGCGATGCTTCGCCCCGTGGCCGCCCAGAAGCCGGCCGAGTGGCTGGAGCCGGTTGACCCCCCCCCGGCGGCGCCGGAGGGCAAGAAGCTGGTGGCCCGCGAGAGCCAGGGCGACAAGACCATCATCTGGGAGCGCGACGAGCAGGGCGTGGTGACCACCCCCGACTCCAATCTTGCGGCCGGTGGCACGCCCATGCAGAAGGTGGGACGCTGGCTCTCCAACAAGCTGGTGCCCGAGAACTACAAGGTAGCCTGCAGCCCCGACTACCCGGCCACCCGGTCCTGGCAACTGGTGCGTGATTACGCCGGCTCCATGGCCGGCACCGCGGCCGTGGGCTGCGTGATGGGCAGCGTGACCGGAGCCACCACCGCCCTGCTGGCCCTGGGCTGGGGGGCGGTCAATTTCGCTAACATGAACAACCTGAAAGACCGCGTCGGCCAGGTCACCAGCTTTCTGGCCACCCCGCTGGCCATTCGAGCCGAGCGCAACCCCCGCCCCTGGATGATGGCCGGCGACGTCTGCCAGCACATCTGCACGGCCATGGACGCGGCCGTGGCCGTGGCTCCTCCCCTGCTCTACTTCCCGATTCTCACCGTCAGCACCACCCTCCGCTCCATCGCCGGCGCCGTCAGCGGGGCCGCCAGCGCCAACATCGGACCGCGCCAGGCCATCAAGGGCAATCTAGGCGAGGTCAGCGTCAAGAACGCCAATCAGGGCAACGCCGCCACCATGGCCGGCGCCATCACGACCCCTCTGATTGTGGGTGGCCTGAGCAGCTACTTCGGGGCCACCGGCGCCCAGGTGACCGCCGCCCTGGCCGGCGATCTCACCGCCCTGGCCTCGGTGGGTCACGCCGTGGCCCTGGCCGGCCTGGTCACCGTGGGCATCGGCGCCGCCATCGGCCTCTTTGCCAACTACATGATGCTCAAGAATCTGGAGTACAACCCGGTCAACGAGCCCGCTCTGCGCACCATCATCGACCACATGGAGCAAAACAACGGCGAGGTCTGCAAGCCCGATCCCTCGGTTTTAAAGAGCATGGGCACCCTGGTCGGTGGGGAAAAGCTGGTGGTAGGAGATCGCATCAAGCCCATCCTGGAAGACCCCGAGTTCGAGACCCTGCGCGAACTCTACAAGGAGCGTCCTTACATCCTGCGCTACACCGAAGCCGAGCCGTATATCGTGATGAAGACGGACGAGCGCTTCGCCCAGGCCCAGACCCCCACCGTGACCTCCTCGACCCTGCCCCACAACAGCGACTACCTCAACCGTATGGGCCAGGTGCAGGCGGCCATCCAGGCCATCCACGGCGAGCGCCTGGCGGCCTCGCCCGAGTACCAGGCAAAGCTCGCCTCGGGAGGACACAAGGAAGCCGACCGCTGGCTGATCGAAGAGAGCCTCAAGAAGACCCCCCGGAACGTCGAGCCCTTCCTGCTCAAGCTGCAGGAGGCCGGCTGGAGCGTGGACCTCTTGCGCCTGCAGGGCAAGGACCGGCCCACGGTGTTCGAGGAGAAGTGACGTTTCGGTAAACTGGCGGTAACCAAGTCAATCGCCTTGACGCGGTATGGTTCAGGGGATGGACCAGCATGCGCCCAACTGCCACCAGTGCCAGTACTTCAAGGTATCCTGGGACAGCCGTTTTCCCAAGAGCTGCAGCAAGTTCGGCTTCAAAGGGCGGCAGATGCCCAGCATCGAGGTGCTGGCCACCACCGGGCAGCAGTGCATCTTCTTTGTTCCCAAGCCCGAGGCCGTGGCGGCCCGGCCGGCCTATCAGCCTTTGAACGTGCTGCCCAGCCACTGCACCATCTCCGTCGTGGGGTAACGCTACCACGTCAGCGGACGGCCACCCGCTCGAGCACGTGGCTCACCACCTCAAAAGGCTGGATGCCCGAGATCAGCACCCCCTGGTCGGGCTGCTCGGCTGCCCGGTGCACCACCATGGCCGGCACGGCGGTCAATCGAAGCCGGGAGGCCAGCGCTTCATCCTCCAGGACGGCCGCCGTGAAGCGAGAGCCCTGCAGGGCCGCTCGGACCTCGCTCGCCGGCAGCCCGAGCCAGGCGCAAAGCCCGACCAGCACCTCGATCTGGCCGATGTCCTCGCCGCGCTCGAAAAAGGCCCGGAAGATGGCCGTGGTGAGCGCCTCCCCCGCCCCCCGGGTGGCTGCCAGCCGCACCGCCTCGTGGGCCAGTCGGCTGCGTGGCTGCACCGGCGGCAAGCGCAGGAGCATCCTGTGCTCCCTGGCCATGGGATACACCGAGCTCTGCCAGACCTCGCGCAGGTAATCCCCGTTCGGGTCCAGGGTCGGGGCCGGCTCGGGCCGTAACTCGAAGGCCCGCCAGACCACCTCGGTCCCGGGCACTTCCCGCGCCACTCGCTCGAGCACGGGCCGGGCCAGGTAGCAGAAGGGGCAGACGAAGTCGCTCCAGACATCGATCCGCATGCGGGTGGCCAGCATCACCAGTGGCTTCGAGCCGCCGCCAGCAGACCCTCCGGGCGTTGTGGTAAAACGCTCGGTCCAGTCCTGTTCAGGCTTCCTCAACGAACGGAGATTCGATTTTTGTACCCGGGTATCGTAAACTTGTTCGCCTTCGCGTTTCAGGATGCGAACAAGTGCTCGTAAATCATACCGCCGGTATCGTACATTTGTTCGTTCAGCTCAGATAGCCCAGGAACTGCGGCTGCAGGCTGACCATCACCTCCACCAGCTCGCGGGCGCACACGGCTCGATCGACCACCGGGTCCACCAGCAGGGCCTGGGCGGCTGCTTTGCGCGAGCGGGTCAAGACGGCCTCGGCGGTCATCTCGTGGATTCCGACCTGATTCTGGAGCAGCGCGGCGTAGGCCTTGGGCAGGGGCGCGACCGAAACGCCGCGGACGCCGCTTTTGCCGATGATGCCGGGCACCTCGACGGCGATGCCGCTGGGCAGCTCGCGCAGGTAGCTCTGGTTGGGCAGGTTGACGGCCGGCTCCTCAAAGCCCT
>CAYYHB010000067.1:0-21576 GCA_964471395.1 uncultured Burkholderiales bacterium | reverse complement strand
TTGCTTCTTACGGGCGCCAGATGGCCGAGACCGAGCGGCGCCGCGACTACATTACGGCGGCTCAGAAGGGCATCAGCCGCCTGGAGTTGGAGATGGGCAACACCAGCGCCAGTTATGTTTCGTTGGGGAAGAACCAGGTGGTCTTTCCTTCCGCCCAGGCCAGCCTGGCCCAGCCGGTAGTGCTCGACGGTTCGGGTAAGCTGGTCTGGCAGCGCTGGATCGCTTACGCGGTGGACACCAAGAACCGCGAGTTGTGGCGCGGGGAGGTGCCCATCTCCAAGCCTTCCACCAACCCGGGCACGACCCCACCGATCGCCAGCTTTTCCAAGAATCGCCAGTTGATCTCCGACCCGGCCCAGAGCCTGAGCGTGGTGGCCGGAACCGCCTCGGGCCTCTACGAGCTCACCCTGAAGGTGGGCGATGACACCAACGCGGTCCAACTTTCAAGTCAGGTAGGTGTGCGCAATTGAGACCACGACATCGAGGCTACGCCCTGGCTCTGACCCTGGCCATGCTCTCGGTGCTGGTGCTGGTGATCGTGGGGATGGCCCGCAACGGGGACGCCAGCCTGAATGCTGCCCGCATCCAGCAGCGCTCGGACCGGGCTCTCTACGCCGCTGAGAGCGGGGTGGCCGCGGCTCTGGTGGGCCTCAAGAAGGATGCGGAGTTTTCCGGAATCAAGGCCACCCTGGGCCCCGAGAAGTATGCGGTCACGGTCTATCGCCCCGGCAGCAAGGTTCCCAACGAGGCCAGCGTGCCGGAGGGGTGCGTCTACATCCTGTCCACCGGCACCCTGGGCAGCACTTCGCGCCAGGTGGGGGTCACGGTCAAGCTCGGGACGGGCGCTCGACCGGTGAGAGGGGCCTACTACGCCAATTCGCTGACGTTGGGCGGGGGGAGCTGGACGGACTCCTACGACTCCACGAAGGGTGGCTACGGCTCACAGAAGCCCGGCACGAAGGGGGACATCTCGACCAACGGAACCGAGCCGGGCAGCATCCAGCTCTCGGGCGGCTCTTATGTGAAGGGCACCATTTACGTGGGGGTCGGAGGAGTGGTCGGTCCGGGAACCCCCAAGACCTCGACGAAGAACTCCAAGAACACCGTCTGGAAAGACTCCAAGACCTACAGCCTGGAAGAGGAAGCGCTGACGAAGAAGATTGAGCTTCCGGCCGTCACGGTGCCCAGCCTGGGGGCGTCCCGGGGTGACTTGAAGGTCAACTCTCAGGGTGCCTCGCCCGATCCGGGTCGCTACGAGGACATCAGCGTGTCCGGCGGGGGCACCCTGACTCTGGGGGCGGGGACCTATGTGGTCGACAGCTTGAAGCTGACCGGCGGCGCCAAGCTGAGCACCAGCGGAGCGGTGAGGATCTATGTCAAAAAGGAGATCGACCTGAGCGGGGGCGGAGTCGTCAATACCAGCGAAAAGCCGGCCAACCTGTTGTTGATGCTGGCCGAGGGGGCGGACGCCAAGATCACCGGAGGCGCCAAATCCGCCATGGTGGTCTACGGTCCCAGGGCGGAGATCAGTTTCTCGGGGGGGAGCGATCTTTTTGGCGCTGTCGTGGGGAACAAGGTGACCGTCACGGGCGGCTCCAAGGTGCACTATGACGAGGCGCTCTCGTCCTTCAGCCTGGACGGGGCCGCCGGCTCCTCGGCCACGCGCACGATTTTGAGCTGGCAGCGCTTTTAGACCTCACTCCGAGTCGTCGCTGTAATAGGGCCATTCCGGCTCTTCGGGCACCTCGCCAAGCAGACGCTTGTAACGCCCCAGAAGCTGGGGTGGCATCGGCGCAAGCTCCACGCCCAGCATGTGGTTGCCGGAGTCGTGTGGACTGCACCAGCGCACCACGCCGCTCACCGTCAGCGGAATGCCCTCGACCTCCATCCGCACGCTGATGGCTCGCCCGACCTCGAGCGGCTCGCTCACCCCGAGGCGGAGCCCCGAATGGGAGAGATCGATCACCACCGCGGGCGCCTTCGGGTCTGTCAGGTCGACTCGGAAGACCTTGGGGATGCGCTCGGCTCGTCGCCGGTCCAGAGGTGTCCCAACCTGCTCGGCCGACCCGAAGTGCCGCTCGAGCAGGCTGTGCGCTTCAGGCGGATCGAGCACGACGGCGGTATAGGAGCTGTCGTGCGAGAAATACTCCTCCACGCGGGCCTCGAGCAGCAGTGCCTCGCCTGCGAGGGCAACCTGCAGCTCCTGGTCGCCCTGAACGAGCGTTTCCGGGCACGTAAAGTGCAATCGGCCCCCCACGTAGGCCGTGACCACGATTGCCGGCACCCGAGGCTTTCGGAACCTGCCGAGCATCCTGGTGACTTCGGCCGCACAAATGCAACCGCCTGCAAGCAGGCGGGGACACGTTCAACCTGCAGGCAGGCGGGAACCAGGGTTACTACGCCCTGACGGAATCAGGAGTGGGCCGCCCCGGCCTTCCCCTTCAGCAGCTGCGGGAGCAGGCGGATCAGGTCGGTGGTGGTGACGATGCCCACCGCCTTGTCCTTGTGGGTGATGATCACGCGGTGGATCTTGGCCTCCAGCATGATCTCCACCAGGTCCTCCACCGGCGAGTTCTCATCGGCCTGGTAGACGGCCGGGGTCATGATGTCGGCCACCGTCCTCGAGTCGACTTCTCCGATGGAGAAACCGTCGAACTCCTCTTCCTCCATCCAGACGTCCCGGTAGTAGTGGGGGCGGGTTGCGTGGGCCACCATCTCGCCCTGCATTCCGGCCGTGTTGGCGATGTCGGTCATCGAGACCACGCCGATGGGTCGACCCAGGTCCACCACGGGGGCGCCCGAGATCCCCCTGGAGGAGAACAGCTCCGCCAGTTCGGTGACCAGCATGTCGGGGGGAACGGTGATCAGCTTGCGCTGCATGATCTCTTTAGCCTTCATCGCTTTGGGGCTCCTTCATTTTTTGTATCTTCAGCCTATCCAGGGGAGGAGGAGGGTGAAATGATCCAGGTCACCCTGGCCCCGCAGGGACCAACCTCACGGCGGGAGAAGGCCTGGCTTTCTATCTCTTGCGGTGGAGGACCTTCCCGTGCACATCCTTCTGGCCGACAAGCTCGATCCTCGAGCCATCGACCTCTTCAAGCAACCCGGCGTTCAGCTCAGCAATCGCCCCGAGCTGGGCCCCGACGACCTGCCGGCCCACCTGGGCGACACCGAGGTGCTGGTGGTGCGCTCCACCAAGGTCACTGCCAGGGCCATCGAGGCTGCTCCCCGGCTGGGGCTGATCATCCGGGCGGGCTCGGGAGTCAATACCATCGATGTCGAGGCGGCTTCGGCCCGGGGCATCTTCGTGGCCAACTGCCCGGGCAAGAATGCGGCCGCCGTGGCCGAGTTGGCGGTGGGGCTGATCTTGTGCCTTGATCGACGCATCTCCGACAACGTGGCCGACCTGCGGGCCGGCAAGTGGAACAAGAAAGAGTTCAGCAAGGCCGAGGGCCTGAAAGGCAAGACCGTGGGACTGATCGGCATGGGCCAGATCGCCCAGGAGGTCATGGCCCGTCTGCGGCCCTTCGGCGTGCGTTTCGTGGCCTGGTCGCGCAGCCTCACCCCCGAGAAGGCCGAGGAGCTGGGCGTCACCCGCTGCGCCGACCGGCTGGAGGTGGCCCGCCATGCTGACGTGGTCAGCGTGCACGTGGCTCTGACCTCAGATACGAAAGGCTTCCTGAGCCAGGCTTTCTTCGAGGCCATGAAGCCCGGGGCGTTCTTCATCAACACTTCGCGCGCCGAGGTGGTGGACCAGGCAGCCATGCTCAAAGCCCTGGAGGCGGGCAAGATCCGCGTCGGGACGGATGTTTTCGAGGGCGAGCCCTCGGGCGGGGCGGCCGAGTTTGTCAGCCCGGTGGGGCAGCATCCGCAGGTGGTGGGCACTCACCACATCGGGGCTTCGACCCAGCAGGCCGAGTTTGAGACCGGCGAGGAGGCGGCCCGTATCGCATCCGCTTACCTGACCGGCCAGCCCATCCCGAACTGCGTGAACCTGCGCGATACCCCGGCCAACAGCTACGGGCTGCTGGTGCGTCACGAGGACAGGGTTGGCGTGCTGGCGGGCGTCTTCCAGACCCTCAAGGAGGAGGGCCTGAACGTGCAGGAGATGGAGAATCTCGTGTTCCAGGGGGCCCGGGCCGCCTGCGCCCAGATCTTGCTCGACAGCCCGGTCACCGAGAACGCCCTGAAGCGGCTGGAGAAGTGCGACGGGGTGCTGTGCGCCCGCAGCACCGAGCCGCTGACGCCGGTCACGGCGTGAGCCGCTCGGCCCAACTCGTCGAGCGCATCCTCCAGGGAGACCGCCGGGCCGCCGCCCGGGCTATCAGCCTGCTGGAGAACCAGGCCCCGGAGGCTCGCGCCATTGCCGAGGGCCTGGCGCCGCATCGGGGTAAATGCTTCCGGGTGGGCATCACGGGCCCTCCCGGGGCCGGCAAGTCCACCCTGGTGGACGGCCTGGCCCGTGTGCTGCGCCAGCGTGACCGTACCGTCGGCGTCGTTGCTGTCGATCCGAGCTCGCCCTTCTCGGGCGGCGCCCTGCTCGGTGACCGGGTGCGCATGGGCCGCTCGCTGGAGGACCCGGGCGTGTTCGTGCGCAGCATGGCCACCCGCGGCAGTATGGGCGGGCTGGCCCGCTCGGCTCAGGAGGCGGCTGACGTACTGGACGCACTGGGCAAGGACTGGGTGGTGCTGGAGACGGTCGGGGTGGGGCAGAGCGAGCTGGCGGTGGCGGCCGCCTGTGACGTTACGGTGGTGGTGCTGGTGCCCGAGGCGGGCGGCGCGGTGCAGGCCATGAAGGCCGGCTTGATGGAGATCGCCGATCTCTTCGTGGTCAACAAGAGCGATCGTCCCGGCGCCGACGAAATGGTGGGGCAGCTGCGCGAAGCGGCCCATCATCTGCACAAAGACGACTGGAAGGTGCCTATTCTCAAGGTCATCGCCATCCAGGAGCAGGGCCTGGAGGAGCTGGTCGATTGCCTGGAGAGGTTCCGCGCCTGGCTGCAGGAGGGAGAACGTTGGGAAGAGAAGCGCCTGCGCCAGGCTGCCCTCCGGATTCGCGATCTGGTGCGGGCGCGGCTGGAAGAGCGTCTCTGGTCCGACCCCGAAGTCGATGCCGTCGTGCAAGAGAACGCCCGGCGCGTGCTCCAGGGCGAGCTGGCCGTGCACCAGGCCGCCGGTGATGTCTGGGGGGCGGTGCGCGAACGTCTCACGAAGCTGGAAGGCATATGAGCGAAGCGCCACTCAAGATCTTGATCGCCAAAGCCGGTCTCGACGGCCATGATCGGGGCGCCAAGGTGGTGGCCCGGGCCCTGCGCGATGCCGGCATGGAGGTCGTCTACACGGGGCTCTTCCAGACCCCCGAGATGATCGTGGAGGCGGCCATCCAGGAGGATGCCGACGCCGTCTGCCTGTCGATCCTGTCGGGGGCGCACATGACGCTCTTCCCTCGGGTCAAGGAGCTGCTCGACAAAGAGGGCCTGCAGCACGTGCTGGTCTCGGGCGGTGGCATCATTCCGGCCGACGACATGGCCGAGCTTCAGGCCCTGGGGATGGGCCGACTGTTCGGCCCGGGCTCGGGGCTGGAGGAGATCATTTCCTACTTCCGCGAGGAGATTCCGCGCCGCCGGCTGGCGCGCAAAGACTGAGGAGGAGCCTTGAACATCCACGAGTACCAGGGGAAAGAGCTGATGGCCCGCTTCGGCGTGCCCACCCCGCGAGGCAAGGTGGCGGCCACGCCCGACGAGGCGAAGGCCCACGCCGTCGAGTTTGGCGGCAAGGTGGCCGTGAAGGCCCAGGTGCACATCGGGGGGCGCGGCAAAGCCGGCGGCATCAAGCTGGCCAGCACGCCGGATGAGGCCCAGGCCCATGCCAGCAAGATCCTGGGGATGGACATCAAGGGGCTGACCGTGCACAAAGTGCTGGTGGAAGAGGCGCTGGAGCTCGAAAAGGAGTTCTATCTAGGCATCATTTTGGACCGCACACGCTCGGCTCACTGCATCATGTTCAGCCCGATGGGCGGCATGGATATCGAGGAAGTGGCCGAGAAGCATCCCGACCAGCTCAAGAAGGTGCACGTCAATCCCCTGCTCGGCCTGCTCAAGCACCAGGTGCGCGAGCTCGTCTACGCCTATGAGCTGCCCGATGCCACGCGCAAGGACCTGGCCCACTTCATCGAGACGCTCTACAAGCTCTACAGCGGCATGGACTGCCTGCTCTCGGAGATCAACCCGCTGGCCATCACCAAAGATGGCCGCATGATCGCCGCCGACGCCAAGTTCACCTTCGATGAGAACGCGCTGTTTCGCCACCCCGAGTTGGAGGAGCTGCGCGAGGTGGCCGAGTCGGACCCGTTCGAGCAGCGGGCCCACGAAGAGCGGCTGGCCTATGTCCGGCTGCACGGCGAGGTGGGCGTGATCGGCAACGGGGCCGGCCTGGTGATGGGCACCCTGGACACGGTCAGCCGGGTGGGCGGCAAGCCGGCGAACTTCCTGGACGTGGGGGGTGGCGCTTCGGCCGTCGTGGTGACGAAGGCCCTCAGCCTGGTCAGCTCCGATCCTAATGTCCGGGGCGTGCTGTTCAACATCTTCGGGGGCATCACCCGGGGGGACGAGGTGGCCAAAGGCATTGTGCAGGGCGTCAAGAGCGCCAACGTGACTCTGCCCATCGTGATTCGCCTGGCCGGCACCAACTCCGAGGAAGGGCGGGCCATTCTGGCCGAGGCCGGTTACCAGACCGCCGCCACCATGGAGGAAGCGGCCGAGAAGATCGTGGCCCTGACCCGCTGAGGCGCCGGGCGTTGAATCCTTCAAGAACGTGCGCGGCGCCGTTCAACAGGTTGTTCACCGTCCCGCCAACTCGTCAACTTGCGGGGCTATAAGAAGGAGCACAAAATGAGTATTCTGATCGACAAGAGCACCCGGGTTCTGGTGCAGGGCATCACGGGTCGCGAGGGTGGCTTTCACACCCAGCAGATGATCTCGTACGGCACGAAGGTCGTGGCCGGAGTCACCCCTGGCAAAGGCGGGCAGGAAGTCCTCAACGGCGTGAGGGTTTTCAACACCGTGGCGCAGGCGCTCAAGAAGACCGAAGTGGATGCCTCGGTGATCTTCGTGCCCCCGCCGCTGGCAAGCGACGCCATCCTGGAAGCGGCCCACGCCGGGGTCAAGCTGATCTGCTGCATCACCGAAGGGGTACCCATTCATGACATGGTGCGGGTTCGGGCTGAGGTTCTGCGGGTGGGTGCCCGGCTGATCGGTCCCAACTGCCCGGGCCTGATCACTCCCGGCCAGTGCAAGATCGGCATCATGCCGGGCAACATCTTCAGCGCCGGCAACGTGGGCCTGATCTCGCGCAGTGGAACGCTCACCTACCAGGCCGTGGACGCCCTCACCCGGGCCGGCCTGGGCCAGAGCACCTGCGTGGGCATCGGGGGCGACCCGGTCAACGGGAGCCAGTTTACCGACCTCTTGCCTCTCTACGAGAAGGATCCCGATACCCGCGCCCTGGTGGTGATCGGCGAGATCGGTGGCAGCGCCGAGGAGGAGATGGCTGCCTGGCTGGGTGAGCACAAGGTTCCCGCGGTGGCCATGATCGCCGGTCGCACCGCCCCGCCCGGCAAGCGGATGGGTCACGCCGGCGCCATCGTCAGCGGCAACGTGGGCACGGCTCAGGCCAAGGTGGACGCGCTGCAGAAGGCGGGCGTGCCGGTGGTGGACACCACCGACGAGATGGTGGCCGAAATTCGGAAAGTGCTCCAGCCGGCCAAGGCTTGAAGCCCCGCTACGTCACCGAGGAGGAGGTGGATCGGGTCCTTTCGGCTCGTCCCCTCACCGACGCGCTCGAGCAAGCCTTTCGCGCCCTGGCCGCCGGCCAGGCCCGCCAGGCGCCGCGTTTGCGGGTCACCTCTCCTCCCCAGGTGCTGCACAACCTCCCCGCCGTGGGGTTGGGACGGGCCGGCCTCAAGACCTACCTGTCCGGGCCGCACGGCGTGACCATGGTGACGGTGGTGTTCGAGCTCGAAAGCGGACGCCTGGAGGCCCTCATCGAGTCCAACCGGCTCAGCCAGCTGCGCACGGGCTGCGCCACCGCCCTGGCCACGCGCTTCCTGGCCGAGCCTGGCCCCCAGCGCCTGGCTCTGCTGGGGGCCGGCGTCGTGGCTCGCGGTCAGCTCGAGGCTCTGGCGGCCGAGCAGCAACTGGCCGAGGTGCGAGTGTTCAGCCCTCGCCCCGAGAGCCGCGACGGCTTTGTAGGGTGGGCCCGCGAGCGGCTGTCGCTGGAGGTTCGTGCCTGCGCCAGCCCGGCCGAGGCGCTGGATGGCGCCAACCTGGTGGTGACCGCCACCAGCTCCGGCAAGCCGCTGGTGGAGGAGTCGATGCTGTCTCCGACCTGCCACGTCAACGCCGTCGGGGCCAACCGGGCCGGGCGGCGCGAGCTGGCCTCCGAGGTAGTGCTGGCCAGCGCCCTCACGGTGGTGGACGATCTCGAGCAGGCCCGCACCGAGGCCGGTGACCTGCTGGAGGTGCCAGGGCTGGACTGGGGACCACTCGTGCCACTGGCCTCGCTGGTGGCCGCCCCCCCTGCCCGGCGACCGCCTAGAACTTTGTTCAAGTCGCTGGGAGTGGCCATCGAGGATCTGGCTGCCGCCGCCCACGTCTTGCAGCTCCTCTGAGTCTGATCGGTTTCAATTCTGGCTTAGAGGCCGGAAATGGCTTGAGGTCGATTCAGTTAACAATTTTGATCGGCAACGCTTGCAAGCCATGAAGGGGGTGTGCTATACTGCGGTTGGGCTCAGGCCCTACCGCAAAAAACCGCTTGCCGACGCCACTTCAACGACTGTGAAGGGGTTTCGGAGGGGAGGAAGCCAGGAAATTCCGGCCTCAGGCGCCAGGCGCACGGGGCCCGACCATCGGCGCGGGGCATCCCAAAGGATCGTCCGCAGCAACTTGTGGGAGGAAAACGTATGACCACGAATTCAGCTCTGTTCTGGGAGTTATTTGAATCCACCGGGTCGGTTACTGCCTACATTCTTTATCGCCAGGTCCTGGCTGAGCCCGAAACCTAAGCGCAATTTTTGATAGATCTTCAAGACACCTCTCCCCGTGAGAGGTGTCTGTTTGTTCTCAGAGAATCAGTTGGCCGTGAAATTGTCGACCGCTCCTGAAAGATTTCCCCTCTGGCTGGCCCTGGCCATCCTGCTGCTCGCCCCCTGCCTGGCCCAGAGCCGTGAGCTGAAGCTGTCGGCCGATCGGCTCGATTATGACGACGCCCGCCACCGGGTGCGGCTGGTCGGCAGCGTCCGGTTGGAGACGCCCGGAGCGGTGCTGACTTCACCCTATGCCGAGTACAATACCGATACCCGCGTCGCCGAGATGTCCGGGGGGGTCAAGCTGGTCACACCGGACGCAACCGCCGTGGCCAGCCGGTTGACCGTCTACTACCCCGATCGCAGAGCGGTTCTGGCCGGGAACGTGCGGCTGGTCACCGAGAAGGGCCCGGGTCAGACTCCCGCCACGCTGCTGGCGGACAACCTGGACTACTTCTGGGAGGCCGGCCTGGGAAACGCTCGGGGTGGCATTCTGGTCACCCAGGGCGAGCGGCGGGTCTACGCCGACCGGGCCACCTACCAGCGCGATCAGGCCACCGTCGATCTCGAGGGGGCGGTTCGCTTCGAACAAGGGAAAGAGGGCTGGCTCACCGCCGACCGGGCCCGGCTCAACCTCGTTTCCGAGACGGTGAGCGCCTCGGGTGGTGTCTTCGCCCGGATGCTGGTGGACGAGCCCGAGCCCAAGCCCCGCAAGCCCGGCTCGCTGCCGGCTCCTGAGGTCCTGGAGCCTGATCTGCCCCTGGAGAGCATCCAGGCCGCGCCCCCGGCTTCCCTGCCTGGCCTCTGATATACTGATCCCATCGACGCGGTCGAAGGGAGCCCCATGAGAAGTTTTCTGTTAGCGCTGGTCCTGGTGGCGGCCGTGGGGAGCGGGGCCGTGGCCCAGCCCCCGGTGAGCCCCCGCGCCAAGCAAGCCATCAAGGACGCTGCAAACACCAAGAACGACGTCAACAATCAGATCAACAACACCAACAACGCGACCACGCCGCCGCCCGCATCCAAACCCAAAGCCCCGCCTCCTAAGACGGTCTCCAAGCCGCCCGCCAAGACCGCCACCGCCCCGGCGGCCGCTCCTGCCGGGATGACCAACGCCGCCCACCAGGCCGCCCTGGCCGGCAATCTGGAGGGTCTGAAGGCCTACGTGGGCACGGACCTGACGCGGCTGCGAGCCAGAGACGATCAGGGCAAAACCCCGCTCCACCTGGCGGCCTGGAAGGGCCACAAGGACGTGGTGGCCTACCTGCTCGAGAACAAGGTTGAGGTCATGGCGCTCGACCCGATGGGCGTCGCTCCCCTGCACCTGGCGGCCAGCAACGGCCACCAGGAGATCGTCCTCATGCTGCTCGAGGCGGGGGCTGACCCCAACGCGGTCACCCGCGACAAAGGCCTGTCGGCTCTCCACCGCGCCGCCGGTGCGGGTCAGGCGGAGGTGGTGAGGGTGCTGCTCGAGCGCGGAGCCCGGGTGGACCTGCCGGACCGCAGTGGACAAGTACCTTTGGCTTTGGCCGAGCGCTACCAGCAGGGCGACTGGCAGACCGTGGTGGAGCTGCTCAAGAAGCAACAGCCCTGAGACGTTCGAAAGGTCTCCCGGCCGTCACCGTGGAACCTGCCCCCCCTCCATGAAGCTGCGCTACTGGGTTTTGCTCCTATTGTTCAGTCTCCCCCCGGCTCTGGCCGAGTTGCCGCTGGCATCAGCCGGCGCGGCGGAGGGCGACAGCTTTTCCGACCGGGTTCTGGTGGCCCGGGCCTCGCTGCTTGAGGGCCGCGAGCGAGCTCGCACGGCCATGAATGGCCTGGCCGGTCTGCAGCCATCAAATGCGCTGGAACGCGCGATCATGGCCCGCGCCCTGGCCGACGGGGCCAGCCACTTCGCAGGCCAGGATGTTGGCCTCTCAAGCACTCTGGGCCAGCAGGCCGAGCGTCAGCTCGAGTTTCTTTCCCCCTGGCTGGCCGACTACCCAACCATGATGAAGGTACACGGCTTCGAGGAGCCTGCCTGGTTGCGGGGCCAGTCCGATACCGTGGCCCACGCTCTCCTGGCCTGGGTGGCGCTGGATAAGCTGAGCCCCCGCGCCGAGCGGCGCAAGGTGATCCAGCAGTTCGCCGAGGGCTTGGTCTTGCTCCAGCGAAAGTCCACGCACCTTTATCCTTATGGCGCCCACGTCTCGTTTTATCCCAGCCCCGAGCTCGAGCCCTACGCTCCCACTCCCGATGGCCAGTTGGTGCCGGGCGTGTCCTGGATTCTGCAGAACAGTCCCCAGGTCGAGGCCCTGGTGGCGGCAGGCACCCACCTCAACAGCCCCTCTTTTCTTCAATCGGCCGAGGTAGAGGGTCTTGGGATGCTGGCCCACGTGGTGGCTTCGGGCAAGCTGGCCTACGGCTATCTTCCCCGGCCCCAGGACGGGGGCACCAGTCGGGGCGCCCTGGTCTTGATCGAGAATCTGGTCAGCCTGGAGAAGGCAACCGGCAGGCCGGTGTATGCCGTCCTGGCCGGAATGGCCGGCGGCTGGGCCCGGCCCGGCTCGACTCCTGGCGAGCAAGCGGCCAGTCGACTGGCGGAGGGGCTGATGAAGGGCCTGCCGGCCGAGCGTTATCGCCCCGTCGGCGAGGACCTCCAGCCCCCGTTCAGCTACCAGGTGATGGATGCCGAGAACGGCAAGGCGGTCATCAAGGCTTTCGACGTGATGGATGTGACCTATCCTGGAGGCTTCCCGGGCAAGCTGGTGACGGTGGGCCGCGAGCAGATGTTCTGGATGCGCTTCGACGTCGACCGCGAGGATGAGTACTACTTCTACCTGGTTTGCCTCAAGACCACTCAGGCCGGGCTGGTTTCGGTGGCCATGCGCATCGACGGCGACAAGATTTTCACGGTGCAACTGGGGGGAGCCACCGACAGCTCGTTTGTCGACCTGGCCTTCGTGGCCGGGCCAAGGCGCTTGAGGTCGGGCCCTCACAGTTTCGGCATCCGTTTCTCGGGCCTGTTGATGAAGCAGCCGGCAATCCTTGACGCGGTCATTGTGCAGCCCGTGGTCGAGCGCCGTCTGGTCAAGCTCAAGGACGGCGAGCACCTGCTCCTGCTCAAGAATCTCAAGCCGGAGGCCACCGCCACCGTGGTCACCGAGTGCGATCCTGCCCTGGCCAGAGTGGTGGCCTCGGTGGACGGCACCGGCCAGAGCTTTCAGCTCACGACCAGCGTCGACCGGAAAGGGAAGAAGCGCCTCAACCTCCCGCCCGGAGGCGTGGTGGCGCTGCAGTTTCGGAGGTAGCCATGCATATCACCGAGTCGCGCCATCCTGACTCCCACAACCTCGATCAAATGCCTACCGTGGAAGTGGTGCGTTTGATGAACCAGGAGGATGCTCGAGTCGTTGACGTGGTCAGCCAGGCCCTGCCGGCCATCGCCGCTCTGGTGGACAAGGTGGCCGAGCAACTGCGCTCGGGAGGCCGACTGTTCTATGTGGGCGCCGGCACCAGCGGGCGGTTGGGAGTGCTGGATGCCTCCGAGTGCCCGCCCACCTTCGGGACCGATCCCGAGATGGTGCAGGGCATCCTGGCCGGGGGCCTGGAGGCTTGTGTGCGGGCGGTGGAGCACGCCGAGGACGATCCCGAAGCGGCAGCCTCCGAGCTGTGTTCGCGCGGCCTTGACTCACGCGACGTGGTGGTGGGGATCTCGGCTTCAGGGCGCACTCCCTACGCCCTGGGGGCGGTGCGCTATGCCCGCGATCTGGGCGTTCCCACCGGCTCGATCTGCTGCAATTCCGGCACACCCCTCAGCCTCGAAGTCGATTTCCCCATCGTGCTCGAGGTGGGAGCCGAGGTGTTGACCGGCTCCACTCGTCTCAAGGCCGGAACGGCGACGAAGATGGCTCTCAACATGATCTCGACGGCCGCCATGGTGCGGCTTGGACGCGTGCTTGGGAACTTGATGGTGGATCTGCGCCCCAACAGCCAGAAATTGCAGGTAAGACAGGTGCGCAATGTGGCCGAGGCCGCTCGGGTCAGCCAGGAGGTGGCCGCCAGCTGTCTCGAGCAGGCTCAGGGCAACGTCCGGCTGGCCTCGGTGATGGCCGCCGGTGGCCTCACCCCATCCCAGGCCGAGGAGTTGCTCCAGGCCCATTCCGACCTGCGGGAAGCCCTGGAGGTCGCGCGCTCGCGTCGATGAGCTCTCGCCTGCTGGCCCTGACGGCTCTCTTGGGCCTGCTCTGCTGCGCTGCGCCACGACCCGAGGTGGACCCGATTTACCTGCTGCGCAGCCAGGCCACCCTGGCCCAGGCCGGCTGGCGGGGAGAGTGGGAGCTCGAGTGCGCTCGTCGCACCCTGACCAGCCTGGGCGCGGAGCCCGAGGTGATCGGCGAGGAGCGTCTGGCAGGCCTGGCTCCCGGGCTGCTGGTGCTGTCCAATGTGCGCAACATGAGCGAAAGGGACGCCGAAGCCGTGCGCACCTTCTGCCGGAAAGGAGGGCGGGTGCTGGCCACGGCCCTCACGTCCTATCGGCAAGCCGACGGCTCCCCGTGGCAACCCAACAACTTCGCCCTGGCCGACGTGTTGGGGGCTGATTTCTTGCGCTGGGGCGCGCCCGACCGCATGGACAAGATACTTCTGGGCAAGCGCAATGCCATGCTGGTCCGGGCCCGCGACCACGCCCGCGTGCGAGCCCGCTTCGAGAGTGGTGATCCGGCCATCCTGGAGACGGACTGGGGAACCTATGTGGCCGAAGACCTGCTCGCGCCCGAGGATACCTCCGCTCTCGAGGTGCGCAAGCTCTTGACCGATCTGCTGGCGCGCCTCTCGCCGCGCCGTCGCTTTGCGCCCGGACCTTACAGCGAGTTACCCCCTCCACTGCCATTTCGCGAGATGCTTCCCGAGGGAGAGCGGCTGGACGTGCTGGTAGAGGAGAAGGTGCCGGCCCTCAAGGTAGGCTCGCAAGAGGTGCGGGCTATCCTCACGGTAGGCAAGCCTCCGTCCCTGGCCCTCTACGACCAGGCGGGAAAGCAGCTGCAGCGCAGCGACCGGCCTCTCACGCTGCAGGACAAGCCCTATGTCTCGCTGCGCATCACGCGCAGCAACGGGACCTATCGCTGGTCGGCCTTCCGGGGAGCGGTCGTGCTGGTTCCCGGGCCCCACGGCCTGAGCGTGATCAATCGACTGACGCTGGAGGAGTACCTGGCCGGCGTGGTGCCCAATGAGGTGCCTTCTACCTTTCCGCCCGAGTGCCTGAAGGCCATGGCGGTAGTGGCGCGGAGCTATTCGTTGGCCCACCGGGGAGCGCACTCCGGGGCCGACGTCTGCGACGAAGTGCACTGCCAGGTCTACGGTGGTCTCGCCTCCGAGGCGGACAGCACCTCGGCGGCCGTGCTGGCCACCCACGCCGTGGTGCTCGCCTACCAGGGTCGGCCGATCGACGCCACATTCCACGCCGTCTGTGGCGGCGTAGGGCAGGATGCCGACCGGGTCTGGTCGGGTCGCGGGGCTGCCTATCTTCGCGGCCGCCCCGACACGCTCGAGTCCAGGCCGCGTGTGCTGGCCAGCGAGGAAGCGGTGACCGCCTTCCTCGAGCATCCACCCGAGGATGCCTGCTGCCGACAGGCAGGCCGGTTTCGCTGGCGCGAGACTTACTCCCGCAACGAGCTGGAAGAGCGCCTGAACCTCTCTTTGCCAGTTCTGGTCAAGGAGGAGTGGCGCGGGCTCGGTCGCCTTCGAGCTCTGCGCGTCAGCGAGCGTGGCCCGTTGGGCCGGGTGGAGGCTCTCGAGATTGAAGGCCAGCAGGGTCGATACACCGTGCGCGGTGATCAGGTGCGCTGGCTCACCAGCGGCGGCAAGATCGGGGCGGCCGGGCTCAACAGCACCCTCTTCGTCGTCAAGCTCAAGGGGGATGAGGTGGAGCTCGTGGGCGGGGGCTGGGGCCACGGAGTGGGCATGTGCCAGGAAGGGGCGGCCGGGAGGGCCCGGGCCGGGCTGCTTTATCAAGACATTCTGCGGCACTACTATCCCGAGACCGAGCTTACAGGACCCATGGCACCCTGAGCGAAGGCTGCTGACACCTTTCTCGGGGAGGATGCCATGTTGAAACGTGCTTTGCTGTTTAGTTGCCTTTGCCTGATGCTGCTGCGACCGGTGAGCGTCCAGGCCCAGGAGAAGACCCTCTATGAGCGGCTGGGCGGGCTCTACGCCGTCTCTGCCCTGGTGGACGACTTTATCGATCGCCTGCTCTCCAATGAAGTGATTATCCAGAACGAGCATGTGAAGGGGGCTCTGCAGCCCAAACCGTTCAACAAAGTCCCAGGTCTCAAGGTGCACATTGTCAACCTGGTCTGTCAGTTGACGGGCGGGACCGAGCACTACTCGGGTCGCGACATGGCAAGCTCCCACGCAGGTCTTCAGATCTGCCCCAACGAGTGGGACGCGATGGTGGGCGACTTCAAGGCGGCCATGGAGGCCATGAAGATCCCTCCGAAAGAGCAGGCCGAGCTGCTTGAGCTGGTTGGGTCCACCAAGAAGGACATCGTTCGCTAGGCGTGCCCAGGCTCTACAGCTCGCGCATCTGTCCCTTTGCCCATCGTACTCGGCTTACGCTCCGCGAGAAGGGGATCGAGTTCGAGCTGGTCGAGATCGACCTCGAATCGATGCCCGAATGGTACCGTGAGCTTTCACCCAACCAGAAGGTGCCGCTGCTCGAGCTGGAGGACGGCCAGCTGGTGTGGGAGTCAGCCGTCATCTGCGAGTACCTGGAGGAAGCCTTCTCCGGGCCAGCCCTGATGCCAGGAGACGCGCTGGGCAAGGCCCGGGTTCGACTGGCGGTCGAGCTTGGCTCGGCTCGCTTCATTCCGGGGTTCTATCAAGTCTTGCGGGGAGCGGAGCCGCAGGGGCTGCTGCAAGCCGTCGATCAGCTCGAGGCTCACGACTGGGAGGAGGGACCCTGGTGGCTGGGCCCTCAGCTTACCCTGGCTGACCTCGAGCTCTATCCGTGGTTCGAGCGCTGGTGCGTGTTGGAGCACTATCGTGCCCTGGGCTGGGACAGCCAGCGCTGGCCCCGGCTGACGCGCTGGCGCGCGGGCCTGGAGGCGCGACCTTCGGTTCAGGCCGACCGGGTTCCGAACGACGATTTTGTGCGCGCCTACCGCAGATACGCGAAAGGCTAGACTTCACGCTATTCCTCCGGGGAGAGCTTGAGCCCCTTGCGACCCAGAAACAGCATCACCACGGAGAAAGCGATGAGCACCGCGCCCCAGATCAAGTTGATGTTGATGTCCAGCGACTTGACGTAGGTCTCGGGCGGCGTCATCAGGCCGTATACGGCCAGCAGCAGGCCCTTCACCAAGAACATCAGGCCAATGGGAACGCGAATGTCCAGTCCACCCATAGCGCAAGCCTCCTAGAAGAACACCAGATTGAGCAAAATGACGCCGATGCCCACCAGCACGGCCAGAAAGGCCGGTTTCTGGTGGAAAGCCAGGTGGCCTTCGGCAGGGCGCTCGGTGAGCGAGTAGACCAGGCCCTTGAGCTCTTCGTCAGGGCGCGGCTTCGTCATCAGGCTCACCAGGATGGTGACCACGAAGCAGGTCGTCCAGGCCGCGATGGCGGTGTAGAAGGTCTGGGCCATGGGGTTGGGATAGGTGTGCAGGATGCCCAGCAGCCCCCCTTTGATGCCTGGCACCGCCCCGGCCGGCAGGGTGAGGCAGTGGTGGAAGAAGGCCGCCAGAGTGCCTGACACCAAGCCGGCGAAGGCGCCGTGGCCGGTGGCCCGTTTCCACACCATGCCCAGCAGGAAGGTGGCAAAGAGGGGCGCGTTCACGAAGGCGAAGACCAGCTGCAGCACCTCCATGATGTTGTTGAACTGCAGCGCCAGGTAAGCTGCCACCATGCTCAGGCCGATCCCCCACACGGTGGCCATGCGCCCCACCCACAGGTAGTGCTCGTCGGAGGCCTCCTTCTTGAGATAGGCCTGATAGATGTCGTAGGTCCAGACGGTATTGAAGGCGGTCACATTCCCGGCCATACCTGACATGAACGAGGCCAGCAGGGCGGTCAGGCCCAGCCCCAGCATGCCCGCCGGGAAGAAATGCAAAAGCAGGGTGGGGATGACCATGTCGTAGTCGGGCTCGAGCTGGCCGGTGGAAGGATTGAGCTTGTTGGGGATGATGCCTACCTGGGGAGCGCCGCCCGCTTGCGAGATTGCGGCCGCCTGGTCGGGGGCCGACCCTGTGGCCACGGGAGTGATGGCCACCGCGATCAGCCCGGGCATGATGACCAGGAAGGGGAAGAGCATCTTGGGAACGGCGGCGATCAGCGGCGTCTTGCGGGCCGACGTCATGGAGTCGGCGGCCATGGCTCGCTGCACCACCAGAAAGTCGGTGCACCAGTAACCGAAGGAGAGCACAAAGCCGAGCCCCATGACCATCCCGAACCACTCCACCCCCAGCGAGTTGGTATCGGCGCTGGCCATGCCTTTCCAGGTGTGGACCATCTCCTGGTTTCCCATGGCGACCATGCGCTCTTTCAGGCCTTCCCAGCCGCCCAGGCTCTGCAGGCCCAGCCAGACCAGCGGAAAAAAGCCCGCCACGATCAAGAAGAACTGCAGCACCTCGTTGTAGATGGCGCTGGTCAGACCGCCCAGGAAGATGTAGCCCAGCACGATCACGGCTGAGAGCAGGATGCTGACCAGAAAGATGTGGCTCTTGTCGATGCCCAGCGCTTCGAACGGTTTATCGAAGAGCTGGAGGGCCTCGATCAGCTTGGCCATGGCATACATCGAGACGCCCGATGAGCAGACCGTCATCAGGGCGAAGGTGATGGCGTTGAGGGCTCGGGTCTTCTCGTCGAAGCGCAGGCGCAGATACTCGGGCACCGAGCGGGCCCGCGAGCCGTAATAGAACGGCATCATGAAGAGGCCCACGAAGATCATAGCCGGGATGGCTCCAACCCAGTAGAAGTGGCTGGTGGCGATGCCGTACTTGGCTCCTGAGGCCGCCATCCCGATGACTTCCTGGGCCCCCAGGTTGGCCGAGATGAAGGCCAGGCCGGCCACCCAGGCCGGAATGGACTTGCCCGCCTCGAAAAAGTCCTTGCTGGTTTTTGTGAAGCGCTTGAGGATGAACCCGATCCCCAGCACGAAAATGAAATACACCAGCATGATGAGCCAGTCGATCGGATGCAGGTTCATGGTGGTGGCCTTTCGCAGAAATTTTCGACCGTTCCTGTGGTCGCTGCAATGCCAGGCAAGACGCCCCAGGAAACGTTAGGCTCTGGAGCTGAAATTGGCCTGAAAACTATCCGGGAGCGTAATACACCTGGATCTGAGCTTCCGCCTCGCCCCGGTCCGGACCGCACTCAAGATCGAGACGATAAAGCCGGACCGGGCGTGGTTGCCGGAGCAGGCCGTCGAATAGCCGGAACAGCTCGTCTTTGGGACCGCTGGCCCGCAGCTCCACATCCAGGTAGGGGTTCAGCTCAAAGTTGACTCCCTCGGGGACTTCCTGGTCCTTGAAGGCGACCTTCAGGCCCGGCCGATTCGTCAGACCAAGCCACTCCTTCTGGAGCTGCTTTTGCATGGCCGCGGGGGTGGGCGGATCGCTCTTGAGCTTTTTCTCCTTCCGGGAAGTCTGCACTTTGGCCTCGAGCTCGGCCGCTCTCATGTCCAGGGCCGGCAACTCGGCCAGCTCGGCCTGCCAGGTCCTGGGACGCTCCCTGACCGAGATGGCGTTGTGCTTGAGCTGCTCGATCTCCTGAAGCTTGTCGGCCCAGCTCACGAAGTAGCCAGCAGCCAGTAGCAGGCAGGAGAGAATGACCGCAGCCAGGCTCACTGGTTGAAGATCCCCTCGAGCCGGCCTTCGGATTCGACCAGTCCCGTCACCCCTGGGACCTTCTCCAGTCGAGCTCTGGTCTTTGCCAGGCTCTTGGACTGCACCAGCAAATTACCGTTCTGGTAGCCGAAGCGAGTGAGGTCGGGCCCCAGCGAGTCGATGGCCGCCAGCAGCAGGGACTGTCCGGCGGCCAGAGCAGGGGTATCTCTGAGCATCGCCAGGGCCTGCTCGCTGCGGTTGATCCTGGCCCGCTGCTCTTCCAGCTTCTTGATCTCGTCGAGGTGGGCTTGCTCGAAGGTCCGCAGCTCTTGCTCGGCAGCCTCCAGATCGCCCCGCCCTGCCTCGATCTTGAGCCCGAGCAGGTGCTCGACGGCAGCGCTGGCCAAGAGAGCGATCAAGACGATAGCCAGGGGGACGGGTCTCACGTCGCGCCGCTTCTGAGTTCGGCAGGGCCTTCCCTGCACTGGCTTGAACTATCCGGAATGGATGCCCAGGAGATCCTATCCTTCCCGTGCGATTTCCCCGTCAAGGCCATGGGCAACTCGGCCCCCGACTTCGCCGAGCACGTGGCCGCCATCGTGCGCCGCCATGCTCCAGGGTTCAACGAGGCGGCGGTCTCAAGCCGCAGCTCGAGTGGGGGCAAATTCACTGCCGTCACCGTGATGATCCAGGCCACCAGCCGGGCCCAGCTCGAGGCCATCTACCAGGACTTTCACCAGGACGAGCGCGTCCTCTACGTCATCTGATCCAAGGAGGCATCTGACCGTGTCGCACATGACCGTGGTGGTGACCCAGCTCATCGAGCCGCGCTTCATCGAGAGGGCGGCCGCCGACCTCAACCACAGAGTGGAGATCCAGGCTCGTCAGGGTTTCAGCATCGAGCGCGTGGCGTTCAACTGGAACGGCAAGAGCTATGAAGCCAGCGCAGACACCGACCATGTGAGGGCCGAGAACGTACACTCGCTGGCCAAGAAGCTCAGCCAGCGCTATGCCTACCACGCCACGAAAGAGACCCTGGCCGAGAAAGGCTTCGACCTGGTGACCGAAGAGACCGAGAAGAGCGGCGCCATTCGACTCACGTTGAGGCGGATCGCCTGATGGAGATTCAAGAGGTCCAGGTTGTCATCGGGCCCGACGGCCAGGTACAGATCGAAGTGAACGGCGTCAAGGGCGGCGGTTGCCTGGAGCTGACCGAGCAGCTCGAGAAGGCGCTGGGCACGGTTTCGAGCCGCGAGATGACCCCGGAAGCGCACCAGCAGGTGGAGGTCTCTCAGGACGCCCAGGTTTGGGGCGGCTGAAGCTCCATCACTTCCTGAAGGGTAGCCGGGCCAACGGGCCCGGCCTGCGAGCGGTGCTCTGGGTGCAGGGGTGCTCGCTGGGATGTCCGGGTTGCTTTAATCCCGAGACCCACGCCTTCGAGGACGGCCAGGAATGGGACACCGACGCCCTCTTCGACGAGCTTCTTGGGCTGGACGAGATCGAGGGACTCACTGTCAGCGGGGGCGAGCCCCTGCAACAGCGCGCTCCCCTGCTCGAGCTGCTAGGCCGGGTGCGCCGTGAAACCGACCTGAGCGTATTGCTCTTCACCGGGTTCGCCTTTGAGGAGCTGCGCTGCCCCGAGTTGCTCGAGCTGGCCGACGTATTGCTCTGCGGTCGTTATCGTGAGCAAGAGCGTTTGGCCACCGGCCTGATCGGCTCGGCCAACAAGACGGTGCACTTTCTGACCGACCGGTACTGCGTGAGCGACCTGGAGGCCGTGCCGGTGGGAGAGGTGGTCATCGGGCCCGAAGGACTGGTGGTCTATACCGGGATCGACCCGCTGAGGAGCTGAAGGTGGACTTCGAGGACCAGCTGGAAATTTTTCTGCGAGCCCGCTTCACGCTGATCGCCGTGACCACGGTCGAGGAAGAGCGCGCTCTGGAGGCCATCGCCCGGGTTTGTCGCCGCAATAACCTGGGCTGCGTCAGCTGGGATGTGGCCGACACCTTTGTGCGCTTGGTGGCCGGCAAGGAAGAGCTGACCTCGGCCCGCGAGCCCTTCACGGCTCTGGAGAAGATCGGCGCCTACCGGGGCGATGCCGTCTTCGTGCTCAAAGACTTCCACGACTTTCTCAACGTGCCCCAGGTTCGCCGCAAGCTCAAGAGCCTGGCCTACCAGCTCAAGGTTTCGCGCCGCCACCTGGTGGTGCTCACCCCCTTCGCCAAGGTGCCCGAGGAGCTGCGCGATGTCTGGGTGCCGCTCGATCTGCCGATGCCGCTGGCGGGCGAGCTCGACCAGCTGGTGACCCAGCTCTCCAATGTCTCCGGAGGCAGCGTGCGGCTCACCCCCCTGGGCCGCGAGAAGCTCGTCCAGGCGGCCCTGGGCCTGACCGCCTCTCAGGCTTCGCGAGCCTTCGCCAAGGCGCTGGTCAGCGACGGCTGCCTGGATGACCGCGATATCGGCCTGGTCACCGAGGAAAAGCGCCTGATCCTGCGCGAGAGCGAGGCGCTGGAGTTCTTCCCGGTGACCGAGACGGCAGCCGACGTGGGCGGCCTGGGAGTGCTCAAGGATTGGCTGCGTCTGCGCGAGCGGGCCTTCACCAAGGAGGCCAGCGACTACGGCCTGCCGACTCCCAAGGGGATCGCCCTGGTGGGTATTCCCGGCACTGGCAAGAGCCTGACCGCCAAGATGATC
>CAYYHB010000066.1:0-21797 GCA_964471395.1 uncultured Burkholderiales bacterium | reverse complement strand
TGCTTCTCCAGCTCCATCCAGTCCGAAGTGGCGTGGGCCTGGTTCTTGCGCGCCTTGACCGAGCCGGCCAGGTTGACCGCCCCGCCGTAGAGCAACAACTTCTCGGTCAGAGTCGTCTTGCCGGCGTCGGGGTGGGAAATAATGGCGAAAGTGCGCCGCCGGCGCACCTCCTCGGCCAGTCTCGTCTGGGCCTGCAACATGGGAGGCAGAATAGCACGCCACCGGGCGCGCTGACAACTAGTAGACCAGTTTGAGCTGCTCGGTAATCCAATCTTGCAACCACTCGGGCGGCTTCATCAGGCTGGCCTTGTCGTAGTAGGCGCGGGCGTCGGCGGGCTTGCCCATGCGCCGTAGCAGCTCGCCGCACAGATAGGTCAACACGACCTGGTCGTCCTGACCGCGCTGGGCGATGGCGTCCTGCAGGCTGGCCAGGGCCTTCTCCTGGTAGGTGCGCTCCAGGGCCACCACCTGGCGGGTCTCCTCCACCACCGAGCGCCAGGTATCGGCCACCGGTCCCTCGGGCTGGTAAGTCTCCAGGAACTTGAGCAGGTCGACGTTCTCACCGTGGCTGCGCAGCAGGAAGGCAGCTGTTCCCGCCACCACCTGGCGCTTCTCGGCCGGGAAAGCGGACAGGTCGGCCACGGCCTTGCGGGCGGAGGCCACCTCGGCATCGGCCCGGTTGCGGCTCTCACCGGGGTTCAGAGGGACCTTCTCCAGAATCAGCTTCCAGGCTTCCTCGCTGGCGTGGTCGGCGAAGGGATTGGCCTCAAAGCGCAGGCACCAGACCACCACCATGTCCCGGTGTGAGAACTTGCTGGCAGGCTCTTTTGAAAAGCGCATCTGCTCGGCGATCAGGGCGTGGCTGACCCAGGCCGGGGGCTGGTCCTTGGCTCGCAGGCCCTCGGTGAAGCGCTCGGGGTACGTCTTGTAGGCGGGCAGCTTGAAGGTCCCGCTCTTGACGGCGGTGGCCAGAGCGGGGTCGACGGGTTTCTCGAAATCGTCCGCGTCAGCCGAGTAGTGACATTTGGGGCAGGTCACCGTCTGCAACAGGATCGGCTGGCCTCCACCCGCCCGCTCGAGCAGGTCGCGGTCGGCCCCGGCCGCGTTGTTGGTGGAAAAGAGCTGGGTGCCCCGGGTGGCGGTCTGGCACACGGGGCACTTGAGGGGGACCAGGTTGCCGGTGGTGGCCAGAGCCACCCCGAGGAGCAGTATGACGATGGTCAGGACGCGCATGGGACGGTTCCTTCGACCTCGCCTGACAGTTAACATCTCAGCCACCTCCCCGGGCTCAATCCGGATATGCTGGGAGGGCAACAAAAAGGGGAGTGTGTCCATGCAAGTCACCGCCGCTGTCGCTTTTCCATCTCGCGCAAACTCGCCGGCTGAAACTCGTGCTACCCCGGTCGACTCTCCCGCGCCTCGAGCCCGGGGTCATGCCCCCGAAGCACATGAGATACCTGCCGACAGCCCCCTTCCATCCTCCGAGCCCCCCTCTGACGGCAAGGAGGTCAGGCGCGAGCTTCTGCCTTTCGACCCCCGCGAAGAGGTCACCATCACCCGCACCTGGGACAAGCCGGTGCTGGAGAGCAAGAAGATGGGCAGCATCCCCTCAGACTATTACGAGCACGCCTGGGGCTGGCCGACCCCTGGCTACGGCTGGTATCATACCTCCGAGCGCAGCTACAGTTGCTACTCAGATACCTGCGAGAACGGCCCCGTCAGCGTCTACCGCGACGTGCCTGTTTACGACGAGAGCAACGAGCCCCGCAAGGAGCCCTTCACCCAGACTCTGACCGAGAAGACCTACGATCAGAGGAAGAGTTTCTTCGTGGGGGGCGGGCTGGGCCTGGCCCTGGGCGCCGGAGCCGCTCTGGGCGCTCTGGCCCTCTTCGGGGGAGCCTCCACCGCCGCCACCGTGGCCGGCGGCGTCCTTGGCGGCCTGCTGGGCGGAGCGGCCGGGGCAGCGGTCGGCTACAAGGCCACCGACAATGACCGGATCGAAGAGGTCTGGTACCAAGACAACATCTCCCACCCCACCATGACCGGCTACACTGAGCGTATCACCCCCGATGTGTGGCACGAGCAGCGCTGCCATACCGAGAAGGACTCGCAGGGAAATGATCGTCAGGTATGTGAGACCTGGTCCACCTTGCGCGGTTACGATCACGATTTCTACCCCAACATCAGCTGGCGCAAGGTGGGCGACTACACCTACCCGCGCCTGGAGCACACTGCCAAGATCGGCCCCAACTGGGGTGGGGCCATGGCGGCCGGTGCCGGGCTGGGAATCGGAGCGTTGGTGGCAGTGGGTCTCCACTTCCTGCCGCTTCTGTAAGCCGATGGACCTCTCGGGCATGGACAAAGATGTGCACTCCAAGGTGCACACCGCCAACATCATCAACTACCTGGCCTGCGTCATCCACCAGCTGACGGGAGGGCAACCCTGGATCGCCTTCGACACCGACGAGATCCTGCGTTACGCTGGCGAGCACGGCATCGAGGGCATCGAGGTGGAGCTCAAGCGCAACGCCCAGGGCAAGGAGGAGGTCGTGCTGACCTACGTCACCCCCCGTCCGGTTGCGCCGCCGCGCAAACGCGGCTTCAAGGCCATCGACGGGGGCAAGGAGTAGGCGGGCTGGTTTCGCTCAAGCCCGCTAGAGCCTCCGGGACTTCCCCCTTCTGGCAGCTTGCGACTGCAGGTAACGGACGCTCGAAATGCCTACTCGCTCCTGATCATCAGTTCGGCCTCGACGACCAGCTTGTTTGGTGCTCGACGGTCCTCTCGATCACGAGTAGTAGCTCTCACGTCTTGTTTTTCAAGTGGATAACGGTTGGTCTATGTGATAAACTTTAACAAATGAAGCGCGGGCGGGCGGGCGTGAACATGCTGGAGGCGATTCTGGCTGCTTTCCTGCTTACGCTTGTGGTAGCATACTCGGCCGCTGTCTGGACGACCCATGCCCGGGCCGTTGGCAAATCACGTTATGCCGTGCTCGGGTTGTTTCTGGCCCGGCAAAGACTCGAGGAAGCCGTTTATAAGGGCTTTTCGGCTCAAGAGGAAGAGACGGCCGGGATCACCACGAACATCACCACCACCGTGAATGGCAACCCCAGTGCCGTCGCCTTCACCTACTACTGTTACGTAGAACCGCCTCCCGATGTCAATCCGCCGGACCTTCTCAGGACCGTGCAGGTGCGCGTGACCTGGAAGGACCCGAATGGCAACAACCGTGAGGTCCGGCTCGAGACCCAGATTGCCGGGAAAGCAGAATGAGCCGTAACTATCGCGGCACGACTCTCATGGAACTGTCGGTCACGATGTTTCTGACCGCTCTCATGTTGCTCTGCGTGCAGCAGATTCTGGCTGCTGCGGCCCGTTACTACAACAGCGCGACAATTGCGATGGAGATCCAGCAGAGCCTGCTGGTCAGCCTGACCCGGATTTCGGCCGAGATGAGCGAGGGCAGTTACTTCTCCACCCAGGTCGATGAGGGTCCTCCGGCCGGCGTCATGTTCTGGACGGTCCGCAAAGCGAACGGCACGGTGGAACTGGCCCCCAACGGCAAGGCTTACTGGCAGCGGATGGTCTGTTACTACACCGAGACCGTTAATGGTGTGCCCTGCCTGGTTACCAAGTACCGAGACGGTATCGGCCAGTTCACCGAAGCGCCTGTAGTGGATGCGCCCTGGGACAAGATCGCTACCTGGCAGGCCGCCACCAACCTCAAGACCAAAGTAGTCGCCCGGCATATCAGCGAGTTCAAAGTCACCAACACCCAGCCGATTTTTCTTGAGATGACCGGCGCGGACCCCTCCGGCCGTTATCTCATCAAGATCGATTCCAACGTCTCGCCCCGGAACTAGGCTCAAGGAGGTCAGAATGGACAGACTGGTCAGAAACCGCGGCACCTTGCTGTTCACCATCCTCTGGATCTCCACCCTGATCATGCTGATGATGGCCACGGTCGGCAAGAGCGTGAGCAAAAGCATGCACGATGATCA
Source organism: uncultured Burkholderiales bacterium (assembly GCA_964471395.1). Lineage (GTDB taxonomy): Bacteria > Vulcanimicrobiota > Xenobia > Xenobiales > QWHO01 > QWHO01. The sequence continues at coordinate 17,795 of CAYYHB010000066.1, read as the reverse complement.
CCGTGAGCTGTGCTCGGCTCGGGGTCGCTTTTCCGCCTACTCGGGCACGCAGCGAGTCCTGGCCCGGTTGCGACTCGATTCCAACTACGGGCAATCGGGCACTTACGACCCCGATGCCGTGAACGAGAGCTTTGCGAGCGGCATCTACTGCGCCACGTTTGAGCACCCCATCGATCGCCGGCTGAAGTATCAGATCAAGGTCATCAATCGGGTCGGTACGAGCAGCACGGTCGTCGGCGCTCATACCTACGATGACCCCACCGATAATGTCAAGTTCACAACAGCGGGCGGGATCCCCGTTCCGGGTGGCCAGGTCTACCTGATGGCGCAGGGCTATGATTCGGCCGTCCCGGTCAACTTGCGGGCATTCGGAGGCACGGCCGGCGTGGCCCTCCAGCAGACCAGTAGTTTCGACTATGGTGCCGAGGGCCACTCAGGGGTGGACATCAACAGCTCCGAGATCGATTCCTGGGATCGGAGCGAGGACAGCTACGACCCGACGGAGGCCATTACGGACCCCACCAAGTTCGTCACCGTGGCCACCACCAACAAAATTATGAACCTTGCAAAGGCGACCGATTCGACCCTCTTGAGCAAGGTTCAGGGCGACGTCATGGTGAAGCCAGACACAGAGACAGCCAACCATCTCCTGGATCCGAATGACGCCCTTCTGGGCGACCGGAAGAGTCTCGCAACCCCCCGTTCTGTCGAGCAGTTCAAGTGTCCCTTCGACCCTCCCGGAGCGGACGGCGATGTCAACCAGGGCAACTGGCCCCAGGACGAGGTGGTCACCAGACGAAGGCGGCACGGCCCCGATGAGACCTACACCATCCCGGCCAGCCTCCGACCTGGAAACTACAACAATCTTACCTTCGAGTCGGGGGCCAACCGGAGTCTGACGCTCCGCTCGGGCCGCTACTACTTCAACAAGATCGACATGGATTCGGGCGAGATCAAGATCGACACCAGCCAGGGACCGGTGGTGGTCTACGTGGGCGAAGAAATGAAGGTCTACGGCCAGGCCAAGATCAACGATGGCGGATTTCCCCGCGACCTCCAGGTCTACATGTGTGACGAGCTGGCGGTCGACGAACCAGGCGAGCTGGTCGATACTGATGGAGACGGCGTCCCGGACACGGCTCTGCCCCCGACAGTGGTGGATTATTCCAAGCTGGAGATCGACGACGGCAGCAAGGTGACCATGGTGACCGCAGGGAAGGGCATGGTGGCCTCCGTGACCAAGGAATCAGAGGTTTTCGGGGCGATGATCGGCAGGTTCATCACCTTTAGCGAGAGCAAGCTGCACTTTGACGTCAGCCTCCAGGGCGCCAGCCTGGGGCTTCAGGGGGGCTGGCTTCTGGATGGTCTACACGACATCTAAGCTTTCCGGCGGAAACGAAAACCTTCCGAACAGTCCGCTGCGAAATGGCGGCCGGGCGTTCTGTGAAAGCTTTCACGAAAGAGAAACGCACCTGGCCGACTGGCTATGGCTAAGTTTCAGCGATGACAGGCGGTCAAGTCAAGGCAGCAGCAGGGCCTCGGGGGGCACCAGGCCGGCCGGGTCTGCTTGCAACGGAACCTCGACCGGAATCTCGTGACGCACGTGGACGGCGATCAGGTTGGTCAGGAGCCGCTTGGGCTGGCTGAGCATGCGACCCTTGTAGTAAAGCCCGGTGGAGCTGCCCCCGTCGAGGTTGAGGGCGTCGGTGCAGCTCAGGTCTTGCATCATCCAGGCCAGGCGCAAGAGGCTCACGGGCGTATTGACAGTTACCAGCACCAGTTTATTGTGGCCGGTGATGCCCACGGCGCTGCGGCGCGCCTGGCGGAAAAGGCCCGGGTCGGAGAATCCCTCGGAATATGGATCCAGCATCACCTCTCCGCCGAAGACCAGCGTGGGGCCGGCCGAGACGGCGAAATGGGCGTCCTCAAGTTTCAGGTGACGCCCGGCTCGACCGGCAGTGAGGGCCAGGTTGGCCTGGTTGGAGCGATTGACGATCAGTGTGTTGCCCACCGTTCCTTCGCTCAAAAGCCGACCCCGAGCTACCAGGTTGCAGATGACGGTGGCGCTCGGGGGGTCGAAGAACGTGCCGTTGATCGCTGCGACCAGGCGGGCTTTCTCAACGGGAGCCCCCGGACGGTAGCCCCACTTCAACAGGCTCAGGAAGGTGCGATGGTCACCCGGCTCCGCCACGACTGGAGTCAGGCTCACGCGGGGGTCGTTCAGATCCACCGTAACCACGTTAGCCCATATCCCAGCTAGTTTTTTGCGCTCGAGCCTTACCGGCTCGTCGGCCTGGCAAATTGCGGCCGAAGCCAGGAAAAACAAGAAAAAAACGGCTTGAAAAAGGCTCAATCGGGGGAAAAGGACTTGATCGCTGGAACGACGCTGCTGCATAGCCACCCCTCGAACACGCTGTCGATTCCATACTAGCATGTTCTTCAAGCCCTGGCAATGGGGGAGAGGGCCTTTTTTTCGCTTCAGATCAGGGTTACCAGTGTTTTTTCTGGTGGAGCCTGACGATTTGGAAGATGGTGGGCACGGCCACAATCACGTAGTAGAGCCGATAGAACCCTGGCAAGAGGAAATAAACGCTTACCAGCACGGCCGCGAGCAAGAGGGAGAACAGCGCCTTCGAGGCCACTTTGCGGGCCTCGCCCGCGGCTGTCGGGGTGATGGCCTCCAGGCGAGAAAGGCTTTCCCAGGCCCGGGCCACGGCCTCGGTCAACCGCTCGTCCTCGGCCGGAGCGGCAGCCAGGACGGTCTTGAGCTTCTCGGCCGCCTCGCGTGCACCGGGGTAGTTCTCGAAGCGAATCTCGGTGTTGAGCCTGGCGGTTGCCTTTTCGAGCTCATCGAGGTGACGGCGGCAATCCATCCTGGATAGATTCTCTTCGGGGCCAGAACGGGCCTCCCGGAGGAAGGAAGGGCCTCCCGCCCCGGGCCCGAACCGGCCGGCCATGGCAGAGCCTTCCATTCGCGTGATCATGTTGCCCCGAGATACCAACGGCAACGGAAGCATTTTCGGGGGAGTGCTGCTCTCCTACATCGACCAGGCCGGGGCCGTCGAGGCGGCCCGTCAGACCCGGCACAAGATCGTCACGGTGGCCATGGACAAGGTGGTCTTCCACCAGCCGGTCTTCGTCGGCGACGTGGTCAGCTTCTATACCGAGTTGCTGCGGGTCGGCAACACCTCGATCACTGTCAAAGTGATCGTGGAAGCCTACCGACGCTCACCTGAGGGTGAGGCTGTCATGGTGACCGAGGCCCAGGTGGTCTACGTGGCCATCGACGACAACCTCAAGCCGATTCCAGTGCGCTGAGCAGCTCCTCGGGGGGGTCGTAAGCCTGCGAGAACCAGCGCAGCGTGGGTCGGGCCGGCGAGCGGAACCCTTCCGGGCTCTCCAGCGTGACCCAGGGTCCGCCTGGGCCGTCCACCGTGTCGCCCGAGTGGAAGTCGGGTCGGCTGCTCACCTGGTAGTGGCACAGATTGTGGGCCAGGTTGGCGGCCGCCACCCGGTCGATGGCGGAGGGAAAGCAGATCTCGTGATCGCGCTGAGCGAACTGGGCCATCCCCACGGAGTCGACCATCGCCCAATCTTCCCCGGCATTGAATAATCGCAGGTTGCACCACAGGTCGTAGGGTGGACGCCCTTTGGTGCGGGCGAACTGGGTCAGCTCGAGCAGGTGCGAGCGGGAGAGCAGAGTCTCTCCATTGGGATTGAAGTAGGCCAGGGTCTGGGGGAGCTCGAGCAGGACGGTGGCTACCCGGGTGACCTCCTCGATCTGCTCCAGGGTCGGGTCTTGCTCGCTTTCCAGGCCGATTCGCAATATCCCCTGGTAGGCCCCCACGGCGGCCGCTCCGTCGGACCAGAGGGCGTTGTGGTCCAGAGCCCGCTGCAAACCACCCGGGTAGGCCGCTGGGCCCAGCCAGCCTGCTGCCCAGGCCGAGCGCACGGCTGGCTCGGTCATCTCGTCGGGCCAGCGCGAGGCCTGGTAGTCCACCAGCAGGCGCTGTCCGCGCCAGGGCACCCAGAAACCCGGGCCGGCCTGCTCCCAGCCGGTGCCCGGTTGGGTGGCCACCGCCCCCGGTAAACGCTGCTGCAGGTCGGCAAGGGAGGGGGGGGCGCTGCATAAGAGCACCGCACTCTGGACAAAAGCACCTCTGGGCATAGCCAGCGCGTTCCAGACAGCTCGCGCCAAGCCCTTTTCGAGCCCGGGGAGGACCGGGCCCCCCGTTTCACAAACTGGGCCCAGAGGGGCCCCCTGACGGAGTGTGCCCGCCCAAGATGCTGAAGGAGGATTGACGAGGATGCGACTCAGGAGTATGGCGGCCACTCTGGCCTGTCTGGTGTGTCTGCTGCACACCCCGGCCTTCGCGCAGCCCGCCAAGGTTACCACCGACGGCACCAATCGCCAGTCACCCGTCAAAGTCGTCAGCGTCACGCTGACCGACTCCACGCCCGACAGCTTCTATCTCAGCGGAAATACGGGCGGCAGCCAGAGCGAGGTGCGGGTCAGCACGGCCATCAAGAATACCTCGGGCCAGAACCTGAGCAACATCACCATCAAGGTGACCATCTACGATCTGACCGACAAGAAGCTGGCCGAATACACCAAGAATCTGGCCATGCTGACGGCCGATGAGGTCTATGAGTATCACAGCCCCACCTTCGAGAACACCAGCCTGGCCCTGGTGCAGGCCCGGGTGACCGTGACCCACGACAAGCAGGTGCTGGCCACGCAAGAGAACCAGGGCGAAGGAACCAACCCTCCTCCGGTCTACGACAGAGGGGGCAAGGATGCGCCCAAATATGACACTCCGAAGTATCCCGATGACAAGGATGCGCCGCCCGGTTACTGAATGAACATCCTGGTCCTCAACTGCGGCTCTTCGACGCTCAAGTTTCAGGTGCTCGATACCGATCCCGAGAAGATCCGCACCGACTCCGATGTGCTCAAAGCCATCGGACTGGTCGAGCGCATCGGGTCGCAGGCGTTGTGCAAGTTCACCGCCACCGGCCAGCCTCCGGTGAAGCAGGCTCTGGCCCTGCGCGATCACCGGGCGGCCATCGACGAGGTGTTGCGCTGGCTGTTGTCGGACGCCTCTCAGGTGGACATCCACAGTCTGGCCGACCTGCACGCCGTGGGCCACCGGGTGGTGCACGGCGGCGAGCGTTTTCAGAGCTCGGTGCTGATCGACGAGGCCGTGCTCGAGGGTATCGACGACTGCATCGATCTCGCCCCGCTGCACAACCCGGCCAACCTTAAGGGCATCCGGGCCGCCACCGACCTGCTCGGCAAGGGTGTGCCTCAAGTGGCCGTGTTCGACACCGCCTTCCACGCCACCATGCCGGAGGTAGCCTACCTTTACGGCATTCCCTATCAGCTCTATCGGCGCTACAAGATTCGCCGTTACGGCTTCCATGGCACCTCCCACCGTTACATCGCCTACCGCTATCGCACCCTGCACGACCTGCAAAAAGAGCAGGTGAACATCATCTCGCTCCACCTTGGCAACGGGTCGTCGGCTTGCGCCATCAAGGCGGGCCAGTCCGTGGACACCTCAATGGGCTTTACTCCGGTGGAGGGGCTCTTGATGGGCACGCGCTCAGGCGACCTCGATCCCTCCATCATCCCCTTCCTGTGCGAAACCGAGGGATTGCAGCTCACCGAGGTGGAGACCATGCTCAGCAAGCGGTCAGGTTTGCTGGGTCTGTCCGGCCTGACCGGGGATATGCGCGAGTTGCTCGAAGAAGAACGGGAGAATCAAGACCGCCGGGCCCGCCTGGCCATCGACGTGTTCTGCCTGCGGGTCCGGAAATACATCGGGGCCTACCTGGCTGAGATGGGAGGGGCCGAAGCGGTGGTCTTCACCGGAGGCATCGGTGAGAATTCGGGGGCCATCCGCCAGCGCATCTGCCAGGGCCTGGAGTGGCTCGGGTTGCAGCTCGACCCGCCCGCCAACGAGGCGCTGGCGGGCGGATCTACGGGTACGATCTCCTCGCCCGGCTCGCGCCTCAAAGCCATGGTCATCCCCACCAACGAGGAGCTGTTGATCGCGCGCGACACCGCTCGTTGCGTCGAGGTCAGCCTGGCCAAGCGTTAACAGGACGTTCATTCTTCAGCTCTGCCTGGCGTGTATCATGAGTCGGCAAGCAGTGTATCCCTTGGAGGTTGAAGATGGACGTCGCCGCCGCTCAGACCCAGGCCGCCCCCGGCCAGGACAAGTTCCGGCTCGGAGCCTACGTGCGCCAGGAGCTCAAGGACACCGTGAAAGGCTATGGAGATGCCTTTGTGGGCACCTTCAGCGGGCTCAAGGAAGGCTACACAGGCCTTCGTGACGCCGAGGGCCTGGGGGCCTCGATCAAGGCCGGCTTCAACTCTGGGCTCAAGGTTGGCTCTAACCTCGGACATCTGGCCGGAGTTCCCGTCGGGGTGGCACTGACCGTTACCCAGGGCCTGTGGGCCGTGCCGATCTTCGGCCTGGTGGGCGGATTTCAGCTCGGCTCCAAAACGGGTGAGGTGATCGGACGTCTGGCCACGGCCGACGAGCCCGAGAGCAAGAAGCACCAGATGGCCGCTGTTACCGGCTCGCTGGCCGGTGGGATCGGCGGGGCCGTGGTCGGCTTCGGAAGCCCGGTAGCCGCAGCGGTCGGCGCTGTGGCCGGCGTTTCGGCTCTGGTCAGCCTGGCCGGCACGGTCGGCGGAGGCGCTGTGGGCGCCGTCGCCGGTCTGGTTACCTGGGGCGCCAAGAAAGCGCTGGCCCTGCTGAAGAAGGAGCCCGCTCCGCCTCAGGAGCCTCCCGCCCAGCCGCCCGCGCCTGCTCCACCGTCGGATGGTCAGCAGCCTCCGGCGGCGCCTGCTCCTCCTGCAGATAACCAGCCTCCCGATGAAAACCAGCCGCCGGCAAGTCCGCCCAGCGAGGCTCCTCCCCGCGAGCAAGCGGCCTGAGCTGAGCCTACTCGGGAAAGTCCAGCCCGTTTGAAACCCGAATGATGGTGGCCTGGGTCTCCAGGGCCTCGGCCTCGTCGTTGCGATCCGCTCGCCTCAGCATGGCGGCATAGCGCTCCAGGAAGGGCAATAGATCGGGAGCGTCCTCTCGCGAGGCGATCACCAGGTTGAACACGCTCTCGGCCTGCTGGAATTCGCTCCGCACGGCGTAGAACTCGGCCAGGCTGAGGGCTGACTCGAGGTGATCGGGGCCTAGCTTAGCCTTGCGAATTTCCAGCGCCCGGCGGTGGAGCGGCTCGGCCTCTTCCAGCATGTCCAGCGAGGCATAGACCGTGCCCAGCGCGGCCAGTGCTCGGGCGGTTTCAGGGTGCTCTGGCCCAAACGTCTGCTCGGCGATCTCCAGCCATCGAAGCGCCAGGGGCTCGGCCTCAGCCAGCAGGTTCTGACGGTGGCACAGATCGACCTGTTTTTGCAAGCTGATGATGACATCGGGATGATCGGGCCCGAGCGATTCCTCGCGGATGGAACGGGCCCGCACCAACAACTCCTCAGCGCCGGCGAACTTGCGGTGATTGCAGTAGAGAGCGGCCAGGCGCTCGAGCCCGACACAGAGGGCCGGGTGGCTCGGACCCACGGTCTGCTCCAGCAGCAGGGTGGCCCGTCGGATCAGGTGCTCGGCTTCCTGAAAGCGCTTGTAGACACGCGCTGGCTCCTCGGCCTTCGTCTGTAACTCGGCTGCCTCGCCGATAGCCGCGTAGTATCGGCTCTTGCCCAGCTTGGGAGAGCTCAGCTTGGCCTCGCCCTCCAGGTGGCGTCGCCGGATGTCGCTGGCTTTCATGTAGAGAGGGCGGGCCCGCTCGAAGCGCTCGCGACCGCGGTAGATCTCGCCCAGAGTACACAAGGTCGTGGCAACCTCGGGATGATCGGGCCCCAGGGCTCCTTCGCGAATGGAGAGGGCTCGACGGGCCATCGGCTCGGCCTCTTCCAGTCGGTCCTGGAGCCGGTAGTGCAGCACCAGGCAATCGAGGCTGACGGCCAGATCGGGATGGTCGGCGCCCAGAGTCTTCTCACAGATCTCCAGTGCCCTCTTGTAGAAGGCCTCGGCTTCGTCGTATCGGCCCTCCTCGTCGTAGGACTTGCCCAGATGGTTGAGCACCCAGGCGTTCTCGACGTGATCGGGGCCCAGGGCCGATTCCAGGATCTCCGCTGCCCGGCCCAGCAGGGGCTCGGCTTCGGAATGCTTGCCCTGAGCCTGGTAAAAGAGCGCCAGGTTGCACAGATCGGGCACCAGGTCGCGGTGGGCGGGGCCGAAGGCCCTGGTGCGGATGTCCACGATTTTGTGGTAGAGCTCCTCGGCTTCGCTGTAGCGAGCATAGATTCGGTAGAGCTCGACCAGGGACAGCAGTCGCCTGGCCACCTCGGGGTGCTCCGGCCCCAGCCGGGCTTCCCACAGTGCCAGGGCCTGGCGATACTGAGCGCCGGCTTCATCGGGAAGGCCCTGGTCGGCATAGAAGGCCCCCACCCCTTCCAGCACTCGGGCCCGAAGAGTCGGTTCGCTTTCTTTCTCGGTGAGCGCAAGTGCCTGCTCGTAGAGGGGCTCGGATTCTTGATAGCGCCGTTGCTCGCGGCACATCTCGGCCAACTCCAGCAAAGTTGCGGCCAGATCCGGTCCCGGCTCGCCCTCCTGTGCGGCCAGGGCCTGCTCGAGCAAAGCCTCAGATTGACGGAACTTCGGGTGGCGCCCGGGATAGCGGCGTCGGTAAGCCGAGGCCAGGGCTCCCAGGACGAAGGCTGTCTCGGCGTGCTTGGCGCCAAGGATCTGCTCGGCCAGCGGCCGAGTCTTTTCGGCCAGCTTTTCGACTTTCTCCCAGTCCTCGTGGGTGACGGCGTCTCGCAGCTGGGCGTTGAGCGCCATGACCAGATCAGGGGTTTTCTGGCCGGAGGCCTCCAGCACACCCAGCATGCGAGCATAGAGGGGGCGGCACTGGTCGTCTCGGCCCTGTGACTTGTAGAAGTCGAACATGGCTTTGACGGTTTCGGCCACGTCCGGATGACCTGGCCCCAACTTCTTCTCTTGCTGGCTCAAAAGATGAGTGTACAGCGTGTCGGCTTCCTTGAGCTTTCCCTGGTCCTGGAACCAGCGGGCCAGTTTCTTGAGATTCCACTCGGCCAGCACCCGTTCTAGCTCATTGATCTTGTCAAGTTGCGCGATCACGCTCAAGAGCATGCTCGTCGCCTCGTTGTTGAGCTCGGCTTCCAGCTCCTGGTACTGCTCGTCGGGCTCGATGGCGCTCTGGTCATCGCTCAGGCGCAACCGGTCGGCAGCGATCAGGCCCTGGATTCCCGCCTGATGCAGGGCTGGCACCGCCACCCGCAGGGCGTGGCCGCGTACCAGAACGAGCAGCGGTGGGCTCTCGTGTGCTTCCTCTTCTTTCATGACCAGGGCCCCCGAGCAATGGCGAGCCGGCCGACTCTCCTGGAGCTTGGCTCCGATCTCGCCAACCAACGCCTTACCCGGGCCTTCCAGTGCGGTATGCATGAGGCAGTTGCTCGGATTGTAGGGCGAGGAAATTACTTTGTCGTTGACCGTCAGCTTCAAGGGAGCGTAGGCGGAGGTTTCGGTCAGGGTGGCCTCCTCCGGGTTGACCGTGTCCGAGCGCTTGATCAATTTGGAGAAGAAGCCTTTGCCGCCGACCTTGATACGGGTCAACGAGCCACTGTCCTTGAAGGGAGACCGACTCAGCTTCTCGACTTTGGCCCCGCCCTCTCGGGCCAGCTTGAGGCGAGCTCCGGAGCTCTGGCCCCAGGTTTCGAGGGTGACCCCTTTGGGATCGATCTCCAGGGCTCCGAACAGCCCGATGGCGAGGTCGCGCAGCCGGGGCGAGGAATCTTCTTGAAAGCAGGCTGGAAAGAGCGCCTCCAGCTCGGCATCGGTGAAAGTTTGACCGTCGAACTCAACGGTGCACTCGGACGAGTCGGATTGAACCCTGCAAAAGGTCGCGCCGCTGGCCACCGCGGCGGACACGAGATTGACGACATATCGGCCCGACTCGGCCAGAGCGAATCGGCCCATCTGGCGGAATGCCTGGGCCGGATCGATGGACACGCTGTTGCTCATCTGGGGCTGCTTTCGTCTCTCCTTCAGCCCTGTCCTGTAGTAATTCCTGGCTAATCCCTTCGTCCGGGGGGAAAGGGGGGAGGCTTCCGGAGGAGAAGTTTTCCTACCAGATGTCAAGAATTCATGGCATGATCCGTGCGAGGAGAACATGATCAAGATTGTGCTTTGCCTGTTCCTCGGCGTCCTGACCCTGGGCTGCTCGGCCGAGCGTCGTGACGTGATCCGCTATTTTGAGGCCATTAGCCCGCATGAGCACAAGTTACGGGAGGCCCAGTCGCGCATGACTCAGGTCTCGGCACTCCCCTTCGACCTGCGAGCTCAGGCCTATCGCTCTCTCTCCGAGGAATCGCGCAGGATGTCCGAGGAGGTCGGCAAGATGCGCCCGCCCGAGGCCGTGGCCGGGTTTCATCAGCAGTTTCTGGCCGCCTGGCAGGACTTTACGACCTTCAACCAGGTGATTGGGGACGTGGTCGACCTCAAGCTGACTCCAGCCCAGCGAGATGAGGCCAGCCAGAAGATGCAAGCTCTGCAGGCTGCCTGGCCGGCGAAGATGGAAGCCCTGAGGTTGGAGGAGCAGCGCCTGGGGAAAGCCTTCGGTATCGACTTTCAGTAGGATCCTTCCCGGGCGGCTGCGAACCCCACGCCCATGGACGACGCCGAAAAGGAGAGCATCTTCGCCGAGCTCTTGCAGCACAGCTGGAGTCGCTATGAGGAGCTGTTCCACAACGAGCGAATGGACGACGTTTTGTTGGGGGCAGTGGTCGCCTCGTGCGTGCGCGAGGGCTACCAGATGCTCGAGCTGAACTCGGACGGGGTCAACCACTACGTTCGCTTCGAGTTGCCCGGAGATCATAGCCGCCTGATTTTTCGGCTGCGACACCTGGCCGAGGAGCTGGCGGTCTCGAAAGTGCTGGGACACCTGGCCGAGGTGGTGGTCGGTTACGGCGAGCGGGTCGACAAGCTGGGCGCGCGTTGGAGCTCACTTCGCTCCGAGGTGCGCCACCCGTTCCTGGCAACCGACGAGCCCGGAGTGGTTACCTTCGATGCCGAGCTGTCTGGGGGATATCTGTACGCCCAGATCCCGTTGCTACTCGACCTGGGAACCTATCTCAAGCACGATCTGGAAGTCGATGTCCCGCTGATCCGCTCTCACCTCGATTCGGCTGTGCACGCCCTGAAAAAAGTCCTGCGGGGCCGGCTCGAGCTGACCCCCTCCTGAAGGAGCAAAGAATGCCTTCCTTTTCGATGTTGGAGAACTTCGCGCTGCGTCGGGAGGTTTCCGACAGCCTGGACGAGATATTGATCGGCCAGCTGATCGCCGTGCTGGTGGGCAAGGGCTATCCCATGGTCGGAATCGTCTCCGACCCTGACCACCACAGCGTGCGCTTTCGGATGCAGAAAGACCCGGTGCTGTACTATCTGTCTGCTACTCTGCACCGCCCTCCCAACAAGCTTGCTCGGCTGGTGACGCTGAGCTTGACGGGACAGGTCAAGAACTTTCTGTCCAGCTCACAGGCTCTGCTCGATTTTTACGCCAATGATTTCAAAAAGTTGACCGAGGCGCCCCTTCAGATGGGCGTCAGTTTGAGCCATCAGCTCAACTCCGTGCTGGGCACGGCCCAGCGCCAGATACGCCTGGATCGAGCCACGGAGCCCGACAGCTTGACCGAGATGGGAACGCTCGTGGATAGCGTGCTGAGTGAGCTGCGCCAGGTGCTGCAACCTTTCCGGCACTGAGCCGCAAAAAGGGGGAGGCTCATGGAAGACAATCGCAAGGAGCCCCGGGTCAACAAGGTGCTGGGGGCCGAGATCGGATCGGGAGAGGACAGCCTGAAGGTTCGCCTTTTTGTCATCAACCTGAGCGTCTCGGGCTTTAGAGCCACCTGCGAGCGCCCGCTGCCCGATGGAGACGACTTGCAGGTGACTCTCAAGCTCGATGCCCGCGAATCCCCCCTGGAGACCAGGGCCCGCCTGTGCTGGCGCAACGAGCTGACGGTGAGCGGCATGTTCGACCACGGCTTTGAGTTTCTCGAGCTCGCGGAGGAGCAGGCCGAGCGCATTCAGGCCTTTGTCCAGGCCGAGCTCAAGAAGCAAATGCAGCACAAACCGGTCGACCTGAGCAGCCCCTGGACCTTCGGACGCACCGATCCGACTTACTGATCGCTCACCGGCATCGTGGTCGGGCGGCGCTTGCTCTTGGTACGCAGGTTGAGGGCTTCCACCATGGCCGAGAAGGCCATCGAGAAGTAGATGTAGCCCTTGGGAATGTGGTGGTCGAAGCCTTCGGCCACCAACGACATGCCGATCAAGAGCAAGAAGCTGAGAGCCAGCATCTTGATGGTGGGATGGCGGTTTACGAAATCCGAGATGGCGTCGGCCGCGACCATCATGATGGCAATGGCGATGATGACCGCGGCGATCATGACCTGCACTCTGCTGGCCATCCCCACCGCGGTGATCACCGAGTCGAGCGAGAAGACGATGTCCAGCAACAGGATCTGGACGAGCACAATCAGGAACTGGTTGCGACCCGCCGGCTTGACCTCGCCCTGCTCCTCTTCCTCGCCTTCGAGTCGCAAGTGGATCTCGTGGGTGCTCTTGAAGAGCAAGAACAGCCCTCCCACGATCAGGATGAAGTCGCGCCCGCTGATAGACAGATTGGCGATCGTGAACCACGGGGTGGTGAGACTGGCGACCCAATTCAAAGAGAGCAAGAGCAGGCAACGGGTGAAGACGGCCAGCCCCAGCCCGATGCGCCGGGCCGGCCGCTGCTGCTCGGCGGGCAGGCGTCCCGACAGGATGGACAGGAAGATGATGTTGTCGATGCCCAGCACGATTTCGAGAAGGGTAAGGGTGATCAGGCTGATCCAGATCTCGCTGTCGGTGATCCATTCCATCGTCTGGGGAATATACCGCTTCAAGGAGAGGGTGCGCAAGGCCACGAAGCGCGGGTAACGTGCGTTATCGTTCTACCCGCGGCAAAACGGCCGGGCTGACCTTTCAAGATGCGGTGATGATGGGGCTGGCCGAAGACGGCGGCCTGCTGATACCCGAATCGGTCCCGGCGATCACTCCGCCCGAGGGCGACTACCCCGAGCTGGCCCTTTCGGTGCTCGAGCCCTTCGCCCCCGGCCTGCCCTGGCCCGAGCTGCTGGCCCGGGCCTACGCCCCCGAGCGCTGGCCCCGGGGAGTGGCCCCCCTGACCAGACTGGGGGACGACTATCTACTCGAGCTCTATCACGGCCCCACCTACTCGTTCAAGGATGTGGCCCTGCAGCTTCTGGGAGAGCTGTTCGAGCATCTGCTCTCCCAGAGTGGCCAGGAGCTGAACATCCTGGCCGCCACCAGCGGGGACACCGGGGGGGCCGCCATCTACGGTGTGCGCGGGCGTGAGCGGATCCGCATCTTCGTGATGTTCCCCCGGGGCCGCATCTCGCGGGTGCAAGAGCTGCAGATGACCAGCGTGCTGGACGACAACGTCTTCAACCTGGCTGTGGAGACCGATTTCGACGGCTGCCAGCAGTTGCTCAAGGAGCTATCCGCCGATCTCGAGTTCAAGCGCGCCTACCGCCTGGGGGCGGTGAACTCGGTCAACTGGGCCCGGGTGCTGGCCCAGACGGTCTATTATTTCGCCGCCTGGCACCAGGTGCGTCGTCAGACGGGGGCCGAAAGGGTCAGCTTCTGCGTGCCCACAGGCAACTTCGGGGACGTCCTGGCGGGCTGGTACGCCGCCCGGATGGGCCTGCCCATCGCTCGCCTGGTGGTGGCTACCAACGATAATGACATCCTGGCACGTTTCTTCCAGACCGGTGTCTACCAGCGCGGCGAGGCGGTGAACACGCTGGCCCCGGCCATGGACATCCAGGTGGCCAGCAACTTTGAGCGCTATCTATTCTATCGGCTGGGAGAAGGCGTGACGGCTGCCATGGAGCAGTTCGCGCGGACTGGCCGCGTCGAGGTGCCAGGCGGCGATTCCCTTTTCCAGTCCGGCTCGGCCAGCCGCCAGGACATTCTGGCCACCATTCGCCAGGTGCACGAGCGCCACGGCAAGCTGATCGATCCCCACACGGCTGCGGGGGTCTCGGTGGCTTCCAGGTTTGAGCGCGATGAGCCCATGGTGTGCCTGGCCACGGCCGACCCGATCAAGTTTCCCGAAGCCGTGCGCGAGGCGCTCCTTCGCGAGGTGCGTTTCGAGCGCGACAACTACGAGGGCCGACCCACTCGTTGCCAGACGTTGCCCGCCAGCGCCGACGTGCTGCGCCGCTTCATCGCTTCAAGAGTGGATAGAACACCGCCCCGATGACCATCAGCCCCAGGGCCTGAGCCGAGTCGTTGGGCGACTGGATGACCGTATTGATGACCAGCCCCAGGGCCCCGACCACGAACAGGACGGGCACGACCGGGTAGCCCGGGGTGCGATAGGGGATCTCGTCGTCGGTCTTCTTACGCAGGATGAAGACTGCGAGCCCCCCCAGCGCATAGAACAGCCAGTAGATGAACATCACATTGTCGGTTATGCGCTCGAAGGTGCCCCACAGGGCCAGCAGGGCAACCGACCAGACGGCCTGGACCAGGATGGCAAAATGGGGTGTCAGCAAAGAGCTGTGGATGGCGCCCAGGGGGGCGAAGATCAGCCGGTCGCGGGCCATGGCAAAGTAGACCCGCGGCCCGGCCAGGATCGAGCTGTTCAAGGCCCCGAAGGTGGAGATGGCCACCAGGGCGGTCATCAGCAGAGCCGCCTGGGCCCCGCCGGTGTGGAGTGCCAGCACCGTGGCCGCGTTCTCAGCCTGCTGCACCTCGGCCAGGGGGAGCACGTAGTGGTAGGCGGCGTTGGTGGCTACGTAGACCAGCATGACAATCAGTGTGCCCAGCCCCAGGGCCAGCGGGAGATTGCGTTTGGGCTCCTTGATCTCGCCAGCCACGAAGGTGGCGTTGATCCAGCCGTCATAAGCCCAGAGCGCTTTGAGCATGCAGACCCCGTAGGCCCCAAGGAAGGCCAGCCCCACGGGCACCTCGCCCGGCGCGAAATTGGCCAGGCTCCCGGCGGTCGACAAGAATCCGCCCCCGATCAAGACCAGGATGCCGCCGCACTTGATCACTGTGAAGAGTATTTGGATCGCCCCCACGGCCCGCACGCTCCAGATGTTGACCCCGGACAGAAACACGATGCAACCGACCGCGATGGCATTGGACTGAAATGGGGTCAGGTGGTGCAACTCGTCGATCCCCTGGCTGACGCCGGCCGCGATGGCCGCGATGGAGCCGGTCTGCATCACCGAGAGCAACGACCAGCCAAACAGGTAGGCCATTTTGTCGCCGTAGGCCTCGCGCAGAAAGACGTAGAGCCCGCCCGAGTGGGGATAGCGCGAGCTGAGCTCGGCCATGCTCAGGGCTCCGGCCATGGAGAGCAGCCCGGCCACCACCCAGACTGAGACTGCCAGCCAGGGGGAGGGCAGTTTCTGGGCGATCTCGCCCGCCTTGAGGAAGATTCCCGCCCCGATCATGCTGCCGATTACGACCGTGGTGGCGTCGAGCAGGCCCAGGCGGCGGGGGAGATCCATGGCCGCAGGTTAGCCGTTGTGGTCGGAGAGACCTTTCCGGAGGGCCTCGCGGGCGGGCAGCCATTCCCGCTCGGGCGGGGGCGCCGGCCGCAAAGAGCGGATCTTGCGCTGCAAAGCATAGAGGGCAAGACCCAGAGGTACGCCGTAGAGCACGACGGTCAGGGGGCGCAGGCGACAGAACACGATCAGCGTGCCCAGGGCGTAGCCCAGCACAATCAGCAGAACTGCTTTCAGGACGATTCTCATGGCGTCTTCGCTCCGCGAAAACCGACTTCGTTTCAGGTAACGCCGGTGTCCTCGATGGTCACGGCGTAAGTGGTGCAGTAGCGCTCGGGGTAGCCGATGGCCCCCCCGCGCAGGATGTGGCGCACGGGAGGGCCGGGGTGGTCGTCAGAGACCCACTCGAAGGCGTTGCCGATCATGTCCAGGCAGCCGTAAGGGCTGGCTCCCTGAGGATAGCTCCCCACCGGTTGCAGGGAGAGGCTGGCGCACTTGTGCTCGCCGATGCGCCCCACGTTGGCTCTCCCCTCGGGAGGATGCTCGCCCCAGGGGTAGGTGCGAGCATCCTCGCCCCGGGCCGCCTTCTCCCACTCGGCCCCGGTGGGCAGGCGCTTGCCCAGGGCCGACAGCACCTGCTCGGCTTGCTCTCGGGTCAGGCCGGTGGCGGGGTACTCCTCTCGTCCTTCGGGGTAGGCGAAGTCGGCCTTCACCGAGCGCACCTGGCGGTTGGTCACCTCGGTGCGGTCGATGTAGAAGGCCGACAGTCGGACCCTGCGCAGGGGCCGCGACTCCTCGTCGGCCCGGGGGTCGTCGGTGCCCATCCGGAACTCGCCCGCTGGGACGAGCACCATCCCCGCTGGTGGTGCCGGGATCGGCTCTAAATGGCGCCAATCCTGGGCCAGACCCACGAGAAGCAGAAGCGCGATAGGGAGAAAGAACCGCACAGTAAGGATCTTCGCCACCTCTTTCAGCATTCTTTCAGGCCCATTGACTATGTTCAGCCTACAGAGAGATAGAACAAGATTTTGGGATCTGGCGGGTGTATTTTGGTGAACGGAAATTCGTTATTCGGACAGCCCGGCGGGCGCGATCGCTTCACCTACCAACTGGCCCTGGCTCTGGCCGGACGAGACGGCCAACCGGGCGACCTCGAGCCGATGGCAGACAGCGTGACGCTGTCTGAGACTTCGAGCAAGACCTTCCAGCGCCACCTGGCCGAAGCGATGGCCGGGCGCGACGGCCTGCCCGGCGACCTGGCTTCATGGTGACCGGGTCAGGAGTGCTCCATGGCCTTAAGCCTCCGGCCAGGGTCCGTTGAGCGTAGGAGCCTGGTGGTCGCGTCCGTGCGTACCGCCCACGTAGCCGTTGCTGAACCCTCCCGAGAAGGCGAGCTGGAGCCGAGCTGGGCCCCCCACGCGTCGAACTCGTAGCGGGCCACGACAGCCCCGCTCGCGTCCGTGATGGCCTCCGTTGGTTTCAAATACCCAAGCGAGCTGTGGGGTCGCTCGTCGTTGTATCTGCGCCGGTAGTCGCTGAGGATGAATCGCGCCTCGAGGATATTAAAGTGCAAGGCCGAATTTCTGACTTCAGGTATATGCTGAGGGAGTGACCGACCGTGTAACTCTCCCAAAGCGCGGCGGGGGACGCCCTCGCAAGTACGCGTCAACAAAGCCTAACCGTTACGGCGCGCCGCAACTCATGGTTCGCGTAGAACCAGAGGTTTTTGCCTGGGTGCATGAGCAGGGCGGAGTTGCCTGGGTGCGGTCGGTCCTGGAGCAAATGTTCAAGGAGCGCCAGCAGTGTGGACAAGTTCAATCAGTTGGAACAAGAGATTCAAGAGCTGAAGCAGCAGCAGACCAGCGACCATCAGGACCTGCTGGCCGGCCTCGTCGTGCAGCGGGACAAGACTCGGGAAGTGGGCGGAATGATGCGCCTGCTCGGCGATCAGATGCTGCAGATGGGCAAGCAGATGCAGACAATCTCGGAAAAGGTCGACGGCGTAGCTGACGAGCAGTCGAAGTCCGAGGCGCGCCTGAAGAACACCGAGGACCGCTGGGCAAAGCTGTTCGGCGCGCTCGAGCAGATGGTCCTCGAGCTCCGCCGGCAGGTGGCCATCCACCGCGTGAGCAGTCGGGTCACCAGCCGGGCTGTGCTGCGGAAGAGACTG